>CAZPOS010000023.1:0-12197 GCA_964588065.1 uncultured Reyranella sp.
CGCCTACATGAAGTTCCCGAATCCGGCCTCGCGCTACGCGATGGTCGGCGTGTTCGTCGCCAGGACCGCCGGCGGCGTGCGCGTCGCGGTGACCGGCGCCGGCCCCAGCGTCTTCCGCGTGAAGGCGATGGAAGAGGCTCTGTCGAAGAATTTCTCGTCGGATGCGATCAAGGACATCAAGGTGCCAGCCGACGGCCTGAACAGCGATATCCACGGCAGCGCCGAGTATCGCGCCCATCTGGTCGGCGTCATGGCCCGCCGCGCGGTCGACAAGGCCAACAAGTAGCGGTCGCCCCTTCCTGCGTCTAACGTCGGGGCGCCCCTAACCGGGCGCCCTTTCGTTTGAGGTGAGTGCGCAATGAAAGCTCTCGTGACCGGCTTCGATCCGTTCGGTGGCGACGCCGTCAATCCGTCTTCACTGGCGGTGAGTCGGCTGAAGAAGAAGATCGGGGCCGTGAGCGTCGCGACCGCGGTCCTGCCGACCTCCTATGGGAGATCCGCCGCCGTGCTCCGCGAGGCGATCGACGAGGCCAAGCCCGACATCGTGCTGTGCGTCGGCCAGGCCGGCGGGCGCACCGAGCTCAGCCTCGAGCGGGTCGGCATCAACGTCCAGGATGCACGCATTCCCGACAACGACCGAAACCAGCCGATCGACGTGCCGGTACGGGCCGACGGCCCAGCCGCGTATTTCGCGACTCTGCCTGTGAAGGCATGTGTCGCGGAGATGCGCAAGGCGGGCCTGCCGGCCGCGGTGTCGAACACCGCCGGCACCTTCGTCTGCAACCACATCCTCTATTCGCTGATGGACATAATCGAGAGCCATCCTACGCAGATGCGTGGTGGCTTCCTGCACATCCCTTACGTACCGGAGCAGGCGGCCCGGTTGGGAGGCGCACCGTCGATGGCCGTCGACGACATCCTGCGCGGGATAGAGATCATCCTGGCGACAAGCGCGGCGCGGACGATCGATATCCAGGCCACCGAGGGCCGAATTTCCTAGCAGATGATCAACCGATTGTCCGCGGCGCGCCTAAGGCGCGCAGGCCGATCGGCGATCACCAGCCGTTGATCCGATCGTACACCTCGACCACGGTCCAGCCGCCGTCGAGGTCACCGTCGACCACATAGTAGCGGTCGTAAGCCGCCGCCGTAATGCAGGCGTGGTTGGGCAAGATACGGACCCGGGCGCCGACGGGCAGATTGCCGTAGGGCAACGGACTGTCGGCGGCGACGAACCCGTGCTCCTGCGAGCATTCGATCACGGCCATACCGGGGGCCGGCGGATCGGCGATCGTACCGTAGCCGACCTTCGGCTGGAATTCCTGTGCGCTGATGTCCTTTGAAAGCGCCAGGGCGCCCGCATCGACCAAGAGCTGATTGCGATGCGGATAGTGGCCGATCACAGAAGCCAGGACCGAGAGCGCGATGTCGCCCGCGCCGCACGAGCCGATATATTCCTGGTCGAGATCGTTGAAGACATAGACGCCCGGCCGCATCTCGGTGATGCCGCTGAAGTCGCGCGAGTGCATGGCCGTGGGCGTCGAGCCGCCCGAGACGATGGGACAGGGAATGCCGGCTGCTCGCAGCATCTCGGCCGCACCCACGATCGCGAGCCGTTCCTGCTCGGCGACCGCGGCGATTCCGTCTGGCGTGCTCTGATGATAGGAATGGCCAGCATGGGTCATCACGCCCGCAAGGTCCACGCCCGGCGCCTCGTGAAGGACGCGCGCGATGTCAAGCAGCCCTGGCAGAGCAGGGAAGGGCAAGCCCGCTCGGCCGCCGCCGCTGTCGATCTCGATGAAGACGGAGAAGGTGTCACCGTCCTTCGCCGCGGCGGCGATGGCCTGGGCCACGGCGAGATTGTCGGTAACGACGCGCAGGTTGACACCGCGGCGACGCAACTCGGTCACGGCGGGGAGCTTCGAAGGAATGATGCCGACGCCGTACAGAATGTCCTTGAAGCCGCCATCCGCGAAATAGCGCGCCTCGGCGAGGGTCGAGACGGTGATCCTCCCGTCATGCCCCTCGACCGCCATACGCCCAATCTCGACCGACTTCGCGGTCTTCAGGTGGGGGCGCAGCATGACACCTGCATGACGCAGGCGTTCGCTCATGCGCCGGAGGTTGCGGCGCAGGATCGCCCGGTCGAGAATGAGGGCGGGCGTCGGCAAATCGTCGATTGTCTGTGTAGCCATGGCGACGATTCTAGCATGCCCATCGAAAACGAGCGCAAATTTGTCCTGAACGAGCGAGCCGGTGGTCTCGAAGCCGAACTGTCCGGTCGTCCCGGCGTGGCGCGCCATCTGTTACGTCAGGCGTATCTGGATGCTCCCGGCCTGCGCATCCGCTCGCTGGAAGGTGAAGGGGAGACCACGCACGTCTTCACGTACAAGCGCACGGTCGATGGACAGGTGGTGGAGGTGGAGACCGGCCTCAGCGCGATCGACTTCGCACGGCTGTGGACCCAGCGCAAGGAAACCCTCGTGAAGGTTCGCTATTCATGGACCGAGGGTCGCTATCATTGGGACGTCGACTTCTTCAAGCGCGACGACGACTCGACCTACTTCGCGATGGCCGAGGTCGAGATGCCGGAAGAACAGATCGAACCGCCCCCGCTGCCGGGCTTCCTGGTGAAGCATCTGCTGATGATCGCGCCAGCCCTCGACCCGCGCTTTACCTCGAAGCGCATCGCCGACCAGGCGCATGCCACGACGCTGCTCGCCGAGATTCGGGCGAAGATCGGCGACGCCTAGCCCTTCTGAGGCCGGATCGGCGGAACGGTCACAAGCGGCCACGGATCGGGGAACTGGCCGACGGGGCAGTCGATCAGCAAGGGCGCGCCCTGGGCGACGCCGCGCGCGATAGCCGCGCCCAACTCGTCCGGCGAGCCGACGCGTACGGCGTCGATGCCGAAGCTCTCGGCCAGTCTCACGAAGTCGGGGTTGCGCAGTTCGGTGGCTATGGTTCGGTTGCTGAAGGATTGCTGCTGGATGCGGCGCACGTTGCCGAAGGCGCCATCGCTGAACACGACCGCCACGACGCCGATCCCATGCTGCGCGGCCGTCGCCATCTCCATGGCGGTGAACATGAAGCCGCCGTCGCCGCTGATCGACAGGACTGCCGTTTCAGGACGCGCGATCTTAGCGCCAAGGGCCGTCGCATAGCCCCATCCCAGCGTGCCCTGGTAGCCGGGCGACAGGAAGGTGCGCGGCTTGTAGGTCGGCCACGCGAAGCGCGCCGCGTAACCCATCTGCGTCAGCTCATCGACCAGGATACCGTCCTCGGGCAATGCCTTCCGCATCGCCTCGAGGTAGGCGATCTGCGGCGCCAACAGATCGTGGATCTTCTTGTTGGAAGCGGCCTTGATCCCGGCGACGTGGTCGGCGCGGCCGGCCCGTGTCCTGTTGTGCGCGGCGAGGCGATCGGCCAGTACCTCCAAAGTCGCCGCCGCATCACCAACGATGCCGACCGCCGGCTTCCGATGACGGTCGAGCTCCTCGCTGTCGGCGTCGATGCGGACGATCTTCAGCCCGTCGTCGAGGCCCCAGTTCTGCTGCGGGGGCTGCAGCCGCGTGCCAACCGCGAGCACGACATCAGCCTCGCCCCAGAAGCGGTAGCCGGCCGGCGCGGTGACCGACAGGCGATGGCGTCCGTCGATCACGCCCTGGCCCATGCGCCCCGTCATCACGGGCGCATCGAGGAGCTCGGCGATACGCTGGACGTATTCGCCCGCGCCCTGGGCGCCGCCGCCGACCGCGATCATCGGACTTTCGGCCTCGCCCAGGAGCTTGGCAGCCCGCTCGATCGCTTCCTCGTCGACCGGGCAGGGATCGGCGGCCGCCGGTGCGGCGATGAGCTCGACCGGCGCCCGCCGCGCCCAGGTGTCCATGGCGCATTCCAGCGCCACGGGGCGGCGGCGGTCCGAGAGCAGACGGCGGAACGCTTCGTTCACGAGCCCCGGTGCCGCCGCGGGCGCGGGGATGCGGTCGGCCCACTTGGTGAGACCGCGCATGATGGCCAGCTGGTCGGGCAGTTCATGCAGCAGCCCGACGTTGCGGCCGATCATCGCCTGCTGGATCTGGCCCGTCAGCGCCAGAACGGGGGCGTTGACCGCATAGGCCGTCGCCAGCGCCGCCGTCGTGTTCAGGAACCCCGGGCCGGGCACAACCACGTAGGCCGAGGGCTTGCCGGTCGCCATCGCGTGGCCAAGCGCCATGTAGGCGCAGGCCTGCTCATGGCGCGCATGGATCGGCCGGATGGCATTGGTACGGTCGTAGAGCGCGTCGAAGAACGCATCGTTCTGGACGCCGGGCAGGCAGTAGAGGGTGTCGATGCCGTTCACTTCCAGCATCGACAGGACGGTCTGGGCGGTGTTGAGGGTCTGCATGACCCTCAGTCTACACGCCTAGGACGGGATGCGCGCTAGTCGACGCGGGCACCCGAGGCCTTGATGATCGGGGCAAGACGCGCTTCCTCGGAATCGCGGAAGGCCAGGGTGTCGGCCGGCGATCGCCAGATGGCCATGGCGGCCTGGTCGAAGAACTTGGCCTTCAGGTCCTCGCTCTCCAGCGCTTTCTTCGAGAGTTCGGACAGCCGGGCGACGATATCGGGCGGCAACTTCGCGGGGCCGGTCAACGTGGTCCACGAACTGATATCGAATCCCGGCAGCGTTTCGGCGATGGCCGGCACGTCGGGTACCACGGGGCTGCGTTTGGCCGACGTGACGCCGAGCGCCCGGACCTTGCCGGGACGCGACTGAGCCAACGCGCCGGGGATATTGTCGAAGATCATCTGGATCTGCCCGGCGAGCAGGTCCTGCATCGCTGGAGCGGCGCCGCGATAGGGGACATGGACCATGTCGACCTTGGCCATGATCTTGAACAGCTCGCCGCAGAGGTGGAGCGTCGTGCCGGAGCCGGCGGATCCATACGAGTATTTGCCCGGGTTCTTGCGCAGCAGCTCGATCAGTTCCGGCACCGTCTTCACCGGCAGGTCGAGATTGACCACCAGCATGTTGGGCAGCTCCCAGATCGTCGAGATGAAGGTGAAGTCGGTCTTCGCATTGAACGGCAGCTTGGCGTAGAGGGTGGGCGAGATGGCGTGGCTGGCGATACCGCCCAGTCCAAGCGTGTAGCCGTCGGGCGCCGACTGGGCGAGCGCATCCATTCCGACATTGCCGCCCGAACCGCCCTTGTTCTCGACGATCCATTGCTGACCGCTGATCTCCGTCAACTTGGCGCAGAACATGCGCGAGAGTGTGTCGGTGGCACCGCCGGCCGGGAATGGGTTGATGTAGCGAACGGTCCTGTTGGGGTAGGTGCCCTGGGCCGAAACGATCGCCGGAGCGGTCAGGGTGCTGGCGGCGAATCCAGCCACGACAGTGCGGCGCCCGAGTGGACGCATCTTGAGTGTCATTATTGGTTTCCTCCCTTTTGACGCAGGGAGGGTGCCAAAAAACCCCCTCGCCGTCGATGGGGCGGCCTTGAAACTGCCGCGCGAATGAAACAAAAGTCCCGCCATTGGGGACTTTCGCCTGCCGGGTGCGAATGGCTTTGGGGGCCGTCGCACCTCATGAGGAATGGTCATGTGGGTTTTTGAGCGTGGGGATGCCTTGGGGCTCGTCGCCCGCGGCGCCGTCATTGCGGCATTCTATGTCTTCGTCGTCTCGCCTGCTGCCGCTCAGCCAAAGCCTGCAGGCCCGGCTCCGGCGAAGACGACGTCCCAGACGCAACAGCCAGCGGAGGCGATGAAGAAGCCGGGTGATCCTCCCGATGCCGACGTCTGCTACGGCGTCACCGGCGCCGACGCGCCGACGAAGGTCGCCGCCTGTACCGAGGTCATCGACAAGGGGCTCCTGAAGGGCGGCGCCCTGGCGCTCGCCTACCTGCATCGCGGACTTTCGATGAGCGGCCCCGATGCCGACAAGCTCTCCAAGGCGGACTTCCGGACGGCGATCCGGATGTACAACGACGCCATCATGGCGCAGCCGCTCAACCCCCATCTCTACATGCAGCGCGGCGTCGTCCATCAGACGATCGGCGAAGCAGACCGAGCCATCATCGACTACAGCGATGCGATCCGTCTCGCGCCGCGCGAGACTCTGCCGCTGATCAATCGCGGTGTGGTTCTCTACTTGCGCAAGGACAACAACGAGGGCGCGATCGCCGACTTCAACGCGGCGCTCAAGATCAACCCGAAAGAGATCAGCGCATGGACGAACCGCGGCATCGTCTACCGGCGCAAGGGCGACCTCAACCAAGCGATCGCCGATTTCACGACTGCGATCAAGCTCCTGCCCCAGAGGATTGAGCCAGTGTCGCTCTCCCAGGTGCACGACACGATCACCGGCCAGCTTGACAGGAGCCCTCAGCAGGAAACCAACCGCATTGCTCTGCAAGCGGCCTTCGCCTACCTCCAGCGTGGCCTCGCCTGGTATGACAAGAGCGACTACGACAAGGCGATCGTTGATTTTTCCGAGTCGATTCGCCTCAATCCGCGCGACCCGGCACCCTATGTGGGACGCGGCGCTTCGTACATGTACAAGAACGAGGTAGACAAGGGGATCGCCGATTTCAGCGAGAGCATCAAGCTGAAGCCGGGCCAGGCATTCGCCCACATGCAGCGTGGCATCGCCTATCACCGAATCGGCGATTCTGACAGGGCACTCGATGACTACACGATCGCGCACGAGCTGACGCCCAAGGATCCGGGCCCGCTCGTGAACCGCGGCATCCTCTACTACACGAAGAAGGGCAAGTTCGAGGAGGCGGTCGCGGACTTCGACCAGGCCCTCAAGTTGAACCCGAAGGAGATCAATGCCCTGGTCAATCGAGGCGTGACCTGGCGGCAGCGCAACGATCCCGACCGCGCCATCGCCGATTTCAACGAAGCGGTGCGTCTCGGCCTTCAGACGGCCAACATCCTGAAGCTCACGCAGAAGGACAAGGACGGCAAACGCGACCCGGCGACGGCCCAGATCGCCGACCAGGTGGCCAATGCCTACTACCAGCGCGGCATGGCACTGATCGACAAGCAGGAATACGAGGCGGCGGTCAAGGATTTCGAATCGGCCCTCGAGATCAATGAAAAGGAACCGCGCGCTTATCTTGGCCGGGGGGCCGCCTATCTCAAGATGGACAGGGCGAAGGAAGCCGTCGCCGATCTGGACCATGCGATCGAGTTGGCGCCCGGCATGGCTTTCGCGTTCTTCGAGCGCGGCGCCGCCTACCATCGCATCGACGACTACGATCATGCGATCGACGACTACACGTCATCGATCGCGCTCGATCCGAAGGAACCGCTCGCCTACATCAACCGGGGCATGGCCCAGATCTTCAAAAACCGGCTCGATGCTGCCATTGCCGACTTCGATGCCGCGTTGCTCATCAGTCCGGACGACATCAATGCGCTCATCCAAAGGGGCTTTGCCTATGGTCTCAAGAAGAATTTCCCGCGGGCACTAGCGGACATCGATGTTGCGCTGCGCCTGTCGCCAGGCAATCCAACCGCGCTTTACTATCGCGCACAGGTCCTGGTTCTGCGCGGCGACGTCACTCGTGCGATCGAGGACTACACCCAGGCGTTGCGCGTCGACGTGAAGAATCCGCGCATCTACGCCAGCCGTGCGAATCTCTATAGCAGCATCGGCGAATACGACAGAGCGATCGATGACCTGAACAACGCGATCCGCCTGCGACCGCGCGACGCCAACCTGTATCTCAGCCGCGGCATCGCCTTCTTCAACAGGGGCGACTATGCACGAGCGGCATCGGACTACGACGAGACCCTGAAGCTCGACCCGAAGATGACGCCGGCGCTGAACAACCGCTGCCTGACGCGGGCGGTCATGGGGGCCAGCCTCGATGACGCCCTGGCCGACTGCAACGAGGTGCTCCGGCTCGTGCCCAACGACCCCTATGCCCATGACAATATCGGGTTGATCTACCTCAAGCAGAAGCAGTACGACAAGGCGATCGCGCAATACGACGCGTCGCTGAAGATCGATCCGCAGCGCCCCCGCGCGCTCTATGGGCGAGGGCTGGCGAGGGCCCGAAAGGGCGAAGAACCTGCCGGCCTCGCGGACATGGCGGCTGCCAGCGGCATACAACCCAGCATTTCGAACGAGTTCGCACGATACGGCGTGAAATGACGCGCGCCGGCGCGAGGCCGGGGAACCCTCGCGGACAGAACCCCGTTTTGCGCGGATGTTGATCGACCGGGAAAGGCTCACGCGGGACATCGGGGCGGCGGCACGGCAGTCCTTCACCGAATTGCTCGCGCGCCATGGCCACGAAGCCTTCTATGCCTTCGTGCTCTACACCGACGGAGACTGCTGGACAGTGTCGCCCGCCGCCAATTCCCTCGAACAGCTTAAGGCCCGGGCGACGGCCGAGGAGGTGACTGATTCCCGGGAAATTGCCGCTGCCAAGTGGTCGAGTGCCGATTGGGCCTATGAGGCCGTCGGCGCAGAACCGTTCGATCCGATCTGCGTGCGGTTGCAGGCGCACTCGAACGCTCTCCCGGACGAGCCGGGTACGTTCGCAGCGTTCAAGGAGGAAGTCCATCGGGCCATGGTCGAGGCGCTGAGGTCGCTCGACGAGTCTGGCGTCTTCGGTCGGCACCGGGAGGGTGCCGTGCTGTTCATCACATTGTCCGATAATGAGGATGCCGAAGCGCTGGAAGATCGCTCGGCTAGGCTTCTGAACCCACCCGACATCTATGAGGCGTTTCGTCGTCGTTATGATGTCGACGGGTGACGCGCGAGCGGGAACGCCGTGCCGATGCTCAGGCCTTCAGGAAGGAGAGCCGCGCGTCGGTGCGGCCGGGAGCGACTGCTAAAATCTCCGCGCGGACCACGCCCTCGGCAACGAACGGATCGGCCTGAACCCGAGCTTCGATCGCTTCCCGGGATTCCCCATGCGCGAGGATCATGCCGCCTGCGGCCGTTTGCAGGCTGCCCGTCAGCAGGAACACCCCATCGTCGAAGCCGCGATTGATCCAGGCATTGTGCGCCTCCATGAGAGGTGGCGCCTTGCTCTTGTCCGCGAAGCGCAGGGTAATGGCGAACATGACAGCTCCTTCAGGTTGAGTGGTCGGACGGCCCGGAGACGGCGGGGCATTGGGCCTTGAGCCAGCCCTCCATGTCTGCGACTTCGCGGCGGATGAAGCCCTCGTCGCGGAAGGCGGTGGCGAGTGCCGCGACGCCCTGGCTGCGCATCAGCATGTGAAGAGCCAGCGCGTCGGCGTCCTCTTCGCGCCCCAGAGCGGAAAACTGCCGGGCGAGCCACTCGCGAAACACCGAGAAGAGCGAGGCTGCCTGTGCACCCGCGACGTGGTCGAGCTTGGCCAGCTCGTTGCACAATGTGCCCACCGGACAGCCATGCGCCATGATCTCGATACGGTTGGCGATCAGCATCTGTACGAAGCGCAGGATTCGGTCGGCCGGCGCTGCCGCATCGCCCTCCCAAGCTTCGAGCATCGCAACCGTATTGGCATGACGATGCGCGATGACCGCGCTTAGAATCTGATCCTTCGTCTTGAAGTGGTAGTAGAAATTGCCACGCGACAACCCGACGGCCTTCGCGATTTCGGCAAACGACGTCGCCTCGAACCCGCACTCGTAGAAGAGGCGATCTGCCGCCTCGACGATCTGCTCCCGGGTCTCGCTCGCGCTCATAATTGCCTCTAGGACGATTGACCTATTTCGTAGGATGAACGTCCTAATCCGTCAATAGTCCTGACGCCGAAATCGATGCGGGCTGAGTGCAAGACGAAAGCTGCAGAGTCGTGAATGGCGGAGGGGGTGGGATTCGAACCCACGGTGGGCGTGAACCCACGCCGGTTTTCAAGACCGGTGCCTTAAACCGCTCGGCCACCCATCCAGCTCAGCGAGATGAGATACTCAGGCCCCGCCGCGATTGCAACAAAGGGGATTCTGCCGTAGCGGCAGGGCATGGCGGACGATTTTTGCCTGATGCACGATCCCGACCTCGGATATGCGCCGAAGCCCGGCTTTCGTGGCAGCGGGGCGGCTGGCTGGCCCGTGACGATCGACGCCGATGGCTTGCGCTCCTGCGGCGAGAGCACGGAAGGCGCCGGTGGGGAGCGGCCGATCCTCGCTGTCGGCGATTCCTATACGTTCGGGGAAGAGGTCGGGGATACGGAGGCTTGGCCGGCCCGGCTTCAGCAGCTGAGCGGTCGCCGGGTGCTGAACGGCGGCGTGTCCGGCTACGGTTTCGACCAAGTCGTCCTGCGCGCCGAGAGGCTCGCCGACATTCACGGGCCCGCGATGTTGATCGTGGGATTCATCGCCGACGACGTGCGACGCACCGAGATGCGCCGCCTGTGGGGGCGCAACAAGCCCTGGTTCGGTCTCGAGAGCAAGCAGCTGCAGCTTGCCGGCGTGCCGGTGCCAGAGCGCCGGCGGCGCGCGCCGCGGTGGCTGCGTCCGCGCCTCGACCGGATCCTGATTACCCTGCCGGCGGCACTACAGCATCTCTTCGGGTATCATGTGAGGCGGCACCCTGCCGGCCACGGTCTGCGCATCGCCCTGTGTCTGATCGAGCGGCTGGCACAGCTCGGGGAACGGCATCGATGCCCCGTCGTGCTGCTGGCCCAGTATCATCCGCAGGTCTGGAGCGAACGGGCCTTCGCTGCCGAGGAGCGGCGGCTGACCACGCTCGTTCTCGATGGGGCGCGCAAGGCCGGCCTCGCGACGGTCGACACCTTCCCGCGCTTCGCGGTCGAGCCGGCGGCCGCTTCGTTCTACGTGAATTCGCACCTGAACGGACGCGGCAATGCGATGGTCGCCAGTCTCTTGGCCGCGCGGCTCCCCGAGTTCTCCTAGTCAGCCGCCTTGTTCTCGCTTGAGCGCCTCACGGCGCAGCATGGCGCGCCATTCGGCGGGGGACACGCATTTGTGGGCATGGATCCCGACCTTGCGCTGCGCGGCGTCGCGCTCGTCCGGTCCGTAGCGGTCCTTGCCGTTGATCGGCAGTGCCCAGGCCCAACCGGCCGAAACCATCTTCTCCTGCAGGTCGTCCTCGCCGGCGAAACACTGGGCGACCGGCGGACGGGTCTTGCGGTCGGGATCGACCAGGCGGCAGGTCACGGGGCGGCCGGCGATGAATTCCTCCAGCGCCTTCCGGGCGAGCGCTCCGGCGCGCCACTGGCCGTCGTCGCAAGTCTGGCTGCGCTCGGGCGCATCGATGCCGAACAGGCGCACGACCTGAGGGCCGAACTTCACCGTGTCGCCGTCGACCACCGTAAAGCGCGGTTTCGGCGCCGGCGTCACGACGGTATCGTCATCCGAAGACTGGGCGGCGGCGGCCGCCGCCATCGCCAGGACGGCGACTGTGAAGAGAAGGGCGAGGGGAGAGCGGGCGGCTTTCAACGGCGGTAACCTTGCGCGGCTGTTCGTGCGCCGGCTTATAGCACGCGGGCCTCGTCGTCGATTGACCAGAAGTTGGTTCCTCGTCAGTCTTCGTGAAAAGAACCAGACACAGGAAACGCCGCGACAATGGACTTTGCTTTCTCGGAGCAGCATGAGGCCGTGCGCGAAACCGTCCGGCGCCTGTGCCAGTCTGAGCATCGGCAGCTGGTGGCAGCGGCCGAGGAGAACGAAGTCCTGCCCCGCGAGGTCTTCGCGCGCTGGGGCGAGCTCGGCCTGCTGGGCGTCCGCTATCCCGAGGCTGACGGCGGCAGCGGCCTCGACAAGGTGAGCGACTGCATCGTGCGCGAGGAGCTGAGCTACATGAGCCAGGGCTTCGCCTCGAGCTGGTCGGCCCACAGCCATCTCGGCATCTGGCCGATCTGGAAAGCCGGCACGCAGCAGCAGCGCGAGCGTTTCTTCCGACCCGCCGTGCAGGGCGGGAAGATCGCGGGCTTTGCCTTGAGCGAGCCCGACGGCGGCTCGAACATCCGCGCCCTAAAGACCCGCGCGGAGCGCGCCCACGGCGGCTGGAAGCTCAGGGGCAGCAAGCTCTACATCACCAACGCGCCGATCGCGGATTTCCTGCTGGTCGCGGCGCGGACGGCGCCGGAACTGAGCGGCGAAGCGATCAGCCTGTTCATCGTCGAGTTGCCGGCCGCGGGCATGACCATCGACAAGCTCAGGAAGGAGGGCATCCGCGCCTCCGAGACCGGTCTGATCCACATGGACGACGTGTTCGTTCCGGACGACTGCGTCCTCGGCCACC
>CAZPOS010000023.1:12207-30938 GCA_964588065.1 uncultured Reyranella sp.
CCACCGGCTGGGAACCTATCCGGTGATCCTCGACTCGCTCAGCGAGAACAGGGTCGGGGTCGCGGCCAACGCGCTGGGCATGGCGCGCGCCGCCTTCGACGCGGCCACGGCCTACGCGCGGGACCGCCTGGTCGCGAGCAGGCGGATCGGCGATTACCAGGCGATCGGCCACAAGCTCGCGGAGATGTCGGCGCAGATCGAGGCGGCGCGGTGGCTCGTCTACTATGGCGCCTGGCGGGTCGATCAGAACACCCTGGATTCCGCGACCGCGGCCCGGGTGAAACTTGTCGCCAGCGAAACCGCCGTCGCCGTGAGCGAGCAGGCGATCCGCATCCATGGCGGTGCCGGCATCATGCGCGAATACCCGGTGGGCCGCATCCATCGCGACGCGCTGGTCTACGTAATCGGCGAAGGCACCAGCGAGATTCAGAAGAACCTGATCGCCCGCGATCTCGGCTTTCGGTTCTGAAGCGTCACTTCGATCGAACCAAAGGGGGGCAGAAGGTCGTCGCCTTAATACATCAACAAGAAGAAGTCGCCAGACAGGGAGGAAGCTCATGAGAGTCGTTCACTGGCTTACCGCGTTGGCCACCGCCGTCGGTGTCGTGCTTGCCACGCCCGTGATAGCGCAACCCTATCCGAACAGGCCGATCCGGCTGATCGTCCCCTTCGGGGCAGGCTCGGCCAGCGACATTCTCGCTCGCATTCTCTCGGAGCCGCTCGCCCAGGCGCTGGGCCAGCCGATCGTCATCGAGAACAAGCCGGGTAATAACACGACCCTCGGCACCGAGATGGTCGTGCAGGCGGCGCCCGACGGTTACACGATCGGACTGCTGACCAATTCCGGGCTCGTTGCCAGCCCGGCCGGCCTGACCAGCGGCGTCCGCTACGACCCGGCCAAGGACCTGAGCTACATTTCGCTGGTCGCGTCGGTCTCCTATGTCTTGCTGGTCAATACGGACGTCGGCGCCAGGACCGCTCCCGAGCTGATCCAGCTGACCAAGGCCAATCCCGGCAAGTACAACTATGCCAGCGGCAACACCGGCGGCATCGCCTATGGCGGCCACATCAGGAACGCCTACCAGCTCGACGTGACGCACGTTCCCTACAAGTCGACGCCTCCAGCGCTGGCCGACCTGCTGAGCGGCCACGTCCAGATCATGGTCGGGGACGTGCCTTCGTCGCTGGCCATGATCCGCGCCGGGAAAGTGCGGGCGGTCGCGATGACCACAGCGCAGCGCCATGCATTGCTGCCCGATGTGCCGACCTTCTCGGACCAGGGGCTTGCGACGCCGCCCGACATGAGCGGCTGGTGGTGTGCCGTCGCCCCGGCCGGCACGCCCAGCGAGATCCTCGACCGCCTGAACAAGGAACTGGTCCGGATCCTCGAAACCGAATCGGTGCGCGCCAAGATGCTGCAGAACGGCCTCATGCCGATGCCGTCCACCCGGCAGCAGGCCGTCCAGTACCAGAAGGATCAGTTTCTGGTCTGGAAGACCATCGTCAAGGCTCTCGACCTGAAGGTCGAATGAGGCCTCAGGCGGCTTGGCCGGACCTCGAACGGACCGGCAGTCGCCAGTTCGGCCGCACGAAGTGGCAGGTGTAGCCGTTGGGGATACGCTCGAGATAATCCTGATGCTCGGGCTCGGCCTCCCAGAAGTCGGATGCCGGCGTGACCTCGGTGACGACCTTGCCCGGCCACAGGCCCGATTCGTCCACGTCGGCGATCGTGTCCTCGGCTACCCGGCGCTGCTCGTCACTCGTGTAGAAGATCGCCGAGCGATAGGAGGTACCACGGTCGTTGCCCTGGCGGTTGAGGGTCGACGGATCGTGGATCTGGAAGAAGAACTCCAGCAGCTGGCGATAGCTCAGCCGCGACGGATCGAAGATGATCTCGATCGCCTCGGCGTGGCCGTCATGGTTGCGGTAGGTGGCATTGGCCACATGGCCACCGGTATAGCCGACCCGCGTCGACACCACGCCCGGGATGCGTCGGATCAGGTCCTGCATACCCCAGAAGCAGCCGCCGGCCAGCACTGCGCGCTCTTGGCTCATTTCACGTCCTCCACCTGGTCGAGATAGGCGCCATAGCCCGCCGCCTCCATGTCCTTGCGATGGATGAAGCGGAGAGAGGCGGAATTGATACAGTAACGCAGCCCGCCGCGATCGCGCGGGCCGTCGGGAAAGACGTGGCCGAGATGGCTGTCGCCATGCCTGGACCGAACCTCGATGCGCACCATGCCGTGCGAGCGGTCCTGTAGCTCGGCGACATTGGCGGGCTCGATCGGCTTGGTGAAGCTCGGCCAGCCGCATCCCGATTCATATTTGTCGGCCGAAGCGAACAAGGGCTCGCCCGACACGATGTCGACGTAGATGCCCGGCTCCTTGTTGTGCAGCAGGGCGCCCGTGCCGGGGCGCTCGGTGCCGCTCTCCTGGGTGACGTAGAACTGCTCGGGCGTGAGCTTCGCCAGGGCTTCGGGAGTCTTCTTGTAGGTCTGCATTTCGCGCTCCTGTCGCATCGGGCTTTGGAGGGGAATATAGGGAGCCACCGGCGCCCTGTCAGGGGGCGGCCATGTCACCGCTGGCGCTGCAGGTAGTCGATCAGCGCGCGCAGCTTCGGCGCGATGTTCCGGCGGCTGGGATAGTAGAGGTAGAAGCCGGCGAAGCTTGGGCAGTACTCCTCGAGGATCGGCACGAGTGCGCCGCGCGCGATCAGGGCGCGGAAGCTTTCTTCCATGCCGAAGGTGATGCCGGCGCCGGCGACGGCGAGCTTGATCATCAGCGCCATGTCGTTGGTGGCGAAGCGCGGCGCGACGGCGACGCTGAATTCCTTGACCCCCTCGGCGAATTCCCAGCGATAGGGCGCAGACCTGGGGGAGGGCCGCCAGCCGATGCAGGTGTGTGACGTCAGTTCGGCGGGGTGCCGCGGAATGCCGAAGCGCTCGCGGTACGAGGGGGCGCAGACCGCCAGCTGACGCTCGTCGCCCCCCACCGGTACGGCGATCATGTCCTGCTCGATGACCTCGCCCAGGCGGACGCCGGCATCGTAACCCTCGGCCACGATGTCGATGGGATCGTCGGTGACGGTGACGTCGAGGTCGACCTCGGGATTGGCCTCGGCGAAGCCGGCCAGAAACGGCCCGGACAGAAAGCGCTCGGCGATCGAGGAGACGGCGAGCCGCAGGCGCCCGCGGGCGCGACCCTGGAGCGCGGCCGTCTTCTCAACGGCGGCACGCATCTCGGCCACCGCCGGTGCAATTTCAAGGTGAAGCCGTTCGCCGGCCTCGGTCAGGCTGACGCTGCGCGTCGTGCGTTGGACGAGCGCGATGCCGAGACCGGCCTCGAGGCGCTGGATCGTCTGGCTGACCGCCGAACGGGTCACGCCCAACCGGTCGGCTGCAGCCCTGAAATTGCGCTCCTCGGCCACGAGGGCGAAGATGGACAGGGCGTTGAGGTCGGGCTCCATTGGTTAGTATTTCTTTCCAGATTGGTTAGCGCCTGTCGTCTTATCGCGACAATCGCTCAGGTCCATGTTCTCGGCAAGCCAACCGGCCCCCACTGAAAGGACCCACCATGTCTCTCGACAAAGTCGTTCTCGTCACCGGCGCCTCCAGCGGCATCGGCGCCGGCATTGCCCGCGAACTCGCCGCGGCGGGCGCCAAAGTGATGCTGGGCGCGCGCCGCGTCTCGCGGCTGGATGCGCTCGCTGGCGAATTGATCGCCGCCGGCGGCGATGCCCGCGTATGTCCGCTGGACGTCACCGACCGGCAGAGTGTCGAGTCGTTTGCCGAGGCGGCGCGCGCGGCCTGGGGGCGGGTGGACGTCATCGTCAACAATGCCGGGGTCATGCCGCTCTCAGCGATGGCGGCGATGAAGGTGGTCGAATGGGAGCGGATGGTGGACGTCAACATCAAGGGCGTCCTCTACGGAATTGCCGCCGTTCTGCCCGAGATGACGGCGCGCGGCTCCGGTCATGTCGTCAATATCGCCTCGATCGGCGCACTGCAGGTCTTCCCGGCAGCCGGGGTCTACTGCGCGACCAAGTATGCCGTACGGGCAATTTCGGACGGGCTGCGGATGGAGAATGAGCGGATCCGCGTCACCTGCATCCATCCCGGCGTGGTCGAGAGCGAACTCGCAGACACCATCACCGATCCAGCGGCCGCCGAGGCGATGAAGGCGTTTCGCAGGATCGCGCTCAAGCCCGACGCGATCGCCCGGGCCGTGCGCTTTGCTCTCGAACAGCCCGAGGACGTCGACGTGAACGAGATCGTCGTACGCCCCACCGCCACCACGGGAGGATGAGCCATGGCCGTGCCATCGATCTTCGGACCGATCGTCGCCCTGATACTCGTCGCCGCCGCGACCCTGCCTGCCGTCGCGCAAACGGTCGAGGAGCGGCGGAAGCGTGGCGAGGCGGTGATCCGCGACCTCAATCGCGGCCGGCCGCAGCCGGCACTGGAGGGCATGCGCGAGGAGTTTCCGTTCCTTGCCGAGGCAACCGAAGCCTACGCGCTGGGCGATGTCTGGGCCCGACCCGGACTCGATGGTCGGACGCGCCAGCTCGCGGCGGTGGCGGCCTTCGCCGCGACCGGCCAGCTGCCCTTCATGAAGGTCCATGCCGGCTATGCGCTGAACATCGGCGTGTCCGAAGAGGAGCTCAAGGAGGTCATCTACATGATTACCGTGCCGGCCGGGATCTCGCGCGCCATCGCGGCCTCGCAGGTCCTGTCGGAACTCTTTGCCGAACGCCGGGACACCGGAAAGCCGAAATGAAGGCCATCCGTCTCCTGAGCCTGGCGCTCGCCTTCAATACCCCTTTCATCCTCGCAACCGAGGGGCATGCCGAAATGACCACGCATCCCTATGTCGGCATGTGGGTGACGGCCGATGGCTATGTCCGTCACAACCTGTTGCCGGGCAATCGCTACGACGAGGCGCGTGGTACGCGCGAGAGCGCTTATCGCGGGCGATACGAAGTGATTGGAACGCGGATCGAATACTGGGACGATACCGGCTTCACCGCCGACGGCATCTTCGTCGATCAGGACACGCTACATCACGGCGGGATGATCCTCTATCGCCGCAAGTGACGATGGTAGGGCGCTTGAGGTCGCCATAGTGTGCGCAAGATTGGCCGGCACAGGGAATAGGCATCCCGTGAGGGCAACGAATAACGAGCGGACGCTTCATGATCACTCGCAGACTCCTCTGTGCCGGCGCTGCCCTGGCGCCTCTCGCGACCTCAGGACAGGCCTTCGCCCAGGGTGACGGACGGTTTCCGGCTGCTTTTCTACAGGGGATCCGGCAAGAGGCGCTGCGGGCGGGCGTCGACAAGGGCACGCTCGACGCGGCGCTGGCCGACATCCGCGAAGTGCCGCGCGTCATGGAGCAGGCGCGCAACCAGCCCGAATTCAAGATGACGTGGGAGCGTTATCAGGGGCTGGTCGTCTCCGAAGAGCGCATCAAGCGCGGCCGTGCGCTGCTTGCCGAGAACCGCGCGGCAATCGAGCGATTCGCGGGCCCTGCCGGCCTGCCACCGCAGGTCGCCGTGGCGCTGTGGGGCATCGAGAGCAATTACGGCACGCGCCTCGGCGACTTCGAGGTGGTCGAGGCGCTGGCGACGCTGGTCCACAACAACTTCCGCGCCAAATTCTTTCGCGAACAGCTGATCGCCGCACTCAAGATCCTGTCGCAGGGTCATGTTGGCCTGCACGCGATGAAGGGGTCATGGGCGGGCGCCATGGGCCAGTGCCAGTTCATCCCGACCAGCTTCCTCGCCTATGCGGCCGACGGCGACGGCGATGGCCGCAAGGACATCTGGACCAACAAGCTCGACGTCTTCGCCTCGATCGTGAATTACCTGCGCAAGGTCGGGTGGCGGCCTGGCCTGCGCTGGGGCGACGAGGTCTCCCCGGGGGCGCAGTCCGGAGGCGGCGGGCGCATCGTGCGGCCGGCGGGAGCGGGCGGCCCGTCCTACCAGACGACTGAGAATTTCAAGGTCATCCTGCGCTGGAACCAGTCTGATTTCTTCGCCCTCGCCGTGGGTCTCCTGTCCGACCGCATCGCAGCCTGATCGGGCCGGGTAGGCGGGAGAGCAGGCCGCTCCACCCGGCGGCCGAGATGATGTATGATGTGAACATCATGCCGCTAGCATTGGTAAAATTGGCATTTCCCCTGTCCGGCACCCTTCGGCTGTGTGGGGCGGCGGCGCTGCTGGCCAGCCTTGCGGCCTGTGGTTCGTCGAACAAGGGCGGGGGCGGGACCCCCGGCAGCAGCGTGGCCCAGCGCGGGACCTACAAGGTCGGCCAGCCCTACAAGATCGACGGTGTCACCTATACGCCGCGGGAGACCTTCACCCTCACCGAGACCGGGACGGCCTCCTGGTACGGGCCGGGCTTCCACGGCAAGTCGACGGCCAACGGTGAGCGTTACGACCAGTCTGACCGAACGGCGGCGCATCGCACCCTGCAGATGCCGGCCATCGTGCGGGTGACAAACCTTGAAAACGGCCGCAGTACGGTCGTGCGGGTCAACGATCGCGGCCCCTTCGCCCGCAGCCGGGTCATCGACCTGTCGCGCACGGCCGCCGAGGAAATCGACATGGTCGGCAAGGGTACGGCTCGGGTCCGGATCGACCAGCTGCAAGCCGAAAGCCTCGCGGTGAAGGACGTCGCCCTGAGCGGCGGCGGGCCTGCGGAACAGCAGCAGGCCGTGGCGCAACTCGCCAGCGGAAGCCGCGCCGCACCGACGCCGCCTCCGGCGCCGGTGGCGGCCCCAGCCCCAGCCCCGGTCGCCGCTCCGCCGCCGCCAGTCATGCAGGCGTCGTACGAGCCGCCCGCGCCAGCCGCGCCGGCGGCACCTGCACAGACAGTGTACGCGACGCCGCCGCGCAATGTTCCATTCGGCGCACCGCGCTCGGCTTCGGGCGACGTTCCGCCCACCATCGCGTCGCTGTCGGCAACGACCAGTACCGCCACGCCATCCTCGCAGCTCAGCGGATTCTTCGTGCAGGTCGGTGCCTTTTCGACCCATGAAAATGCCGAGCGCCAGCGCAGCGCGGTGCGCAGCTACGGCAACCCGGAAATTTCTCAGGTCTCCGCCAATGGTCGCGATGTTTATCGCGTCCGGCTGGGGCCCTATACGACTCCGGATGCCGCCGGTATCGTTGCCGACCGGCTCAAGCGTTCAGGCTATGGAGATGCCCGTGTGGTCTCTGACTAGGCTAAATCGCGCCGGAGTGGCGCTTCTCGCCGTTGCCGGGCTGGCCGGTCTCTCGCTCACCGCCTCCGCGCAGCAGGACCCTCCGCGCAAGCCGCCGGCCCAGTCGCAGAAGCCTCCGACCAAGCCACGTGCGCCGACGGCCACAAAGCCCGCAGCACCGAAGGAAGCGGCCGCGCCCAAGGTGGAGTCGCTTCCGCCGTCGCAGGTCGGCATCGGCACCTTGGCGCGCCACGCCTTCATGGTCGATCCGCAGACCTCCACGGTGCTGCTGTTCAAGGACGCCGAGACGCCGATGCCGCCGTCGTCGATGTCCAAGATGATGACCATCTACATCATCTTCGACGAGCTGGCGGCAGGCCGGCTGAAGCTCGATACGCGGTTCCGCGTCAGCGAGAAGGCCCGGAACATGGGCGGCTCGCGCATGTTCCTCGAGCTGGGATCGGAGCCTACGGTCGAGGACCTGATCAAGGGCATCATCATCCTCTCGGGCAACGATGCCTGCGTGGTGATTGCCGAGGGACTGGCCGGCACCGAGGATGCTTTCGCCGAGCGCATGAACAAGCGCGCGAAAGAGATCGGTATGACCAAGACCGTCTTCAAGAATGCGTCAGGCTGGCCGGCCGAAGGCCAGTACACGACGGCGCGCGATCTCGCGGTCCTGGGCTGGCACACGATCGACGACTACCCCCAGTACTATAAGTACTATTCGGAGACGAACTGGACCTACAACAACATCCGCCAGGAGAATCGCAACCGCCTGCTCAAGATTACGCCGGGTACCGACGGCCTGAAGACCGGCCACACGGAAGAGGGAGGCTATGGGCAGACGACCTCGGCGGTGCGCGATGGGCGGCGCCTGATCCTGGTCGTCAACGGCCTGACGTCGATGGCCGAACGCGCGTCGGAGACGGCGCGTCTCATGGAATGGGGCTACCGGGAGTCGACCAACATCACCGTGTTTCGGGCCGGCGACATGCTGGTCGAGGCGCCCGTCTGGCTCGGTGCGCAGGAGACGGTGCCGCTGGTCATTCCCAAGACCGTCCAGCTCACCGTCCCCACCGGACAGGGAGTGACGCCGCGCGCCGTCGCTCGCTTCGACGGGCCGATCGCGGCGCCGATCGTCAAGGGCACCAGAATCGGCACCGCGGTCGTCACATTGCCAGACAACCGCACCATCGAGTATCCGCTGGAGGCTGGTGCCGACGTACCCCGCATGGGCGTGTTCGGCCGTGTCGCCACGATGCTGCGCCACTACATGTTCGGCTGGATGTCGTGACGGAGCGCACGCGCGCGCGCTTCATCACGCTGGAGGGCGGCGAAGGGGCCGGCAAGTCGACCCAGGTCGCCCGTCTCAAGGAATGGATCGAGGCGCGCGGGCACAGATGCATCGCCACACGAGAGCCCGGCGGTGCGCCCGGCGCCGAGATGGTGCGCAAGCTACTCGTCGAAGGTCCGGCAGAACGCTGGGACGGCGTGACCGAAGCGTTGCTGCACTTCGCGGCCCGCCGCGAGCATCTGCGCGCGACGGTACTGCCGGCCATCGCAAGCGGCACCTGGGTCGTATCCGACCGCTTCGCCGATTCGACCATGGCCTATCAGGGCTACGGCCACGGCATCGACCGCGCGATGCTGGGCGCGCTCTACGACATGACGGTCGGAGACTTCCGTCCCGACCTCACGCTGATCCTCGACCTGCCGGTCGAAGCGGGGCTCGCGCGCGCCGCCGCCCGCCGCGGCAAGGAGACCCGCTATGAATCACTGCCGGTCGATTTCCACGAGCGCGTGCGCGCCGGCTTTCTCGAAATTGCCGCCGCCGATCCGGAGCGCTGCGTCGTGATCGACGCCTCCGCCGGCATAGACGACATCGCCCGCTCCATCGCCGATGCGCTCACCGCGCGTTTGGGGGCCTGAGACTTGGCACGCGCCAAGACGCCCTCCGATCCGGCCGAGCTGGAGAAGCTCGAATGGCCCTATGGCTGGCCGCCGCCGTGGCGCAACGACCGACTGGTCGGACACGAGCAGGCCGAGCGCACGATGCTGGCGGCACAGCAAAGTGGGCGGTTGCACCATGCGTGGCTGTTGACGGGCCCGCGCGGCATCGGCAAGGCGACCCTGGCCTGGCGCTTCGCGCGCTTTCTGCTCGCCGGACAGGATCAGGGAGGTCTGTTCGGTGGCGCCCCTGAATCGCTCGACGTACCGGCGGATGCGCCGGGCCGGCACCTGGTCGATGCGCGCTCGCATCCCGACCTGTTCCATCTGCGCCGCTCCCTGAACCGCGACACGGGGCGCATGCGCGCCGAGATCGCCGTGGACGATGTCCGTGATCTCGGCGGCTTCATGCACATGACGCCAGCGATGGGAAAGGCGCGGGTCGCCATCGTCGATGCGGCCGACGAGATGAACCGCAACAGCGCCAACGCGGTGCTGAAGATCCTCGAGGAACCGCCGCCCAACGCGGTGCTGCTGATCGTGGCGCATGCGCCCGGACGGCTGTTGCCCACCATCCGTTCACGCTGCCGCCGGCTCGCGCTGCAGCCGCTGTCGGAGGATACCGTGGTTGACCTTCTCGGCACCCACGCCCCCGAGACGAAGCCCGAGGAGAGGAGGGCGCTCGCCCGGCTTGCCGAAGGAAGCATCGGACGGGCGCTCGAACTCGGGGCGGCGGGGAGTCTCGACCTGTACCGCGAGATGGTCGAGGTGCTGGCGACCCTGCCCGATCTCGACATGCCGCGCCTGCATGGCTTCGCCGAGCGATTCGCTAAACGCGGCGAGGAGGCCAATGCCGACTGGCGCTCGCTCAACTACCTGTTCGATGGCTGGCTGAAGGGCCTCCTGCGGCAGGGCGCGCTCGCCAAGGAATCCGCACCCGTCGTGCCAGTCGAAGCCGGTCTGCAGGCCCGCCTGCTCTCGGCGGCGAGTCCGGATCGCTGGATGGCGGCCGCGGAGGAGGTCGCCAACCTGTTTGCGCGGGCCGATGCGGTCAACCTCGACCGCAAGCAGACCGTCATGGGCAGCTTCCTGAAGCTGCAGTCCGCAACGCGGTGATCGGACTGTCGCGGCGTCGACTCTTGATCCATGGGGGGAGGCATGGGAAAAGAGCCGCATGTTGCCCCGGCCCGACATCAGAGACTCGCTGCCCTGCCCGCGAATGCGGGGCTGAACGCGCTTGAGTCTCGTGCCCCGCCAGGGGCGGCCGTTCGGAGTTCAGTATCATGTCGGGCAAAAGCACCTACTACGTCACCACGCCGATCTACTACGTCAACGACGTGCCCCATATCGGACACGCCTATGCTACGCTTGCCTGCGATGTGCTGGCGCGATTCAAGCGTCTGGACGGCTATGACGTCCACTTCGTCACCGGCACCGACGAGCACGGCCAGAAGGTGGAGAAAGCCGCTGCCGCCGCCGGTATGACGCCGCAGGCCTTCACCGACAAGGTAAGCCAGTCGTTCCGCGACCTGATCGGCGTGATGAACTACAGCCCCGATGGCTTCATCCGCACGACCGAGCCACGCCACTACGCCTCTTGCCAAGCGCTGTGGGAGAAGCTCGTGGCCTCGGGCGACATCTATCTCGGCAAGTATGCCGGCTGGTATTCCGTGCGCGACGAAGCGTTCTACGCCGAGGACGAGACCACGGTCGGCCTCGACGGCAAGCGCCGCGCCGGCCCGGTCAACAACGAAGTCGAGTGGGTGGAGGAACCCTCCTACTTTTTCAGGCTCTCGGCTTGGACCGACCGGCTGCTCGAATTCTACGAGAAGAACCCGCACTTCATCGCGCCCGAGAGCCGGCGCAACGAGATCATCAGTTTCGTGAAGGGCGGCCTGCAGGACCTGTCCGTTTCGCGCACCAGCTTTTCTTGGGGCATTCCCGTGCCAGGCGACGAGAAACACATCATGTATGTGTGGCTCGACGCCCTGACCAACTACATTACCGAAGTCGGCTATCCTGACGAGAGCAATCCGCTGTGGCGCTTTTGGCCGGCGGACGTGCACGTCGTGGGAAAGGACATCATCCGCTTCCACTGCGTCTTCTGGCCAGCCTTCCTGCTGTCGGCCGGCATTCCGGCGCCCAAGCGTGTCTTCGCTTCAGGTTGGTGGACGACCGAGGGACAGAAAATCTCCAAGTCGCTCGGCAACGCGATCGATCCAGTCGCGGTGACCAGGGAGTTCGGCGTCGACCAGGTGCGCTACTTCCTGCTGCGCGAGGTTCCGTTCGGCAATGATGGCGACTTCCAGCGCCGCGCCCTGATCGGCCGCATGAATGCCGACCTCGCCAACGCCTACGGCAATCTCTGCCAGAGAGTGCTGTCTATCGTCGCCAAGAATTGCGGTGAGAAGATTCCACCGAAGGGTGACCTGGTCGAGGCCGATACCGTGCTGCTCGACCGCGCGAAGGGCCTTCTGACGATCGTGCGCGCCGAACTCGACGAGCAGGCCTTCCACAAGGCGTTGACCGCCATCTGGGAAGTGATCGCCGACGCCAACCGCTACGTCGATGCGCAGGCGCCGTGGGCATTGGCCAAAACCGATCCGGTGCGGCGCGACACGGTGCTGTGGGTGCTGGCCGAGACGATCCGGCGCGTCACCCTGCTGGTCCAGCCGTTCATGCCGGGATCGACGGCGAAGATCCTGGACCAGCTCGCGGTCGAGCCGGGGAAGCGTGTCTATGCGGCCTTCGATGAGGAGCTGATCCCGGGCACGGTGCTGCCGCAGCCGCAGGGCGTGTTCCCGCGCTTCATCGAGCCGGCGCCTGCCGCTGCGCTGGCCAAGCCGCCGAAGCAGCCCAAGGCACCGAAGGCCGTGAGCTGACATGCTGATCGACAGCCACTGCCATCTCGACTTCCCGGAGCTCACGAGCGACGAGGGCGGGGTACTGGCGCGGGCTCGCACCGCGGGGGTCGCGGGCATGCTGACGATCGGCACGCGGCTCGACCAGTTCGAGCGCGTTCGGGCAATCGCCGAGCGTCACGACAATGTCTGGTGCTCGGTCGGTGTCCATCCGCACGAGGCCAAGGAGGAGGGGCAGCGCACCCCCGACCGGCTGGTCGAGGCGACGCGGCACCCCAAGGTGGTCGGCATCGGCGAGACCGGCCTCGATTTCTACTACGAGCACAGCCCGCGCGAGGAGCAGGCCGAAAGCTTTCGTGCTCATATCGCGGCGTCCCGCCAGACCGGGCTGCCGCTGATCGTGCACACGCGCAACGCCGATGCCGAGACCGGCGACATGCTGGAAGAGGAGTACGGGAAAGGCGCTTTCCCTGGCCTGATCCACTGTTTCAGCTCGGGCCGCGCCGTGGCCGAACGCGCGCTCGCGCTCGGCCTCTATATCTCGATCTCGGGCATCGTCACGTTCAAGGCGGCCGAGGAGCTGCGCGCCATCGTGCGCGACGTCCCGCTCGACCGGCTTCTGGTCGAGACAGATGCGCCCTACCTGGCCCCGGTGCCGAAACGCGGCAAGACCAACGAGCCGGCCTTCGTCGCCCATACCGCAGCCAAGGTGGCCGAACTCAAGGGCGTCAGCCTGGCCGAGCTGGAGGCCGCTACGACCGACAATTTCTTCCGGCTGTTCACCAAGGCGGAGCGTTCGCGGTGCGCGTGACCATCCTGGGCTGTGGCACCTCCGCCGGCGTTCCCCGGGTGGGGGGACCAGGCGGGAAGGGCGAGTGGGGGGCAGCCAACCCGTCCGACCCGCGTAACCGCCGGACGCGTTGCTCCATCCTGGTCCAGGACCAGGGCAAGACGGTGCTGGTCGACACCTCGCCCGACGTGCGCAGCCAACTGCTGGCCGCCGAGGTCGAGCGGATCGACGCGGTGATCTGGACCCACGACCATGCCGACCAGTGCCATGGGATCGACGATCTGCGACCCTTCGCGCTGCGCCAGGGGCAGATCGAATCCTGGTCGGACGAACGGACCTACGGCGTGCTGAGTCGGCGCTTCGGCTACTGCTTCCATGCCGAGGGGAACGGCTTCTACAATCCAATCTACCGCCACACGGTGATCTCCGGCCCCTTCCACGCTGCCGGCCTTCCGGTCGTTCCCTTCCTCCAGGACCATGGGACGATCCCGTCGCTGGGCTTCCGTTTCGGCGCCGTCGGCTACGCCAACGACGTCGTCATGCTGCCGGAGGAGTCGTTGCAGGCGCTGGCGGGGGTCGAGGTGCTGATCGTCGATGCGATGCGCTACCGGCCGCACCCCACGCACGCACATCTCGACCGGGCCCTTGAGTGGATCGAGCGTTTGAAGCCTCGGCGGGCTTTCTTGACCAACCTGCATGTCGATATGGATTATGCCGAAGTCGACCGGACGACCCCGGCTCACGTGATGCCTTGCCATGACGGTCTGAGGATTGACTTCTAAGGGGATTAATTGTTTTATCACAGATATTTATCGGATAAACCTCATCTAAAGAACGAGCGTAAACGAAAGGAGTCCGGACGCCGGATGTTCCTCTCGGTGGTCGCGGCGGTCGTTCTGATGGCCCCGAAGGCCGTACTCCACGCCCAGACCGCCAACCGGCTCGACCCCGGCGGCCTCACGTTTCGTGACTTCGGGGTGCCCGACAACGGCGCGAGCTATACCCGAGGCGAACAAAGCATCGGCGGCGGTACCACCCAGAAATTCACCCGCGTTCTCGGCATAGATCCGGCCACTCAGGCGGTTCGGCTGCGCTTCGATTCGGTCAAGGTCGAACTGCTGCTGCCCATGGGCTGGCAGGCCAGCGAGGACGGGGAGCGGGGCATCGCCTACACGAGCGACAAGCGCATCCGGCTGATCGTCTGGCGGGTCGACTTCGCTTACGAGGGCGTTCGGGATGCCGAGCACTACGCCGCCACCAAGGCGGGCTCCATGAAGGCCCGGCGCCCAGGCGTGCAGGCCCAAGCCCGCAAGCTCCGGGATGGCAGCCTGGTGATCGTCTACGAAAACGTGCCCAAGGGACCGACCGACAATAACGGGCCGCGGACCGTCTTCGATCTGGTCATTCCGGATCCGAAGAACCCAAAGGTCGGTGTCCTGGTCACCCTCGGCATGCCGACGAGCGAGGCCGGTCGTAGTCTTCAGCTGCTGGCCTTGATCACTCAAAATATGAGGATCGATTGGTAATGCATTGACATATAATAACACATTCATATTTGTCATAATATATATTATACGATAATCGGGAATGAGTCGGAGCCAATGACATCAGGCAAACCAACCCCGGAATCCCTGCCCAAGGAACCGCTTTCGCGGCTGCTGGCCGTGATGGCCTGGCTGCGCGATCGCCAACATGGCTGCCCTTGGGACATCGACCAGACCTTTCGCACCATCGCGCCATACACGATCGAGGAAGCCTACGAGGTCGCCGACGCGATCGAGCGCGACGACATGGCGGCGCTGAAGGAAGAACTTGGCGACCTGCTGCTGCAAGTCGTCTATCACACCCAGATTGCCAGCGAATCGAAGGCCTTCGACTTCGCCGATGTTGCAGCCGCCATCGCGGACAAGATGGTCGACCGGCACCCGCACGTCTTCGGAGATATGGATATCCGCACGGCCGATGCCCAGACCTTGTCCTGGGAGGCGCGCAAGGCCGCCGAGCGGGCGGCCAAGAGCTCCGGCCAGGAGGAAACGGCGGGTGCGCTGGACGGGGTGGCGCGCGCCCTTCCCGCCCTGATGCGGGCCGAGAAGATCCAGAAGCGGGCGGCCCGGGTCGGCTTCGATTGGAGCACGATCGGTCCGGTCATCGACAAGATCGAGGAAGAATTGAAGGAGCTTCGGGCCGAACTGGAGGCCGGAAAGGTCGAGCAGATAAGGGTCGCCGACGAACTTGGCGATGTCCTGTTCGCGGTCGCCAATCTGGCCCGCCATTGCAAGGTCGATCCTGAGGTGGCGCTGCGGGCCACCAACGACAAATTCGAGAAGCGCTTCCGCCATATCGAGCGCCGCTTGGCTGAGACCGGCCGCAAGCCGGCCGACGCGAGCCTGGAGGAAATGGAAGCGCTTTGGCGGGAAGCCAAGACGCGAGCCTGATGGCTCTACGGCCTTGGCGTCAGCAGCGGCAGGCGCGATGCCTCGAGAAGCGCCCTCGCCTCGCTCAACGCCTCTTCGGTCGAGGCGGTGATCAGGCCGGCATTGAGTGGCTGGGCCGGACTGTACGGGGCCGCGCCGAACTGCACGGCGCCGCCGCCAGCTTCCCGCATCATCAGCGTGCCAGCGGCATGGTCCCAGGGCTTGGTCGTGCGATAGAGGCTGAAACTCGCACGGCCTGCCAGGATCTCCAGATACTCGGCGCCGGCGCAGCGCAGGGTGGTGATCGTGCCGAGACGCGCGCGCTGTTCCGGCGGCAGCTGCTCGTCGAAGGACCTCGCGATCTTGTATCCCACGAAGCCGTTGAGCGGCCGGGTTCCGGGCACGCCTTGGATTTCCCTGCCGTCGAAGGTCACGCCGCCGCCGCGATGGGCTACGGCCAGGCGATCGTTCGGCACGTCGAGGATCCAGCCAGCGACCGCCTGGGTGTTCTGGACGAGGCAGATGATCATCGCGAAGCGATCGCGGCCTGCGGCGAAATTTGCCGTGCCGTCGAGCGGATCGACGATCCAGCAGGCCTCGCCCGGACGGGCGATGAGATCGAGCAGGCCGGGATCCTTCTCGACCGCCTCCTCGCCCACAACCGGGACGCCCGGAAGGATTTTCGCCAGCCCGCTGGCCAGGCGTTGCTCCGACGCCACATCGGCCACGGTGACGACGTCGCCCGGCCGCTTCTGGCGGACTTCATCCTTGGAGAGGTTGCGGAAACGGGGCAGCAACTCGGCCGCCGCCGTCGCGCGCATGAGTTCGACGACCCGTTCCGAGCCGCCGGAGTCGATCATCGGCCTCAGCCGACGACGCCGAACAGGTCCTCTTCCTTCAGGATCACGTGATCCTCGCCGCCGAGCTTCACCTCGGTGCCGGACCACTTGCCGTACAGGACGGTGTCGCCGACCTTGACGCCGAGTTCCTGCAGGCGGCCGTCCTCGAGGCGACGGCCCTTGCCGACCGCGACGACCTTGCCCTGCATCGGCTTTTCCTGGGCCGTGTCCGGAATGATCAGACCGCCCTTGGTGCGAGTCTCGGCAGCCACCGGCTTCAGCAGAATTCGATCGTGCAAAGGCTTGAAACCCATGGTGTTTTCCTTCGTCCTGAGAATGCTGGGCGCTTATAGGAAGGGCGCCCTCGGAGTGTCAACGCAGAGCTATCAGCGCGCCTGCTGGCGTCGTTCGAACTGGGCCGCCGCGGCGGCATCGAGTGCCACCGTGAGCCAGGCGGTATCCCCCTCGTCCCGGCGGCTGCGCACTTCGCCGTGACGATAGAGCCAGGCAATGGTGGCCCCGTCCGCGAGCGGCACCGAGACCTCACGCGCCTCGCCGGCGGCGCCCAGCCGGTCCGCGACGGCATTCAGCAGGCGGTCGACGCCCTCGCCGGTCAGCGCCGACACCGGATACTGCCGGGCCCGCTCGGCGCCCGTGGCAGTGCGGGTCTCCAAGGTCTGGCGCAGTTCCTCGGGTAGCGCATCGACCTTGTTGAGAGCTTCTATGAACGGGCGGCCCCCCGCCTCGTCCAGCGCCCCGAGCTCGCGCAGCACGTCTTCGACATCGGCGCGCTGCTGCTCGGTGTCGGGATGGGAGATGTCGCGCACATGCACGATCAGGTCGGCCTCGATCACTTCCTCCAGCGTGGCGCGGAAGGCGGCGACCAGATGGGTCGGCAGGTCGGAAACGAAACCGACCGTATCGGACAGGACACAGGCCTTGCCGTTCGGCAGCTTGATCGACCGCATGGTCGGGTCGAGGGTGGCGAACAGCAGGTCCTTGGCCATGACCTCGGCGCCCGACATGCGGTTGAACAGGGTCGATTTGCCGGCATTGGTGTAGCCGACCAGGGCCACGGTGGGCAGGCGCGCCTTCTTGCGGCCGGCGCGATTGACCGCGCGCGTCTTGCGCACGCTCTCGAGGTCGCGCTTGATGCGGACGATCCGCTCGCCGATGAGGCGCCGGTCGATCTCGATCTGCGATTCGCCGGGGCCGCCGAGGAAGCCGAAGCCGCCACGCTGGCGCTCAAGATGGGTCCACGATCGCACGAGGCGGCCGCGCTGGTAGTCGAGCGCCGCCAGCTCCACCTGCAGGCGCCCTTCATGCGTGCGGGCACGGGCGCCGAATATCTCCAGGATCAGGCCGGTGCGGTCGATGACCTTGGTCTGCCAGGCCTTTTCGAGGTTGCGCTGCTGAACCGGGGTCAGCTTGTCGTCGACGACGACCAGGCCGATGGCCAGCTCCTCCACGGCTTGCGCGATCCGCGCGACCACGCCCTTGCCGAGCAGGGTCGCCGGTGTGACCTGGCGGAGCGGTGCAATCTGCTGGAGCCGGACGTCGAGATCGATCGCCCGGGCGAGGCCAACCGCCTCCTCGAGCTTCGCCTCGCTGTCGCGGTCGCTTCCGCGACCGCGCGGTCCCGCCATGTACGGACACACGACGGCCGCGGCCGTCGCGGGACGCACGGTCTCGAGCGGTTGCCGCGTACGCTTCTCGTGTTGGTCCTGCTCGAATTCGTCGATCAAATCAGCCTGCGTCGGCCTTGTCCCCGTCGAACAGCTGCACCGGCGTGACCGGCATGATCGTCGAGATCGCATGCTTGTAGACAAGCTGCGAATGCCCGTCGCGGCGCAGCAGCACCGAGAAATTGTCGAACCACGTGACGATGCCCTGCAGCTTCACGCCGTTCACGAGGAAGATCGTGACCGCAGTCTTGTTCTTCCGGAGGTGGTTCAGGAAGACGTCCTGAACGTTCTGTGCCTTTTCGCTCATGTTCTTGGCCTCTTGGTGGGCGACCGGCTGCCAGAGGGTGGCCGGATTGGAGGTACGGGGTCTCTCCCCGCTACCGAGTCGCCTCGTATATAGGGGAGGTTGGTCTCAAAGCAATGCCACCAGCTGATGACAATTACGCGCTCGCAGTCTCGGCGGATGTTCCAGAAGTGAGCCGGACAACTCGTCCGCACCCCCTACGAGAACCGGCAGACACCCGGCCGCGTGTGCACTCTTGAGGTCGGCCTGGGTGTCTCCCACCATCCACACGGTCTCATCCGGGGCAATTCCCGTGCCGTCGAGGGCCAGATAGATGGGGTCCGGCGCTGGTTTGTCGCGGGCGGCGTCACGCGCGCCGACAGACCGGGCGATCCACCGGTCCCAGCCGAGATGGGCGACCTCGGCCCGGAGATTGTCGCCGACTTTATTGCTGACGATCGCCACGTAGAGGCCCTTGGCATGGCAGTGCGCGAGCAGCGTGTCGGCACCTTCCAGCGGCTCGAGACGTTCCAGATGAATGCGCGTGAAGGTCTCGTAGAACACCCGCTCCGCCTCCCCCGCCCGGTCACCGAACAGGGTCGGGAAGACTTCGCGCAGAGAGCCGTGGGCGCGGTCCTGGACTTCCGCAGCGGTCCACGGCGTCAGGCCGAGCATGCGACCGACCTCGGTGGCGATGACGCCCCAG
>CAZPOS010000023.1:30948-31275 GCA_964588065.1 uncultured Reyranella sp.
AGGTGTCGCGGTAGCATTCGACGATGGTCGGCCATGTGTTGACCAGCGTGTTGTCCCAGTCGAACAGGACGGCGCGCGGTGGCTGGAGGCCTTCCGGCAGGCTCACGTCACGGCCTCTCCCGCCTCCGAGAAGCGGACATATTCCTCGCGCAGGCGGCGCGCCGTGGCGCCAACCTTCCCGTCGCCAACTTTGTCGCCGTCGATCTTCACGACCGGCGTCACGAAGGAGGTGGCGCTGGTGATGAAGGCTTCCTTGGCCTTCTTCGCCTCATCCAGGGTGAAGGGGCGCTCGACGAACTTCAGTTGCAGCGAATTGCAGATCGACTT
>CAZPOS010000023.1:31285-32775 GCA_964588065.1 uncultured Reyranella sp.
AGCAGCGTGGCGAAGATCGCCATGCGCACCGGGATGCCGTTGTCGGTCTGGCGGGTCACCAGCTCGCCGTCGCCGGTCACGATCCAGGCGTTGGTCGATGCGCCTTCGGTGACGCACCCCTTGTCGTCGACGAGCCAGGCCTCGTAGGCCCCGGCCTCGCGCGCCGCCTGCTTGGCCAGCACGTTCGGCAGCAGCGCCACCGTCTTGATGTCGCAACGCTCCCAGCGGATGTCGGGCATGCTCTTCACGGCGACGCCAGGGCCGGCATCGGCCTCGATGTGCTTGGTGGCCTTGGTCGTCATCACGAGGGCTGGCTTCACCGGCGTGGTCGGGAAGCCGTGGTCGCGGCGGGAGACGCCGCGCGTCACCTGGATGTAGACCAGACCGTCTCGAAGCCGATTGCGCCGCATCAGCTCGCGCAGGATGAAGCCCATCGTGTTGCGCGACACCGGCCAGCCGATCCGCAGCTCCTTCAGCGAGCGGTCGAGCCGGTCGATGTGCGGCTTCTCGTCGATCAGCTTGCCGTCGCGGACGCCCACCACCTCGTAGACACCGTCGGCCAGCTGATAACCGCGATCCTCGATGTGGACGCTCGCTTCACGATGGTCGACGTACCGACCGTTGACATAGGCATAACGCGCCATGACGCCCTCTCCTCTTCAGACCGACGGCTCGGCACCGGTGCCGTTGCCCTCGGGCAGACCACCGTGCAGGCCGAGCGACTTCAACTTGCGATGCAAGGCCGAGCGTTCCATGCCGACGAAGGTGGCCGTCCGTGAAATGTTGCCGCCGAACCGCGTCACCTGGGCAAGCAGGTACTCGCGCTCGAATACCTCGCGGGCGTCACGCAGCGGCAGCTGCATGATCTCTCCGCCCTTCTCCCAGCGCAGGACCGACGGCGCATCCTCGCTCACGTCGTTGGGCAGGACGTCGGCGCGGATCGGCGCGCCCCCCGGCGGCGCCAGAATCAGCAGACGTTCGATGACGTTGCGCAGCTGGCGCACGTTGCCCGGCCAGTCGTGGCCCTGCAGCGCTGCCTGCGTATCTTCGCCGATCGAGCGTGCCGGCAGACCGGTGGCGTCGGCCACCCGCTTCAGCAGGTCGAGCGCCAGCTCGGGAATGTCCTCTCGGCGCTCGCTGAGCGGCGGCACGCGCAAGCCCACGACGTTCAGGCGATGGAACAGGTCCTCGCGAAACCGGCCGCCGGCGATCTCCTCCTGGAGATCGCGCGCCGTCGTTGCCAGCACGCGCACGTCGATCTCGACCTTGGTCTTGCCGCCATCGCGGGCATAGGACTGCTCGTGCAGTACGCGCGCCAGCCTGCCCTGCAGCGCCAAGGGAAGGTCGGCCACTTCCTTGAGCACCAGCGTACCGCCATGCGCCATCTCGAAAGCACCGGATACACGCAGCGTTTCGGCCTCGGTGTCGCCGTCGGTGCCGAACAGTTCGATCTCGAGGCGCTCGGCCGGCAGGGTCGAGCAGTTGACCAC
>CAZPOS010000023.1:32785-36617 GCA_964588065.1 uncultured Reyranella sp.
ACGACGAACGGGCCGTCGGAGCGCTTCGAGCCCTGGTGGATCAGCCGCGCGACCGTCTCCTTGCCCGAGCCGGAAGCCCCGGTGATGAGGACGCGGCTGCCGGTTGGCGCCACCTTCTCGATCTGCGCGCGCACGCTCGCGGCGTCGCTGGAGGAGCCCACGAACGTCACCTCGCCGCCGGCGCGCCGGCGCAGCGCCACGTTTTCGCGCTTCAGCTTGTCGGCCTCGATGGCGCGATCCACGACCAGCAGCAGGCGATCGGCCTTGAACGGCTTCTCGACGAAATCGTAGGCGCCGCTCTTGATCGCCGAGACCGCTGTGTCGATCGTGCCGTGACCGCTGATCATCACGACGGGGATCGGCGGATCCTCGCGGCGGATCACTTCCAGGATCTGCAACCCGTCGAGTTCGCTGCCCTGCAGCCAGACGTCGAGGATGACGAGCGCCGGGCGGCGCTGTCGCACGGCCTCGATGGCTTCGGTACTGTTGTGGGCACGGCGCGCGGTGTGACCCTCGTCCTCGAGGATGCCGGCGATCAGTGTGCAGATATCGCGTTCGTCATCGACGATCAGAATATCGTGGGCCATGTCACTTCAAGCAGCCCGCTTGGAACCGGCGGGTCATTGTGCGGCTGTCACATGCGGTCGAGCCGACGCGATTTCCTTCGCGTCTCGTCGGAATACCAGACTGATGCGGGCGCCGCCACCCTCGCGATCCTGCAGCGACAGGAACCCGCCATGGTCCTCCATGATCTTCTTCACGATCGCGAGGCCGAGTCCGGTGCCCTTGCTGCGGGTGGTCATATAGGGCTCGGTCAGGCGCTCGCGGCCTTCCTTGGGCAGGCCGCGGCCATTGTCCTCGACGACGATGCGCAGGCCGGTCTCGTCCTCGATCAGCGACAGGCTGATCTCGCCCTGTGGCAATGGCGTGTCCGGGTTCTCGTCGCGGCCCTCGATCGCCTCGGCCGAATTCTTCAGGATGTTGGTGAGCACCTGCGAGACTTGGCGGCGGTCGCAGTTCAATGGCACCGGATGGCTGGGCAGGTCCGCCGTGTAGCGGATACCGGGATTGCCGTTGCGTTGCAGGAACAGGGCCTGCTGGCAGAGCTCCTTTGCATCCTCCTCCTTCACGGTCGGCCGCGGCATGCGGGCGAAGGAGGAGAATTCGTCGACCATGCGCCCGATGTCACCGACTTGCCGGATGATCGTGTCGGTGCACATCGAAAAGGTGTCGGGATCCTCCTTGATCTGTTTCAGGTAGCGGCGCTTCAGCCGCTCGGCCGAGAGCTGGATCGGAGTCAGCGGGTTCTTGATTTCATGCGCGATGCGGCGGGCGACGTCGCCCCAGGCTGCCATGCGCTGCGCCGACATCAGGTCGGTGACGTCGTCGAAGGTGACGACATAGCCCGCGCCCGTGGCGGCACTGATGCGGACCAGCAGGATCTGCCGGGCACCGCGCTGCAGGATCTCGACCTGACCCTGGGTCATCCGGTCCGGCCGCTCGGCTGCCTGCGCGACCAGCGGCGCCAGTTCCGGCATCACCGCGATCAGCGGCCGTCCCAGCACGCCGTCCTCGGGCAAGGCCAGCAGGTCGAGCGCCGAGCGGTTGGAGCGCATGACGATGCCCTCGCCGTCGACGCTCAGCACACCCGCCGAGACGCCCGCGAGGACGGCGTCGGTGAGGCGGCGCCTGGTGTCGAGCTCGGTATTGGCGTGAACCAGCTCGCCGCGCTGCTGCTCGATCTGGCTGGCCATGCGGTTGAAGGACCGCGCGAGCTGGCCCAGCTCGTCGTTGGGCGGTCCCTCCTCCACACGGGCGCTGAGGTCGCCGCCCCTGACGCGCTCGGCTGCCTGCATCAACCCGCCGATCGGCTCGGTCAGGCGGGTGGCAAACACGATGGCGAGCCAGACCGCGGCCAGCAGCATCAGGAAGGCGATGGCGCCGCACACGACGAAAATGATCAGCTGGCTGCGCCGCAGCGCCGATTCGATCTGCGAATAGAAGGAACCGGCGAATTCGATGCTCTTGATATAGTCGACTACCCGCAGATCGACGGCATGGCCGGTGGCCAGGAACAGAGGCTCGCCCACGAAGAGCTGCATCACGAAGTAGGCACCGGTCGGCGATTCGATCTGGACCGGCCGCGCCTGGTTCACCGCCTGCCAGAGGAACTGGGCCGGCGGCACGGGATTGGCCATACCCTTGGCATCCGGCGCTTTCGCCTGGGCGATCACGCCCTTGTCGGCATCGAGCACCGTGGCCTCGATGATCGGCCGCCCCTCGATCAGCCGCTCCAGCATCGCCTTGGTGGCCGCCGGATCGCGCACCGCGTCGACGCCCTCGGCCTGCAGCGGCGCGGAGATCGCCTCAATGTCGTTCAGGATCTCCTGTTCGCGGGCGCGCCGCACGGGCTCGCCGATCGCCCGCGCCGCCTCGTAGGAGGCCTGCGACGGCTTGACGACGAAGTCGGTGAAGCTGATGACCAGCATCGACAGGATGATGGTGACGATGACGGTCGGCGTGATGGTGAAGATGCTGCAGACCAGCACCAGCCGCATGTGCAGGCGCGACCCGGCCGCGCCCCGCCGCCGGTCGAGCCAGAGCTGGGTCAGCCGGACGGCGACGACGGAAACGAGGGCAATGGCGACGACCAGGTCCGCCACCAGCAGCCCCGTCATCCAGCCGCGTGTCCCGAAGGATTCCGGCACGAATCCGGCCAGCCACGCATAGGTGGCGCCCCCGGCGGCCATGGCGAGGATGGCCAGCGAGACGGCGGCGACGCGGCCGCTGAGACTGCGGAGCACCGCGCTCATCTTGTCGCCCAAGCGTGAGACGCCCAGCGCAGCTGTCACGAGATCACCCGCCTCGGCGGACCTGCGGCGTGCGTACCACGGGGACGTCGAGGTCCTTTATCTTCTTGCGCAACGTGTTGCGATTGAGCCCCAGGAGGCGGGCCGCGCGCAACTGATTCCCTCGCGTAGCGCCCAGGGCCAGCGCGAGCAAGGGCCGCTCCACCTCCGAAATGACCCGATCGTACATCCCATCAGGCGGCAGCCGGTCACCATGGGCGTTGAACATTGCCTGGAGATGACGGTCGACCGCGTCGGCGAGCGATACATCCTCGGCTCCTTCCGACGACTCGGGCGAGGGCTCCATCGCCGACACGGCGTCGGCCAACTCGGCCTCGATCGTCTCGACGCCGATCACCTCCTCGGAGTAGAGCGCGGAGAGGCGGCGCACGAGGTTGACGAGTTCGCGCACGTTGCCTGGCCAGCGATGCTGCTTGAGGCGGGCCATTGCCTCCGGAGACAGGACCTTGGTCGGCAGCCCGTCGGCGGTCGCTGCCTGCAGATAGTGATTGGCGAGTTCGGGAATGTCGTCGAGCCGCTCGCGCAGCGGCGGCAGCCGGATCGGCACCACGTTGAGGCGGTAGAACAGGTCCTCGCGGAACAGGCCCTGCTGAATCAGGCGGCGCAGGTCGCGATGGGTCGCCGCGACGATGCGGACGTTGGCCTTGATCGGCGTGCGGCCGCCGACCGTCATGTATTCGCCTTCCTGCAGCACACGCAGCAGGCGGGTCTGGGCCTCGGGCGGCATGTCGCCGATCTCGTCGAGGAACAGCGTGCCGCCGGCGGCCTGCTCGAACTTGCCGGCCGAGCGCTGCACGGCGCCGGTGAAGGCGCCGCGCTCGTGGCCGAACAGTTCGCTCTCGATCAGCTCGCGCGGGATTGCCGCCATGTTGAGGGCGACGAACGGCCCCTTCCGGCGCTTGCCGTAATCGTGCAGCGCGCGCGCGACCAACTCCTTGCCGGCGCCCGACTCGCCGGTGACC
>CAZPOS010000023.1:36627-36929 GCA_964588065.1 uncultured Reyranella sp.
GGTCGGTCGCCATCAGGCGGGCCAGCGCGCGGTAGATCTCCTGCATCGCCGGCGAACGCCCAATCAGCGGCAGTCGCTCACCCTCCTCCGGCGGCTGGACCGCGCGCGGCATGGAGGCGGCCGGCGCTGACAGGGCGCGGTTCACCACCGAGATCAACTCGTTGAGGTCGAACGGCTTGGGCAGATACTCGAAGGCGCCGCGCTCGGTCGCGCGCACCGCCGTGAGCAGGGTCGACTGTGCGCTCATCACGATGATGCGCAGGTCCGGCCGCAGCTTGCGGATGCGCGGCACGAGGTCGAGG
>CAZPOS010000024.1:0-18652 GCA_964588065.1 uncultured Reyranella sp.
TGCGGCGGCGGTGAAGGCGATCGGCGAGAATCTGCGCAAGCTCGGCGAGACCGGCGCGGCCAAGGTCGTGCGCGCCGATGCGACTCGGCCGCCGCCGGCGCGCGAGGCCTGCGACCTCGTGCTGCTCGATCCGCCCTATCGCTCGGGCCAGGCGCCCGCCGCGATGAGCGCGCTGGCCGACTCCGGCTGGATGGCGCCGGGCTGCATCGTCACGGTCGAGTGCGCGCACAACGAGGATCTGCCGCCGCCGGCAGGCTTCACGGTGATCGACGAGCGCCGCTATGGCGCGGCGAAGATCGTGATCCTGAAGCGGACTCCATGAAGCTCGCCGCGCCCCTCTACATGCTGCGGCATGGCGAGACCGCCTGGAACACCGAGCGGCGAATGCAGGGCAGCAAGAACTCCGACCTGACGCCGCGCGGGCGAGTCCAGGCGCTGGCGATGGGCCGCACCCTCAAGCGCGAACTCGAGCGCGACCCCGGCCCGACGATCTTCCTGCGCAGCCCGCTCGGCCGCACGCGGGAGACTTCCGAGATCATCGGCGAGGAGCTGGGGCTCTCCGCCGCCGACTGGCGCGAGGACATCAGGCTGGCGGAACTTTCCTACGGCACGTGGGAGGGGTTCTCGTGGGCCGAGATCGAGATCGATCATCCGACGGCTCTCGCCGACTGGCGCGCCGATCCACACGGCTACTGCCCGCCGGGCGGCGAGACACATGCCGATCTTCGCCGCCGCTGCGAGACCATGCTGGCCGACATCGCCGCCACCGGCACGCGCACCGTGGTGGTGAGTCACGGCGTCAGCGGCGCCGTGATGCGCGGGCTCCATCTCGGACTCGATGCACGCGCCATGTTCGTTCTGGAGAAGCCTCAGGACGCCTTCTTCCGCCTGCACGACGGACGCGAACAGCGCATCGCCTGCGACCTGTGATCGTCACGGTGTGCCGGCTATAAGCGCCGGCATGACCGGGGACCCTCAGAGCACACCGACGGAGCAAGCCGGCAGGACGACGTGGGGCGAGGAAGCCCGCGCGACCCTGCTGCTCGCCTGGCCGCTCATCCTCACCAATCTCGCGCAGACGCTGATGACCGCGACCGACGTGGTGATGATGGGGTGGCTCGGCCCCGATGCGCTGGCTGCCGGCGCGCTGGGCGCCAACCTCTATTTCGCGACGATGATCTTCGGGCTCGGGCTCACGACGGCGACCGCGCCGATGATCGCGCGCGAGCTCGGCCGCAAGGGTCACTCGGTGCGCGACGTCCGCCGCACGGTGCGCCAGGGCATGTGGATGGCGGTGGGTTTCACGGTGCCGATCTGGATCGTGCTGTGGCAGAGCGAGGCGATCCTGCTGGCGATGGGCCAGCAGCCGGCGCTCGCAAAGTCCGCCGCGGACTATGTGCGGGCGCTGCAATGGTCGCTGCTGCCGTTCTTCTTCTTCCTCGTGCTGCGCTCCTTCGTCTCGGCGCTGGAGCGGCCGCTCTGGGCGCTCGCGGCCGGCATCGCCGGCGTGGTCGCCAACGCAGCCATCGCCTGGGTGCTGATCTTCGGCCATCTCGGCTTCCCGCAGCTCGGCCTGGTCGGCGCGGGCTACGCCACGACTTTTGCCGACGCGTTGATGTTCGCGATGATGGCGGCGGTCGTGCTCACCGATCGCAAGTTCCGTCGCTATCACCTGTTCGGCCGCTTCTGGCGCGCCGACTGGCCGCGCTTCCGCGAGCTGGGGCATCTCGGCCTGCCGATCGGCGCGACGCTGGTGTTCGAGGTCGCCGTCTTCAACGGCGCCACCTTCCTGATGGGACTGATCGGCGCCGCCGCGCTGGCGGCGCATTCGATCGCCATGCAGCTCGCCTCGCTCTCCTTCATGGTGCCGCTTGGGCTCGCACAGGCTGCGACCGTGCGCGTCGGCCGCGCGTTCGGCGCCCACGACAGAGAGGGCATCCGCCGCGCCGGCTGGACGGCCTATGTCATGGGCGTGGGCTTCATGGCGCTGACCGCGCTGGCGATGGTCGTGGCGCCGCGCACGCTGGTCGGCCTGTTCCTCGATCTCGACACACCGGCCAATCTCCCGGTGATCGAACTGGCGGTGAGCTTCCTGATGGTCGCGGCCCTGTTCCAGGTGGCCGATGGCGGCCAGGCGGTGGCGGCCGGCATGCTGCGCGGCCTGCACGATACGAAGGTGCCGATGGTCTATGCCGGCATCGGCTATTGGGGCATCGGCCTGCTGCTGGGCGTCGGGCTCGCCTTCCAGGGCGGCCTTGCCGGCTTCGGCCTGTGGATCGGCCTTGCGACGGGCCTCACCGTCGTGGCGATCCTGCTGCTCGTCCGCTGGCTGCGCCGCGAACGGCTGGGGCTTATGGCGCCCGGCCGCTAGCCCCTGCGCGCCCGCGCGCGTTTCTTGTCTGACGTCGCGACCTGGGCGAAATGGGCCCTGATGACTTCCTGGAAGCCCTGCGCCGCTTCCGACATGGGCCTTCCCTTCAGGCGCATCAGGGCCAGCGTGCCGCTGAACTGACGGGGATCGATCGGCAGCGAGCGCAGCAGCGGATCGTTGGGCAGCGACGTGTTGACAAGGATGGTCACGCCCATCTTGCGCCGGACGAACTGGGCGATCGCGCTATAGGTGTTGAGGGTTATCGTATAGTCGAGGCGGAAGCCGGCCTTCGCCGCCGCGCCATCCATGATCCGCCGCATGTTGGAGGCCGGCGGCATCGACACCAGCGGCTCGCCCCTGAGGTCGGAGAGGTGCAGCCGGTCGCGTGAGGCAAACCGGTGATCCTTGTGGAAGACCGCATGATAGGAAGTCTTGCAGAGTTCCTCGATCACCAGGTCGTCATGCGGTTCGGTAGGCGCGCCGATGCCAAAATCGACATGGCCGGACCGCACCAGGCCGATCGAACTGCTCTGGATTCCCTCGTGCACGTTGACCACGACATTGGGTCGCAAGCGTTTGTACCGGATGATCAGGCTCGCCAGCATGTTGGTCGCAAAGGCCATCGGGCACGAGATCGAGAGATGACCGCGCGACTGCTGCTTGAGCTCGCGCAACACACCCGAGCTCAGCTCCAGGTCGTGGAGGATACGCTCCGCGAGAGGCACGAACTCCACGCCAGCGCTGGTCAGTGTGACGTGCCGGGTCGTTCGTTCGAACAGCGAAGTTCCCAATTCCTCCTCGGCTGAGCGAATCATGCGCGAGAGGCCGGGCTGCGACAGCTCCAGTTCGGCGGCGGCGGCAATGAAGCTCGAATAGCGTGCGACGGCCGCAACGGCCCGCAGCTGCCGAACCGAAAGATTGGGAATCTGGGGGGACGAGCGCTTCATATGCTTCACGAACTTGTAAAATTTATATGCGAAAATCGCATTAATTCCTCTTATCAGAAGCCGATTGATATGAGAAAGGCCCACTCCTAGCGTTGCTTTCGAATTCGGAACGGTTCGGAGGCACGGCGAATGGGCAAGGTACTCGGCGCCATCGGCACCCTTCTCATGGTGCTTCTGACGAGACTTGACGCCGCGGCGCAGCCCTATCCCGACAAAGCGATCAAGCTCGTGGTTCCCTTCGCACCTGGCGGCAGCGTCGACATCGTCGGACGTATCCTCGCCCAGTCGCTCGGCGAGGAGCTGAAGCAGTCGATCGTCGTCGAGAACCGCGCCGGGGCCGGCGGCAACATTGGCTTCGAGGCCGTCGCCCACGCCAAACCCGACGGCTACACGCTGCTGATGGCCAGCTCGAACCTGGCGGTGAATGTCAGCCTGTACCGCACCATCGGCTACGATCCGCTGAAGGACTTCGCGCCGGTCACGCTCGTCGCGATCCAGCCCAACGTTTTGATGGTCCATCCCTCGCTGCCGGTGAAGACGGTTCCCGAACTGATCGCCTATGCCAAGGCCAATCCCGGCAAGCTGAACTTCGGCTCCTCCGGCATCGGCGCCTCCCAGCATCTCGCCGGCGAGCTGTTCAAGAGCCGCACCGGCGTCGACATGGTCCATGTGCCCTACAAGGGCGGCGGGCCGGCCATGGCCGATCTGGTCGGCGGCCGCATCCAGCTGATGTTCGAAACCATCCCGAGCTCGATGTCCTATGTCCGGTCCGGCCAGCTTCGCGCCATCGCGGTGACGACCGAGGAGCGTTCCGCGCAATTGCCCGACGTGCCGACCGTGCAGGAAACCGTGACGGGCGTGGTTTCGCGCGGCTGGCTGGGCGTCGCCGCCCCCGCCGGCACGCCGCAGCCGATCGTCGACCAGCTGAATGGCGCGATCCACAAGGTGATCGCCCTGCCGGAGGTGACCAAGAGGCTGACCGACCTCGGGCTGCAGGTGAAGGTTTCCACGCCCGCGCAGTTCTCGGGCTTCATCGCCAGCGAGGTGAAGGATTTTCACACGCTGATCACCGACGCGAAGATTCCCGTCGAATAGGACGCGCCGGACGTTTTGCCGGGGCGTTTGCACCGCCAAGAGACAGCAAGAAAAGCAGAGGTAACGCCGTGACTGTGATGGGCTATGAACTGCTGGCGCGCGCGCTCCAGCAGCAGGGTGTCGACACATTCTTCTTCATCATGGGCGCGCCCATGTCGTCGGCCGAAAAGGCGGCGATCGATCTCGGCATCCGCGGGATCGACGTGCGCCACGAGCAGGCCGCGGCCATGATGGCCCATGCCTATGCACGCCTGCGCAACCGTCCCGGCATCTGCATGGCCTGCTCCGGTCCCGGGACGCTGAACTTCGGCACCGGCCTCGCCAATGCGCTGATGGATTGCGTGCCGGTGGTGGCGCTGGGCGGCGCGAGCCCGATCGGCGAGTTCGGCCGCGGCGCCTTCCAGGAGTTCGACCAGCTCGCGGCGATGAAGCCACTGACCAAGTGGGCCGACCGAATCCTCGAGGCGCGGCGCATCCCGGAGATGGTGAACCTCGCCTTCCGCCAGGCTCTCGCAGGCAAGCCGGGCCCGGTCTATCTCGATTGCCCCAGCGACGTGCTCTATGCCGAAATCGACGAGGCCACGGTGGTGTGGCCGACCGAACCGGCCGAAGCCCTGCGCGCCCGGCCGGCCGGCGATCCCGCCGCGATCGAGAAGGCGCTGGACCTGCTGTCCAAGGCGGAACGGCCCGTCGCCATCTCGGGCAGCGGCGTGCTGTGGTCCGGCGCGGCCGCCGCCCTGGCGCACTGGGTCGAACAGACCGGCATGCCGCTCTACACGACGCCGCAGGGACGCGGCGTCGTGGCGGAGGACGGACCCAATACCTTTCCCAACGCGCGCTCGACCGCGCTGCGCGAGGCCGACGCGGTGCTCGTGGTCGGCACACGGTTGAACTACGTCTTCGGCCACGGCCAGGCCCCGCGCTTCGCCAAGGACGCCCGGCTGATCCGCATCGACATCGATGCGGCCGAAATCGCCTCGACGCCGCAGGTCGAGATCGGGATCGTGGGCGACGCCCGCACGGTGCTGGAACAGATGAGCGCGGCCGCCGGCGAGCGCGTGATCGCCAGGCGATACGGTGCCTGGCGCGAGCGGCTTGCGGCCATCGAGACCGACAAGGCGGCCAAGTTCGAAGCGCAGATCTCGACCGACCAGACGCCGATCCATCCGTTGCGCCTGTGCAAGGAGATCCGCGATTTCCTGCCGCGCGACGCCATCCTGTCCGTCGACGGACAGGAGATCCTGAACTTCGGACGCCAGACGATTCCCACCCACGTGTTTGGCCATCGCCTCAACTCCGGCACCTTCGGCACGATGGGCGTGGGCCTGCCATTCGGCCTCGGCGCCAAGGCGGCCCGGCCCGATGCCTTCGTGATGGTGCTGCACGGCGACGGATCGTTTGGCCTCAATGGCATGGAACTCGACACCGCAGTCCGTCACAAGCTGCCGGTGCTGGTCGTCATCAGCCTCAATGGCGGCTGGACGGCCGATCCCAAGCGCATGAAGCCCGGTCGCGACCTCGGTTACACGCGTTTCCACGATCTGGCGGAATCGCTGGGTTGCGTCGGCGAGTATGTCGAGAAGCCCGAGGACATCCGCCCCGCGCTCGAGCGTGCGGCGGCCGCGGTCAGGATCGGCCGGACGGCGCTCGTGAACGTGCGCACCGATGCCGATGCCCAGGCGCAGACCGTGCGCTTCACCAAGACCATGACCTGAGCTAGAGACCATGACCTCCTCGATGGACTTCCTGAAGCCGCGCACGGTCGCGGTCATCGGCGCCTCGCGCGATCCCGTGAAGCGCGGACACCGAGCGATCAAGACCCTGCTGGGCGACGGCTACAAGGGCCGCATCCTGCCGATCAACCCCAAGGAAAGCGAAATCCTGGGCCTCGCCTGCTACCCGGATCTCGCGTCGGCGCCGGGCGAGATCGATCTCGCGCTGGTGTGCACGCCGGCGGCCGCCCTGCCCGACGTGATTCGCCTCTGCGGCCAGCGCGGTGTGCGCGCGGCCCTCGTGCTGGCCGGCGGCTTCAGCGAAGCCGGGCCGGAGGGTGCCGCTCTCGAAGCCCGCAGCATGGAGGCCGCCCGCGAAGGTTCCGTGCGCGTGATCGGTCCGAACACCGCCGGCATCTTCGATGCTTATACCGGCTGCAACCTGGTCGGCTGGCCCGGCGTCTATGCCGGCAAGTTGGGCGCGCTCTGCCAGTCTGGCAACGTCGCCATCGCCTTGCTGGCGCAGAGCCACAAGAACGGCCAGGCCGGTTTCACCACCTTCGTGGGCGTCGGCAACGAAGGCGACATCCGCTTCCACGAATATCTGCGTTTCTACGGCGACGATCCCAACACCGGCGCTGTCATCGTCTATGTCGAGGGCTTCAAGGACGGCCCGGCTTTCCTCGGCGCCCTGCGCGAGGTCTCCGCGCGCAAGCCGGTCGTGCTCTACAAGGCCGGCCGCACCGACAAGGGCGAAGGCGCGGCCCGCTCGCATTCCGGATCGCTGGCCGGCAACTACGCCGTCGCGCGCGCAGCGCTGCGCCAGGCCGGCGCCATCCTCGTAGAGCGCTCCGACGAGATGTTCGCGGTCGCCGACATGGTCTCGCGTACCGCCGGCCGCCCGACCCGTCGCGTTGCCATCCTGTCGGAAGGCGGCGGCCCGATCTCGCAGGCGGTCGATGCGCTGGCCGAGCACGGCCTCGACCTGCCGGTCCTGTCCGCCGAGACCGAGGCGCGCCTCAAGAAGATCACGCCCAACGCGACCCAGCTGAACAACCCGGTCGATGCCGGCGGCGGCACCGATCCGCATCCGCGCTACATGCCGGCCTGCGGCGAGGCGATCCTGGCCGATCCCGCCGTCGATGCGCTGCTGATCGTGGGCTATTTCGGCGGTTATCAGGTCCGCTACGGCACGCCGCTCGCCGAAGCCGAGAACGACGCCGCACTCAAGCTCGCCGCCTTCGCCAGGCAGGCCGGCAAGCCGGTGATCGTGCAGTGCCACTATGCCGAGTTCCAGACTGAGGCGATCGACATATTGCGCGCCGCCGACATCACGGTCGTGCGCTCGATCGAGATCGCCGCAGCCTGCCTGGCCGGCGCCGACGAGTTCCATCGCATCGCCACGGCGGCCCGCGAGCCGAAGCCGGTCACGTCGCTGCCCCAAGCCAGCGACGCATCGGCCCGGCTGGTTGCCGCGGCTCGCGCCGAGGGCCGGCAGAGCCTGCTTGAGCCGGAAGCGCTCGAACTGCTGGCGTCTGAGGGAATTACCGTACCGCCCTTCGCCCTGCTGCGCGCAGCGGACGACGTGAATACGTTGCCCGCGGCGCTCACAGAGAAGCCGGTGGCGCTGAAGATCGTGTCGAAGGACATCCTGCACAAATCCGACGTTGGCGGCGTGACGCTCGGCATCTCGGGCGCGCCGGAGATCGAGACGCAGAGCGCGGCGCTGCGTGCCCATATCGGCAAGACCGTGCCGTCCGCCGACATCGCCGGCGTGCTGGTCGCGCCGATGGCCGCCAAGGGGGTTGAAGTGATCATCGGCGTCACCAGCGATCCGCAATTCGGTCGCGTGCTGATGTTCGGCCTTGGCGGCGTCTTCGTCGAAGTGCTGAAGGACGTGGTCTTCCGCACCCTGCCGATCGACCGGCGCGAGGCCGGCATGATGCTGGACGAGATCCGCGGCAAGGCCCTGCTCGACGGCGTGCGGGGCAGCGCCCCGGTCGATCGCGAGAAGCTGGTCTCCCTGCTCCTCGACGTCTCGCGCCTTGCCCTGGCGCACCCGGAGATCCGCGAGATCGACCTCAACCCCGTGATCGTCAACGCCGACGGCTACACCATCGTCGACGCGCGCATGCTGCTGGGCTGAGCCTTGAGCCTCAAGTCAGATCGACGTCGTAGCGAACATAGTCCGTCAGCGTGGCCATCCGGTCATAGAGACGGCGGGCGGCCTCGTTGCCGGCTTCGGTGTGCCAGTAGAGCCGCCGCCAGCCGCTCGCACGGCCGCGCGCGACGAGCGCTTCGATGAGGCGACGCCCCACCCCGGCGCCCCGCGCGGCGGGCTCGACCCACAGATCCTCCAGGTAGCAGACCGTGCGGCTGGTGAAGGTGTGAGGGTGCAGGACGTACTGGGCGAAACCGAGCAGGTCCCGATCGTGCGCCGCTGCGGAGACCAGCGCGCACACGGGATGGTCGGGATGCAGAATCCGCCGCCACAGTTCGTCGATGTCGGCGACCGACATGGTCGCGCCGTGATGAGTGAAGTTGGCCGTCCACATCCGGCGCCAGGCAGGCCCGTCGGACGGTTGCACGTCGCGCACGACGATGGAGGACATTCGCGTCGACGTTAGCGCGTGAGACGCGCCGTCCGGCGGCATCCGCTGGTCTCGGTGACAACCAGGCTGGAAGCGTCGCCGCGGGCAGTGAGCTGCATGCGCTGGTGAGTGGGGCCTTTCACCGAAGCGAGGCTCAAGAGGTTGAACGGCGCGCCCACCTTGGCCACGCCGTGGATCTGCCACAGGCCGGGGCCGGGCGGCGGCGGTGCCGACTTGTTGGGGTTGGGCACCGGGCCGCGCGCGGTCGTATCGTAGGCCGAGCCGTCGACGAAGCCCGATTCGATGGTCAGCAGGTAATCGAGCGGTGCATTGCACGAGCCGCCGTCGCTGGTGCCGCGCCAGGTGCCGTCGAGCGGCGAGGCCGGTGCGGGCGTCGGCGTCACGCCGGTCGGCGACGCGGCGGACGGCGCAGGCGCGCGCGTCTGGGCCGCGGCACCGGACGCGGCGGCGCAGGCGATCAGGAACAGCGCAAGAAACTTCTTCATCGTCTTCCGAACAGCCGCTCGATGTCGGCCAGCTTGAGTTCGACATAGGTCGGGCGGCCATGATTGCACTGGCCGGAGTGCGGTGTCGCCTCCATCTGGCGCAACAGCGCATTCATTTCCTCGACCGTGAGCCGGCGGCCGGCCCGCACCGAGGTGTGGCAGGCGAGCGTGCCGCAGACTTCCTCGACCTTCTCCTTGAGTGACAGGTGATCTCCCAGCTCCGAAAGCTCGTCGGCGAGATCGCGCACGAGCCCCTGGATGTCGACCTCGCCCAGCACCGCCGGCGTCTCTCGCACCACCACCGCGCCCAGGCCGAACGGCTCCAGCACCAGGCCCATCTCGGCAAGCTCGGCCGCCCGTTGCGTAAGGCGTCGCGCGCCGTCCTCCCCGATCTCGACGACCTCCGGCAGCAGCAGCGCCTGCCGCTTCACGCCCTCGGCTTGCAACTGGGTCTTCAGCCGCTCGTGCACCAGACGCTCGTGCGCGGCATGCTGATCGACGATCACGATGCCCTGATCGGTCTGGGCCACGATATAGGTCTCGTGGAGCTGCGCGCGCGCCACGCCCAGCGGATAGTTGCCGGGCGCGATGTTCGTCGGCTGCTCTTCGACCCGTGCCGACAAGCCATCGAGCGGCGCCATGAACTGCATCGCCGCCTCGGCGAGGCCGCGCGGCACCGTCGAGTAGCCACCGCCGTAGCTGCCGCCATTCTGACCACCGCCCATCGGCAGCGGCGTCGAGAAGCCCGTATGCGGGCGGAAGGCGCCCAGCGCCGCATCGGACACGGTCGTGCTGGCGCGATGGCCGGCGGCCGACAGCGCCGTGCGCAGCGCGCCCACGATCATGCCGCGCACGATGCCGGCATCGCGGAAGCGGACCTCGGTCTTGGCGGGATGGACGTTGACGTCAACCATCTCGGGCGGCGCTTCGAGGAACAGCGCCACCATCGGATGCCGATCGCGCGCCAGGAAATCCTGGTACGCGCCGCGAACCGCGCCGGCCAGCAGCTTGTCGCGCACCGGGCGACCGTTGACGAAGAGATACTGATGCTGGCCGGTCGGACGGTTGAGCGTCGGCAGGCCCGCGAAGCCGGTGAGCCGAAAGCCCTCGCGGTTGGCGTCGATCACCACGGCATTGTCGGCGAACTCACGCCCCATGATGGCGGCCAGCCTTTCGAGCCGCGCGGCATCCCCCGACAGCAGCGACGGCTTGGCCGCCGCCAGGTCGATCAGCGCGCGCTCCTCGCTCTCGAGGCGGAAGGCGACCTCGGGATGGGCCATGGCGAGCCGGCGCATCGCATCGGCGACATGGCCGGACTCGGTGCGCGGCTCCTTCAGGAACTTGAGGCGCGCCGGCGTGGCGAAGAAGAGCTCGCGCACTTCCACGCGGGTCCCTTGCGGATGCGCGGCGGGCCGCGGCTCGCCCTTGGCGCCGCCATCGATCTCCAGGCTCCAGGCGGTGTCGGCGCCCTGAGGCCGCGAGGTGATGGTGAAGCGGCTGACCGAGGCGATCGAAGGCAGAGCCTCGCCGCGGAAACCGAGCGTGCGGATGTCGGTCAGATCGTCGTCGGGCAGCTTCGAGGTGCAGTGCCGTTCGACCGCGAGCCGCAGCTCGTCGGCCGACATGCCGATGCCGTCGTCGACCACCGATAGGAAGGTGCGGCCTCCTTCCTTCAGGGTCACGGCGATGCGCCGCGCCCCGGCATCGAGCGCATTCTCGACCAGCTCCTTCACGGCACTCGCCGGGCGCTCCACCACCTCGCCGGCGGCGATGCGGTTGACGAGCGTCGAGGGCAGGCGACGCAGGGTACGGAGGGCGCTCATGGCGCCGACATTTTAGGACCGATGGCCTGTGGAAGATACGCGCGCGGCGAGATACTGGCGGGTGAGGATCTTGCCCTCCTCCACCGCCGGCTGGTCGAAGGCGTCGACACCCAGAAGCTGGGCGGCGAACATCGTCTCCAGCATGTAGTGCATCATCAACGCGCCCATCACCCGCTCGTCGAGGCTGGCGATGCGCATGACGCGCGTCGGCCGGCCGTTGTTCGCCAAGGTGGCGGCGGTGGCTTCGGCTTCGGCCAACAGCAGGTCGCCCAGGGAATGGTTCTCGAGATAGGCCAGCGACTTGTCACCGCCGAGCGCCGCCGGCGCGATCGGCCTGCCCTTGCCGGCCGTGTCGAGGATCAGAACGGTGAACATCTTGTCGGCCGGACCGCCGAGATAGAGCTGCAGCTGGCTGTGCTGATCGACAGTGCCCATGGCGCGAACCGGCGTGGTGCCGTTCCCGCCCTTGCCCAGGCTCTCGGCCCAGAGCTGGCGATACCAGAAGCCGAAATAGCCCAGCCGGTCGCAATAGGGCATCAGCACCGTGGTGCCGATGCCGCGCTCCCGCGCGAGCCCGACCGAGAGGGCCGCACCGATCGCGGGCGCCAGATCGCCGGCATCGCTCGCCTGCAGGACGGGATCGAGTACGCTGGCCGCGCCCTCGCGCACCGCGCCGACGTCGAGGCCGGCGATCATGGCCGGCAGCAGCCCGACCAGCGACAGGACGGAGAAGCGTCCGCCGACCCTGGGATCGTGATCGAGGATCGGGCAGCCGATACGCCCGGCCAGACGGCTGAGCGCGTTGTCGCTGGGCTCGGTAATGGCGATGACATGGTCGGCAAGCCGCTCCTTGCCGACCTTGGCCTCGAGTTCGGGCAGAAGCGTCAGGAACTGCGTCAGCGTCTCGGCCGTCGTGCCGGATTTGGAGATGACGATCAGGCCGGTGCGGGCGAGCGGCAGGCGCGCCGCCATTTCGATGAAGGTCGAGGGATCGACATTGTCCATGAACCAGAGCTTGGGCCGCCCGCTTTGGGGCCCGAATCCCTGATCCTTCAGCGCGACCAGAGTCTGGCCGCCGAGACTCGAACCGCCGGTGCCGAGCACGATCACATGCTCGAACTTCGCGAAGCGCTCGGCATGAGGCTTGAGCAGCGCGAGATCGTCGCGGGCGCCGGGCAGACTGAGCAGCGGCAGCGTGCCGTCGGCCTTCCACTGCCGGAACCTGTCGAGCGCCTTGCTGGCGTTCGCGAGTTCGCGGTCGAGCGCGGCGCGATGCAGTCCCTGCTTGCCGACCTTGCTTTCGAGCGCGTCGTCGATCACGTGGTTGTAGAACATCGGGAAACGACTCTCCTCAGGGTTCCTGTGTGACGCCGACCGGCTTGCCGACCACCACGGTGGTCAACGCCTCATCGCGCAGGAGGTGCCGCGCGACCTTGCGGACGTCGTCGAGCGTGACTGCGGCGATCAGCGCCGCGCGCCGCGTCAGGTGATCGGGTGACAGCCCGTCGATCTGCAGGGAATGCAGCAGCCCCGCGATCGAGCCCGACGAATCGAGCGAGAGCGCCAGCGCTCCCGTGAGATAGGTCTTCGCGTCCGTCAGTTCGGCTTCGGTGACACCTTCGGCGCGCATCCGCTTCATCTCGGCGCGAATCACGTCGAGCGCCTCGGCGATACGCTCGTTGGCGCTGCCTGTGGACATGACCAGCAGCGCGGCGCGCTTGTAGGTGCGCAGGCCGCTCGACACGCTGTAGGCCAGGCCGCGCTTTTCGCGCACTTCGTTGAACAGCCGCGACTGCTGGCCGCCGCCCCCCAGCACGTGATTCATGACCACCGCGGCGTACCAGAGCGGATCATCGCGCTCGATCCCGGGCAGCGCCATCAGCGCCGAACTCTGCGGCACCGGCCGTTCGACGACCACGACGCGCGGCTTGGTCGGCGGCACCCATTGCGGCGGCAGCGCCGGCGGGTTGCCGGTCGGCAGCAGCCCGAAGGACCGGTCGAGCTGGCGCGCGAGTTCGGCCTCGTCGATGTCGCCCACCGCCGCGACGATGAGGCCGTTGCGCAGCAGCAGTTCCGCCGCCCGCTTCTTCAGCAGGTCCGGCGTGGCAGCCGCTAGTCCCTCGGGCGTGCCGGAGGGATCGGCGGCGTAGGCATGACCGGCGAACAGCGTTTCCATCAACGTGCGGCCCGCCACCGAGCCGGGGCGCTGGGCGGCCTGGTTGAGGCTGGCAATGGTCTGCGCGCGGCGCTGGTTCACCATGTCGGGCGCGAAGCGCGGTTCGGTGAGCGCCAGTCTCAGCAGCTCGAAACCCTCGTCGCGATTGGCCGACAGCACCCGCAGCGAACCGGTGAGCCGGTCGAGCGAGGCGTTGAAGCCCAGCGAGGCGGCGGCATCCTCCTGACGCTGGCGGAAGGCCTGTGCGTCGAGCGATCCCGCGCCGTCGGTCAGCAGGCCCGCCATCAGGTCGGTGATGCCGGCCTGACCGGCCGGGTCGGTAGCGGTGCCGCCTGAGAACGAGAAGGACAACGCCACGACCGGCGTGCTCCTGTCCTCGACCAACCACGCCTTGATGCCGAGCGGAGTGGTCACTTCCTTGATCTCGATCGCGCCGGCCATGGCGGGCAGCAGCATCAGGACGCCGGCGAGGGCCGCCGCCAGCGCGCGCAGCGGCCTCATCCGCCCCTCGCCGCCGGGGTCAACAGGGCGGTGACGGCACCGTCGTCGCGCCAGACATGGCGGGCGGCCGCCAGCACCTCGTCACGCGTGACGGCGGCAATGCGCTGCGGCCAGGCATCGACATCGGCCACCGTGCTGCCCGTGCTGAGCGCCGTGCCGTAGACGCGCGGGCCGCTCGCCAGCGAGTCCTGCGAGTAGATCGCGGCGGCGAGCAGCTGGTTCTGCGCCCGCTCGACCTCCTCGGCCGTGACGCCGCCATCGAGCAGCCTCCTCATCTCGGCGGTCACCGCTTCCTCGACCTCGTCGATGCTGCGCGACTTCGCGGGATGGACGCCGATGTCGAACGAGGTGAGCCCGAGGCTCGACGCGCCGTAACTGGCCCAGGCCGAGAGGCCGATCCTGCGCTGCTCCACCAGGACCCGCGACAGGCGGCTGGTCTCGCTGCCGCCGAACAGGCGGGCCAGCACCTGCAGCGCATAGGCATACTTCGTCTCGCCGACCCGGTAGGACGGCGCGAGCCACAGCCGCGACCAGCGCGGTTCGGCGACGCGCGGATCGGCGCGCACGACTTTCTGCGGCAGGTCCGCCCCTCCCTGCGCCGGGCGCAGACGCGGCCCGATCTCGCGCCGGGCGATCGGGCCGTAGTGGCGCTCGGCCAGTTCGCGCACCCGTTCCGGAGTGGCGTCGCCAGCCACGATCAGGATCGCGTTGTTGGGTGCGTAGTGCCGGCGATAGAAGGTCGCCAGATCCTCGACGCCGAGGTTGCGGATGTCGTCGGGGTAGCCGATGACCGGCATGGCATAGGGCTTGTGCAATCCGTAGAGCCGCTCGCGCACCGCCTCGTCGAGCAGCGACGCCGGCACGTTGTCGGTGCGCATGCGGCGTTCCTCGAGGATGACCTGCCGCTCCGGCACGATCTCGCGCTCGGTGAGATGCACGTTGGTCATGCGGTCGGCCTCCATCCGCATCACCAGCTCGAGCTGTTCGGCCGCGATGGTCTGGTGGTAGCCGGTGGAGTCGAAGGTCGTGTAGGCGTTGTCGCGGCCGCCGTTGCGCGAGACGATTCGCGAGAACTCGCCGGCCGGCACCTGGTCGGTGCCCTTGAACATCATGTGTTCCAGGAAATGCGCGGCGCCGGTCCGCCCGAACGTCTCGTCGGCGCTGCCCACCTTGTAGACCACGACCTGGGTCACGATCGGCGCGCGCCGCGACGGCAGCACGATGACCTGCAGCCCATTGGCGAGGGTGAAGGTCTCGGCGTTACGCTTGCCGACGGCAAGCAGCTTGGCGAAGGCCGGGCCGGACGGCGCGAGGGCCGCGCCCGCGAAGAGGCCGCCGAGGAGAGCGCGGCGGCCGGGGAGCGGCGCGGGGCTCAGAAGATGCCTTCGAGCAGGCCGCGCTTGCGACGGGTGATGGTGGGCGTCGGGCCGGCGGCCGGCTGCCCGGACGCCTGGGCGTCGCGGATCCGCTGCTGCTCCTTGGCCGGATCGACGATCACGCCCGGCGGCGGCGAATCCTGCCAGAAGATCAGCCCGTCGATGAACGACTTGTCGCTGTCGGCCAGGGTCTTGGTATCGGTGTTGACCTGTCCGCGGATGTTGGGATCGATGCCGCCCTTGCCGGCGCGGGCGACCAGCGACTGCTCGGCCGGGCTGCCGGCGCGCGGCGCATCCGGTCCGGCATTGACGCGCGCCTGGGTGCGGCCGGCCAGCGCCGGCGACAGCGCCTCCTTGGCCTGGTCGGCGGGCGTCACTTCCTGGGGACGCGGCTCACCCGGCCGCGGCGGCCGAAGCTCGGCATTGGGCGGCATGGTCAGCGGCGAATGCGAGACGATCTTGAACTCGTCGGGCGATGTTTTCTTTCCACCCCCGAGACTCGAGAACGCCGAGCAGCCCCCGAGCGCGAGGGTGCCGCAGGCCACGAGAGCCAATGGAAGCGGGAGGAGAGTCGATTTCATCATCCGTCCTTGGTCGTAAACTTCTGTCCGCCGAACATGGCCGCTTCAGGGCGCCGGTTTCTTTTCGCCCTGCAACGAGTCGATCAGCATGAGGCCGACACCGACCACGATGGCCGCATCCGCGACATTGAACGCGGGCCAATGCCAATGTCCTATGTGGAAATCGGCGAAATCGAACACCGCGCCCCAACGGGCGCGGTCGATAACATTGCCGATGGCTCCCCCCATGACAAGGCCGATGCCCCATCCGGTCAAGGGACGATCGGTTCGCCGCAGCCACAGGAAAAGCCCGATGCAGACGGCGATCGCCACACCCGAAAGAATCCAGGGCGGCAGCGCCTGATCGCCGCCCAGCAGGCCGAAGCTGACACCGCGGTTCCAGACGATGACCAGCCGGAAGAAGCCGTCGATCACCGTCACGACGGCACCGGCCTTCATCAGGAAGGAATGCAGGAGTTGCTTGGAGACCTGGTCGGCCACCAGGGTGACGAGGAGCAGGGCCATCGCCTGGTGGTCGATCTTCCTCATGCGGAAACCGCCTCCTCGCAGCGCCGGCAGAGCAGCGGATGGGCCGGCGACTTGCCGACTTCCTCCAGAACCTGCCAGCAGCGCGCACACTTCGTGCCTTCGGCCAGCGTCGGCACCACCGCGACCCCCGGCACGTCAGGCAGCGTGAAGGCGCCGGCCGGCGCCTCGCCCGACACCAGCGTGCCGCCCGAGGTGATGCAGTAGTCGCGCAGGTCGAGTCCCTCGAACGCCTTCAGATACTCCGGCGCGGCATAGACGACGGGAGCGGCCTGCAGGCTCGACCCGATGCGCTTCTCGGCGCGCTCGAGTTCGAGGGCGCCGGTCACGACACGGCGCAGCGCCCGCACGGTCTTCCACTTCTCGCCCAGCGCGGCATCGAGCCAGGCCGACGGGATGATGGGGTAGAGGCGCAGGTGGACACTCTCGGCCTTGCCGTCCGGCATGTCGCCGGGCCGAGCCAGCCAGGCTTCCTCGGCCGTGAAGCAGGTGATGGGCGCCAGCCACGCCGTAAGGAACGAGAAGAGTTCGGCCATCACGGTGCGCGCCGCACGCCGGCGCAGCGTGTCGGCGGCATCGCAGTAGATCGAGTCCTTGCGGATGTCGAAGTAGAAGGCCGACAGATCGACGGCGCAGAAATTGTGCAGTTCCGTCGCGATCGTATGGAAGTCGTAGTCGTCGACCGCGCGGCGCATCACCCCGTCGAGTTCGGCGAGGCGATGCAGGACCCAGCGCTCCAGCTCCGGCATCTCGTCGAAGGACATCGTCTCGTCCGACGAGTAGCCTTCGAGGCTGCCCAGCAGATAGCGCAGGGTGTTGCGCAGCCGGCGATAGGCTTCGGCCTGGTGCTTCAGGATCTCCGGCCCGATGCGCTGGTCCTCGGTGTAGTCGGTGCCGACCACCCAGAGGCGCAGGATGTCGGCGCCATACTGGTCGCAGACCGTCTGGGGCGCGGTGATGTTTCCCAGCGACTTCGACATCTTGCGGCCCTGCTCGTCGAGCGTGAAGCCGTGCGTCAGCACGCCGTCGTAGGGCGCGCGGCCGCGCGTGCCGCAGCTCTCGAGCAGCGAGGAATGGAACCAGCCGCGATGCTGGTCGGAGCCTTCGAGGTAGAGGTCGGCCGGCCACTTCAGCCGCTCGTTGCCTTCGAGCGTGAAGGCGTGCGTGCAGCCGGAATCGAACCAGACGTCGAGGATGTCGGTGACCTGCTCGAACTCGGCGGGGTCGTACTTGTTCCCCAGGAACCGCTCGGGCGGGCTCTCGAACCAGGCATCCGCGCCCTCGGCCCGGAAGGCCTCGACGATGCGCGCCATCACCTGCGCGTCGCGCAACGGCTCGCCGGTCTTCTTGTCGACGAAAACCGCAATGGGCACGCCCCAGGCGCGCTGGCGCGAGACGTTCCAGTCGGGACGCGTCTCGATCATCGAACGCAGGCGATTGTAACCGGCGCGCGGCACGAAGCGGGTCGCATCGATCGCCGCCAGCGCCTTGTCGCGCAAGGTGCCGCCGATCTCGGGGATCTGCCGATCCATCGAGATGAACCACTGCGGCGCGTTGCGGAAGATCACCGGTGCCTTGGACCGCCACGAATGCGGGTAGGAATGGGTGATGCGTCCGGAGGCCAGCAGCTTGCCTGCCTCGTCGAGCAGGGCGATGGCGGTGCGGTTGGCGTCGCCCTTCTTGCCTTCCGGCGTGTAGACGCGCTTGCCGGCGAACAGCGGCACGTGCGGATAATAGGTGCCGTCCTCGGCGACCGTGTCCGGGACCTCGACACCGTTGGCGACGCCCAGCTCATAGTCGTCGGCGCCATGGCCCGGCGCGATGTGCACGAAGCCGGTACCGGCATCGGCGGTCACGAAACCGCCCGGCAGCAGACGCACGTCGAACTCGTAGCCCTGGCCGCGGAACGGATGCGCGGCGACCAGCCCTTCGAGGTCGTCGCCCGACACGTCGGCGACGATCTTCGGCGTGAACTTCGCCTCCTCGGCGACCGCCTCGACCAGATCGCGCGCCAGCACCAGCTTTTCGCCGGCGCGGGCCTTGCTGCCCTCCGCCACGGCGGCGACCTCGACCAGCGCGTAGGCGATGTCCTCGCCATAGGCCAGCGCCCGGTTGCCCGGCATGGTCCACGGCGTGGTCGTCCAGATGACGATCGCGGCACCGTCGAGCTTGCCGCCCTTCGACTGCACGACCGGGAAGCGGACATGGATCGTGTCCGACGTGTGGTCGTGATACTCGATCTCCGCCTCGGCCAGCGCGGTCTTCTCGACCACCGACCACAGCACGGCCTTCGAGCCCTTGTAGAGACCGCCGTTCAGCAGGAACTTCCCGAGCTCCTGGACGATGATCGCCTCGGACTCGTACTTCATCGTCGAGTAGTAATTGTCCCAGTCGCCGTCGACGCCGAGGCGCTTGAACTCCTCGCGCTGCACGGTGATCCAGTGATCG
>CAZPOS010000024.1:18662-35969 GCA_964588065.1 uncultured Reyranella sp.
GCCGGAAATCGATCACCGGCACCTCGTCCTTGTTCTTGCCCTTGGCCCGATACTGTTCCTCGATCTTCCACTCGATCGGAAGCCCGTGACAGTCCCAGCCCGGCACGTAATGGCTGTCCTTGCCCATCATCTGCTGGGTGCGGCTGACGAGGTCCTTCAGGATCTTGTTCAGCGCGTGGCCGATGTGCAGGTGGCCGTTGGCGTAGGGAGGCCCGTCGTGCAGCACGAATTTCGGGCGGCCCCGGCTCTCCTTGCGGATACGCTCCCAAAGCTTCATGTCGGCCCAGCGCTTCAGGAGCTCGGGCTCCTTCTTCGGCAGGCCGGCCCGCATCGGGAAGTCCGTCTTGGGCAGGAAAACGCTTGATTTATAGTCAGTTGTCACAAGAAACTCGCGCAGGAGGGAGCAAATTCCAGCCACCCGTCGGATGGCCGCTGGCAGACGAGACGACCCGGCCGCGGTCAGCGGACCGGGTGGGTAATTCGCTCCTGGAAAGCCCTGATGAACATAGGGCGCGCAATCTAGGGATGGGGGTCCGGGGGGTCAAGGAGCCGCGAGGACAGCGCGAGCACGCTCGCCGTCGGCCGCGATCTGGGCCTTGAGCTGGTCGAGGCCGGTGAATTTCATCTCGGGACGGATGAAGTCGACCAGCGCGACGCGCAGGACCTTTCCGTAGAGGTCGCCCGTGAAGTCGAACAGATGGACTTCGAAATTCTCCTGCAGCTTGCCGAAGGTCGGCCGCTTGCCGAGATTGGCGACGCCGTTGCGCCATCCGCCGTCGACAAGGGCCCGCACCGCATAGACACCGAAGCGCGGTCGCAGATGTTCGCCCAGGGCGACGTTGGCGGTCGGAAATCCAATGGTGCGGCCGCGCTGGTCGCCCAGTTCGACCGCGCCCTCGATCTCCCATTGGTGGCCCAGCAGGCCGGCGGCCTCGCGGGCCCAGCCGTGCCGCAGTGCCTCGCGGATCCGGGTCGAGGAATAGATCTCGCCTTCGTGCGTCACCGGATCGAGCACCGAGACCTCGAAGCCGCGCGCCTTGCCTTCGGCGCGCAGCATCTCGACGTTGCCGCTGCGCCGGGCGCCGAAGGTGAAATCGTAGCCACAGACGACATGGCGCGCGCGCAGCCCCTTCACCAGCACGTCCGCGATGAACGAGGTCGCCGGCAGGGCCGCGAAGGCCGCATCGAAGTGCTGCGCCAGCACCGCCTTCACACCATGCTCGGCGAGCAGCCGCGTCTTGGCCGGCGCCAGCGTCAGCCGGAACGGTCCGGTGTCGGGCACGAAGAAGCCGCGCGGATGCGGCTCGAAGGTGAAGGCGAGCAACGGTGCGCCGAGTTCGGCGGCCTTCTCGCGCGCATGCGCGAGCAAGGCCTGGTGGCCGCAATGCACCCCGTCGAAATTACCGAGCGCCACCACACCGCCCGTCCAATCGGGCGGCACCGACCGCCAGTCGTCGAACACCGGAACCATGCGATCCGCTCAGGCCGCGTCGCGCCGCGGCACCAGCACGACCGCCTCGCCGTCGATCACCACCTTGTCGCCGTTCAGGCACTGGGTCTTGAGCGTCACGCGGCGGCGCTTCTCGTCGATCGCGGTGATGGTCGCCACGGCGGTGATCGTTTCGCCGATGAGGACCGGCGCCATGAAGTTCATGGTCTGGGAAATGTAGACCGCGCCCGGTCCCGGCAGCTTGGTGCCGATCACGGTCGAGATGAAGCTGCCGCTCAGCATGCCGTGCGCGATGCGCTGGTGGAAGCGCGTGGTGCGGGCGAAGCCATCGTGCAGGTGGATCGGGTTGGTATCGCCGGACACGCCGGCGAAGGCCACGATGTCGGCGTCGGTCACGGTCTTGCCGAACATCGCCGACATGCCGGGCTTGAGGTCTTCCAGGAACAGGCCGTTCATCGCGGCGAAGGCACTCGACACTTGCTGATCTCCCCAGTTGGCGCGGTCCTCTTACCATGCGGCGGAGCCTGTGCCACAGTGCCGGTAAATGAACGTTCACACGTCGACTGAAACACAAACCGTCGCCCGCGTCCTCGGGGAGGCGGCCCGCCGCCATTTCGGCGCGCCCGCGACAATCGAAGCCCTGTCGCGCCAGTCCGGCGGAGCCTCGCGCCAGACGTGGAGCTTCGACGCCGTCGTGGATGGCCAGCGTCATGCCCTGATCCTGCGCCGCGACCCGCCGGCGCAAGGCAAGACCGAGCGCGAGCGCGCCGTCGCCATCGACCGCGGCACCGAGTTCCGCGTGCTGCGCGCGGCGTACGACGCCGGGGTGCGCTCGCCGGAGCCCTTGTTCGAACTCACACCGGAGGACGGGCTGGGCGAGGCCTATGTGATGCGCCGAGTCGGCGGCATCGCCATCGCCCGCAAGCTGCTGCGCGATCCGCCCTACGCGGCCGCGCGCGGCAGGATCGCGGGCCAGCTCGGCGAGATCCTGGCGCGCATCCATGCGACCGATCCCGGCACCCTGCCGCCGCTGCCGCGCCGCGAGGCCGCCGACCATATCGCCGAGCTGCGTCGCTCGCTCGACGCGCTGGGCCAGCCGCAGCCGGTCTTCGAACTGGCCCTCACCTGGCTCGACCGCCGCAGGCCCGCGCCGCTCGAGCGGCCGGTGCTGGTGCATGGCGACTATCGCACCGGCAACTATCTGGTCGACGAGACGGGCGTGACGACGATCCTCGACTGGGAACTCGCGCATCTCGGCGACCCGGTGGAGGATCTCGGCTGGCTGTGCGTGAAGAGCTGGCGCTTCGGCGCGATCGACAGACCGGCCGGCGGCTTCGGCAGCCGCGAGGAATTGTGGGCGGCCTATGAGCGCGCCGGCGGCGGCACGGTCGACCCCGTCCGTGCGCACTGGTGGGAAGTCTTCGGCACAGTGCACTGGGGCATCATCTGCCTCAACCAGGCGTGGAAGCATCTTTCGGGTTCCATCAAGTCGATGGAGCATGCCTCGATCGGCCGCCGCGCCGTCGAAACCGAAGTCGACCTGTTGCAACTTCTGAAGCAGGGAGCCTGACCGTGGCCCAGGACCGCCCCACCGCCGCCGAGCTTCTGGCCGCCATCGCCGACTTCCTGCGCGACGAGGCGACTCCCGCGCTCGACCGCACCGAACCACGGCTCGGCTTCCAGATGCGGGTCGCCGTGAACTCGCTCGCGATCCTCGAACGCGAGGTGCGCCTCGGACCGGCCGCCGATCGCCGCGAGCACGAGCGTCTGATCGCGCTGCTGGGCCGCGAGGCCCCGCTCGACGAACTCAATCGCGAACTGGCGCTCCAGCTGCGCAGCGGCGAGCGCGACGAGACCGACCCCGCCCTGATGACCCATCTCGAAGCCACCATCGCCGACAAGATCGCCATCGCCAATCCGAAGTGGCGGTAGTGTATCATGCTTCGGCGCCGGCCGAACCATTGACCGTGGCGAGCACGAACGGCCGGGCATAGAGTCCCGTCATGACGACCGTGAACGCCCTCTCCGAGATCGCCGCCCTGATGGGCGATCCGGCGCGTGCCTCGATGCTGTCGCTGCTGATGGACGGCCGCGCGCACACTGCGTCGGACCTCGCTCATACGGCCGGCATCACCGCCCAGACCGCGAGCGGTCACCTCGCCCGCATGGTCGAGGCCCACCTGCTGGCCGCCCGCGCCCAGGGCCGCAACCGCTTCTATCGGCTTGCCTCGCCCGAGGTGGCGCACGCCATCGAAGCGCTGATGGCGCTGGCCGGCACACGGGCGACGCCGGCCTCGAAAAGCGCGGCGTGGCGACGCGATCCCGATCTCCGCTTCTGCCGCACCTGCTACGATCATCTCGCGGGCCAGGTCGGCATCGCCGTCACCGATTCGCTGACCCGACAGGGCCATCTCGAGCCCAAGGGGCCGCGCGACTGGCAGCTCACGCCATCGGGCGAACTGTTCTGCGACAAGCTCGGCGTCGATCTCGGCACGGCGCGCCAGGCCAGCTCACGCCACTTCGCGCGCCAGTGCCTCGACTGGAGCGAGCGCCGGCCGCACATCTCGGGCGCCCTGGGCGCTGCCATCGCCGACACCTTCTTCAAGCGCGGCTGGGCCGAGCGCCTGCGCCGCAGCCGCACCGTGCGCCTCACGGATTCAGGCCGCCGCGCGCTCGGCAGCCACTTCGGCGCAACGGTCTAGGCTACCAACCCTGGAAGCGTGGCCAGGGCGTCGCATCGCCGTCTGGCGTCACCGCAACGTAGGCCGGATACTGCGCGCCTGTCGCACAGGCGTGGTTGGGCAGGATGCGGAGCTTCGTGCCGATGGGAAAGCGCTCGACCACGCCGTCACCGGCCGTGCCGTCGCGGCGCGAGACGATGCCGTGCTCCTGGTTGGCGCCGGAGACGATCAGGCCGTCGATCAACTTGCCATCGACGTCGCACACGGCGCCGTAGCCATAATCGATCTTCTGGCGCTGGGTGCCGCGATCGCGGCTCATCGCCATCCAGCCGGCATCGACGATCACCCAGCCCTTCTCGGCCTGGTGGCCGATCACCTCGGTCAGTACCGAGAGCGCCACGTCCTGCGGCGTGCAGACGCCGACGTTGGACATCACCAGATCGAAGAAGACATAGACGCCGGCCCGCACCTCGGTGACGCCTTCGAGATGCTGGGCGGCGATCGCGGTCGGGGTCGAGCCGATGCTGACCTCCGGACAGGCGATGCCCGCGGCACGAAGGCGCTCGGCGGCGCGCACGCAGAGCGCCCGCTCCTGCTCGGCCAGCGCCTGCAGCGCCGCCGGCGTGTCGAGATCGTAGGAGCTGCCGGCGTGGGTCAGCACGCCCTTCACCGTCGCGCCGCCCGCCTGGAGCGCCTGCCCGATCGCGATCAGCTCCGGCGCTTCGGGCTGCACGCCCGAGCGATGCCCGTCGGAATCGATTTCGATCATGACGTCGAACTTCTGGTTGGCCGCCTTGCCCTTGGCCACGATCGCCTCGGCGGCCGCCACCGAATCGACGAGCAGGGTCAGGGCGCAACCCTTGCGAATGAGCGCGAGCGCGCGGTCGAGCTTGTCGGGCACGATGCAGACTGCATAGAGCACGTCGACGAAGCCCGCGGCGAAGAACTGCTCGGCCTCCTTCAGGGTCGAAACCGTGATGCCCACGGCACCCGCTTCCTGCTGGGCACGCGCCACCTCGATGCACTTCGACGTCTTCACATGCGGCCGCAGGCGAACGCCGAGTGCCGAGAGATGGCCCTGCATGCGCGCGATATTGCCCGCCATGCGGCGCCGGTCGACCAGCGCCGCCGGGGTCTCGATGTCGATCAGCTTCAAGTTTCCACCCTTCAGTCGAGATACTCGCCGCGCGCCTTGAGCGCCGGCACGTCCTTTTCCAGCCCGCGCGCGATCAACGCCGTCACGGTAGCCGGCTGCAACGCGTCCGGCGACGGCAGATCGACACCGACGGCGGTCATCTGCTTGACCAGCGCCGGATCGGCCACGGCCGCTCGCAGCGCCTCGTTCAGCCGCGCCATGACCGGTTGCGGCGTGCCCTTCGGCGCGAACAACGCGTTCCACGAGCGCAGGTTCACGTCGTAGCCCTGGTCGTCTGGTCGCACATGAAATCGATGTGGCCTCCCATCAGGTCATTCATCGCCGGCGCCACGCCGCGATAGGGGACATGCGTGATGTTGAGCTTGAGCGCCGACAACAGCACGACGCAGGCATAGTGGGAGATCGAACCGACGCCCGCACTGCCATAGGTCATGCCTGCCTTGTTCTTCTCGGCATAGGCGATGAACTCCTTGAGGTTCGAGACCGGCAGGCTGGCCTTGGCGACCAGCAGCAGCGGCGCCGTGCCGGCGAGGCCGATTGGCTCGAACCCCGTCAGCGGATCGTAGGGCAGCTTCTTGAACAGGGCGGCATTGGCCACATGCGTGCCGATCGTGCCGAAGCCGAACGTATAGCCGTCGGGGGCGGCATTCGCGAGCTTCGTCAGGCCGATCGTGCCGCTGGCACCGCCGATGTTCTCGACCACGACGGTCTGCTTGAGATCCGCCGCCATGCCCTGGGCGAGTGCGCGGGCCAGCGCATCGCTGGGGCCGCCCGCCGGGAACGGCACGATCAGCGTCAGCGGCTTGGCCGGAAAAGTCTGGGCGGTGGCGGTACCGGCCGCCAGTAAAAGCGGTGCGAGGGTGAGCAGAAGTCGGCGCAAGATCATGACAAACGTCCTTCCAGCCAGGGGAGAAGATCGTCGAGCGTCGGCCGCTCGAGGGCGGCCGGCGGCGCCCCTTCGGGGCGCGCGAGGCCGACGCGGTTGTGCCAGTAGGTCCTGAGGCCGACGGCCGAGGTGCCGAACAAGTCGTAGCCGGAACCCGCAACGAAGGCCGCCTCGCCGGGCGCGGCGCCCAGCGTCGCGAGCGCCTGGCGATAAGGACGCGGGTCAGGCTTGTAACAACCGGCCTCCTCGGCGGTGACCACGCAGTCCCAGTTCGTCCGAAGCCGCTCCGCCGCCTGACGGCCGAGCCGGATCGAGCAATTGGTGACGACGCCGAGCTTCGTGCGGCCGGCGAGCGCATCGAGCGCCGCCTGCGCGCCGCTCCACGGCGGCAGTTCGAGCCAGCGCGCCTCCAGCGCGTCCGCAGCGTCTCCGGCCAGGCCGGTCGCCAGCGCGGCCTCGCGCACGAGCTGCTCGTAGGGGACGTATGTGCCGCAGCCGTACGTCAGCCGCAGATACTCGGCCCGCCAGGCGCGGCCGCGTTCGGCCGAGCCTGCCACGTCGTTCCACAGGGTCCAGGAGTCGAGAAGCGCCGTCAGCAGATCGAAGAGCACGGCTTTGGGAAAGGTCGTCGTCATGCCCCGACCGTAGCAAGTCGCGGGCCCTTCGTGCTTAAATCGGATGAACAGTTCAGTTAAGGAAAACTGAATGATCACCCTGGCCGACCTACAGTTCATGGAAGCGCTGGCCCGCACCGGCTCTTTGAGCGGCGCGGCGCGATCGCTCAACGTCACCCCACCGGCGCTCTCGCTGCGGCTGAAGAAACTCGAGCGAACGCTCGGCGTCAGCCTGGTCGTGCGCAGCTCCCGCAGCCTGCGCTTCACCGGCGAAGGCGAGCATCTGGTGAGCGAGGCCCAGGCGATGCTGGCCCGGATGGGCGCGCTGACCGAGCTGCTCGGCAAGGAGGGCGGCGCGCTCTCGGGGCCCTTGCGGGTGGTCGCGCCCTTCGGCTTCGGCCGGCTGCACGTGGCGCCGCTGGTTGCCCGCTTCGCCCAACGGCACGAGGCGATCCGCGTGACGCTGGATCTGTCGGAACGTCCCTGGACGGACAGCGAGGATGCCGATGTCGTGGTGCATATCGGCGCGGTCCGCGATTCGACCTGGGTGGCGCACGTGCTTGCGCGCAACGATCGGTGGGTCTGCGCCGCCCCCGCCTATCTCGAACGCCGCGGCACGCCGGCCGATCCGCGCGACCTGCTGCAGCACGATTGCCTGTGCGTGCGCGAGAACAACGAGGACGTGACCTTGTGGCGCCATCGGCGCGGCGGCCGCAGCGGCGCCGTGCGCGTAACGCCGACCATGACCAGTAACGACGGCGAGGTGGTGCGCAACTGGGCGTTGGCCGGGCTCGGCCTCATGCTGCGCTCGCAGTGGGACGCCGGCCCGTTCGTGAAGCGCGGCGAGCTGCGGCGCGTGCTGGCGCCCTGGTCGTTCGAGGGCGCCGACATTCTCGCGCTGGTCCCGGCGCGACGCGGCATCTCGGCCCGCGTCACCTCCTTCGTCGACTTCCTGAAGTCCTCTCTCAGGTCGCGGCCGCCGGGCCGCTAGCGTCGGTCTTCGTGTAGCCGGTGCCGTCGCCCGACGAGATCTTGGCGATCGAGGAGGCGCGCAGGATCTTCTGCTCGCCGACGGTCAGGTAGATGTTGGTGAAGAGCAGCGTACGCGTCTGGCGGATCAGCTCGGCACGACCCTCGACCCAGTCGCCGACCCGGGCGGGCGCCACGAAGTCGAAAGTCATGCTCACGGTCGGCAGGAACTTGCGCAGGCCGGCGAGATAGCCGCCACCCATGGTGCCCACGAGGTCGGCCACCGTCATCATCATGCCGCCATGCAGGCCACCCGCCGGGTTGCACATGTTCTGCTGCACGCGGATTGCCAGCACGAACTCGTCGCGCGTGCCCTTCTCGCCGCGCTTCACGTACATATTGCCGACATGGAGGTTGAAGTTCGGCTCGGGCCGGCCGCGGGCGAAATCGACGAGCTTGAAACCTTCGGGCGGATCGTCGGGTATGGCGTAGGAAGACACTCTAGCTCCGGACTTTCAGGGGGCGTCCCGGCCGCAGCAGCGCGAAATCGCCCAGCCCGGCCAGCACATCGTGGCGCGGACCATAGAGACGGCCCCTTACCTGCGCCACATGCTCGTCATGCCCCAGCAACTCGCCCGTGGCTTCGATCCAGTCGCCGACGCGCGCCGGCGTCAGGTACTCGAGCGTCAGCTTCAGGGTGACGCAGCGCCGATCGATGGCGCGATAGACCACGGAGCCCAGCGCGGCATCAATGAAGGCGGCCAGCATGCCGCCATGCACGATGCCGAGGGCATTGGCATGTTGCGGGCCCGGCATGAAGCCGCGCCACACCCTGTTGCCCTCGACCTTCTCGAACCACGGGCCGTTGGCCGCGGTGAATCCGGTCGCTTCGTTCAGTTCTCGAAAACCTGCTGGAATGTCCACGCGCCATCTTAGGCAATCCCGGTCAGCAGTACCAAGCCATAGCCGATGTAGTAGAGACCGAGCACGGTGATCAGCCTTCCGGCCCAGGTCCGGAACTGGGCATCCGACAGGCGTTCGAGGATCTGCTTGCCGAGCGACGTACCAAGCATCGAGGCTCCCACCGCCATCGCGAGCACCGATGGTTCGACAGAGCCGGCCTGCTCGATCAGGGCCCCGAAATAGAGCAGCTTCGAGCCGTGGCCGAACACCTGGCACGAGGCCTTGGTGGCGACGATCTGTTGGCGGTTCATCGGCGAGCGCAGGAAGAGCTGGTCGACCAGCGGCCCGGTCACGCCGGTCAGCAGCATCAGCGCCATGCAGGCGATGCCGCCGCCCAGCGCCTGCGCCGGCCCCAGCGTGGCCGGCATCCACCGGGTCGGTACGATCCGAAGCACGAAGGGCGAGAGGCCGAGCATCAGCAACGCGACGGCCTTGTCCGGCACGTAGAGGGTGAGCGACCAGAGGCCGACCGCGATGAAGCAACCCATCACGTAGAAGGCGGTGATGCGCCACTGAATGTGCCGGCGCCAAAGAAGCGCCCGCCAGCCGTTCGAGGCCATCTGGGTGACCGCGTGCAGCACCATCGCCATGGGCAGCGGCAGCAGGAACAGCAGCACGCCGATCAGGACCATGCCGCCCGCCATGCCGAAAATGCCCGACAGGAAGGCTGTGAACACCATCAGGAGCCCAAGCCCCAGGGCCATTGTTATCGTCATCTCGCCCTCGCCCGTCCGACAGCAATCCTCAGGAGTGAGGACGAGGGCCTGTCTACGTCTCGCGTGGACAGTGTTCAAATATATGATAAATGCCTATTCAATACTTTCTGGATATCTCGATGGAACTGCGTCATCTCCGCTACTTCGTCGCCGTGGCGCAGGAAGGCCACGTGACGCGCGCGGCCAAGAAGCTGCACATGCAGCAGCCACCGCTCAGCCAGCAGATCCGCGCGCTCGAACGCGAAATCGGCGCGCCCCTCCTGCTGCGCCATCCGCGCGGCGTCAGCCTGACCGATGCCGGCCGTTCCTTCCTGGCCGATGCCGAGGCGATCCTCGCCGCCGTCGACCGCGCGACGGTCAAGGCGCGACGCACCGCGCGCGGCGAGACCGGACGCATCGCCGTGGGCTTCACCACCTCCGCGCCCTTCCATCCGCTGGTGGCGCGGGCGATCCGCGAATTCCGTCGCGAGCGGCCGGACATCTCGTTCGTGCTGGAGGAGAACAGTTCGGGCGACCTGCTGGCGGCGCTGCGCGACGAGCGGCTCGACGTCGCCTTCATCCGGTCCGGCCTCGTCGAACCGCAGGGCCTGCAAGTGCAAGAGCTGCTGCATGAAGAGATGTCGGCGGCGCTGCCGGCGCGCCACCGGCTGGCGCGCCGGCCGAAGCTCACCCTCAAGGATCTCGCGATCGAGGATTTCATCCTCTATCGCCGGGCCGACGGGCGCGGCCTCTACGACGTCATCATCGCGGCTTGCAGCGCGGCGGGCTTCAGCCCACATGTCAGCCAGGAAGCGCCCCGTATCGTCTCGACCCTCAACCTGGTGGCGGCCGGCCTCGGCATCACGATCGTGCCGGCATCGCTCAGCCGGCTGCCGCTGGAGGGTGTAACCTACCGCCCCCTCGCCGGGCGGCCCGCGATCAAGGTGCCGCTCAACCTCGCCTGCCGCCGCGACGATCCCTCGGCCGCGACCCAGGCCTTCATCGAGAAGGTGCGACGCCTCGCATGAACCCGGTCAAGACCATCGGCCATTCGAACCATCCGATCGAACGCTTCATGGCACTCCTGAAAGCGGGTGGCGTCGAACGGCTGGTCGATGTGCGCTCGACTCCCTGGTCTCGTCGCCATCCGCAGTTCGGCCAGAAGAACCTCGCGCGCTCGCTCGCCGACGCCGGCATCGCCTACGTCCATGAAGGCGCAGCGCTTGGCGGCAAGCCACAGGCAGGTGGAAGCTACGACCAGCTCGCCGCGCGGCCTGAGTTCAAGGCTGCGCTCGATCGCGTGATAGTCGGCGCTCAGCACGCGGTGCAGTGCCTCATGTGCGCCGAGAAGGAACCGCTCGACTGTCATCGCACGGTTCTGGTGTCACGTCGTCTCGCAGAGCGCGGGGTCAAGATCGAACACCTGTTGGCCGATGGCGGCATCCGCTTCCATCATGAGGTGGAGGAAACGTTGCTGGGCAAGGAAGCCGCCCCGGACCTGTTCGAGGATCGCACTGCACGGCTCGCCCGTGCCTGGCGCCGTCTGGAAACGAAATGGGGCCGCGCGAGCCAAGGGGAATGAACGAGATGGACGTCCGCAAGATCGAGACCGCGCCGGGCCTGGTGTTCGACGCCTCAGTCGCCGGCGACGAGTCGGCCCCGCTGGTGCTGATGCTTCACGGGTTCGGCGTGTCGCGCCACTTCTGGAAGGCGCAGGTGCCGGTGCTGGGAGAGGCCGGCTACTTCGCGGTGGCGCCCAACCAGCGCGGCTATTCGGCGGGGGCGCGACCCGATCCGGCGAACCTCGATTCCTACCGCTTCGACAAGTTGACCGGTGACGCACTCGACCTCGCGGCGGCGGTCGGCCATGGCGACAGGCGCTTCCACCTCGTCGGCCACGACTGGGGCGCCAGCCTCGCCTGGGCGATCGCCTTCCAACATCCCGAGCGGCTGCGCTCGCTCACCATCCTGTCGCGGCCCCATCCGATGTCGTTCGCGCGGGCGCTGGCAATGCCCGACGGCGAGCAGAGGCGCCGCTCCGGCCATCATCAGGCGTTCCTCGAACCCGATGCCGTGCCGAAGGTCCTCGCGGACGACTGCGCGTGGCTGCGCACCCGGCACGCCAGGGAAGGCGTGCCGAAGGAAGCCATCGACCTTCATCTCTCCGTCCTCGGCAACGCGCCGGCGATGGAAGCGGCGCTGGCTTGGTATCGCGCCCGCGGCGAGCGGATGCCGCTCGGCCCGATCGAAGTGCCGACGCTCTACCTCTGGGGCGATGCCGACGACACGGTCGGCCGCGCCGCCGCCGAAGGCACGGGCGAGTTCATCGCCGCGCCCTACCGTTTCGAGGTTCTGCCCGGCGTCGGACACTACGCCGCCGACCAGGTGCCGGCGCGGGTCAACGAGTTGTTGCTGGAGCATCTCCGCCGCTACGCGGCGTGATTCTCAGGGCGCTTTGCACTCTAGCTTGGTCAGTCGGGCTGAGAAGGTCGGCAACTCCGTCGGGGCGCCGGCCGGCCAGGGGCGTGGCCAGGCCTTGTCGGCGAGCTTCTTCTCCACCAGCGGCACCAGGAGGTTGAAGGCCGCCCAGCCGCGGATGCGGGTTCCGGCATAGGACGTGTGCACGGCGTCGACGAACAGGTCGGGATCGAACGGCGTGTTGCCGACCAGATCGAGGAAGGCGACGTCGTGGACAGCGGCGTACTTGGCCAACAGCCGGTTCTGGAACTTCGCAAGCCGTTCGAGGTCGCGATAGCGGTAGGGCCAGTTCGCGGCGTTGAGCTGCTCGATGATGAACCGGTGCCGCACGGGATCCACGACCATCCCGTCCTTCACCATCCAGAAGAAGGAGGTGATTGCCATGTCGGCGCCGATCGACCCGAGATCGCCGCGGATCTGGTCCAGGTCCTTCTGAATGACGTTCAGGTTGACCGGAAGTTTGGCGAAGTCGAGATCCGGATTCATCTCGTCGAGGCCTTCCGGCCAGATGACCTTGTAGTCGGGCTTGGGCCACTCGGCGCCGCTGTTGTTCCCGGCCGTCGCCCCGGCCATCGCGAAGGCCGCCTGGACGCGACCGATCAGGGCGGAATAGCGTGCGGCCTGCTTCAGCCACTTTACGGCGCCCGGCTCCTGGGCGTTGGACGGCCGGGTCACCGGAACGTCCGGCACCTTCTCGACGATCGAGGCGGGGCGGAACTGGTTGCCGCCCTCGTGATAGACGACCAGATCGGGCCGCAGCGGCAGCACCTCGGTGCGCACGACGGCCGCGATGTCGCTCGAAATGATGCTTTCGCGGCCCGCGTTCAGCACCTCGAACCGGATGCCCAATCCCTTGGCGTTGGACCAGACGTTCATCCAGTGGCCGACATATTCGGGCCAGGAGTAAGGCAGATGGTGCGCCTCGACGACGGTCGAGGAGCCGACGAAGACGATGCGGACCGTCTTCTCGGGACGCGGATTGTCGATCGGCGGTCCGCGCCAGCCGATCTGGTTGGTCGTCAGGCCGCTGGGGATCGTGACGTCGGGCAGGAACCGGTACGGCGGCCGCGGCTCTCCGTCCGGCGCGTCGTAGAGGAAGAGCTGACCCGGCGCGTGGCGCAGGAACCAGTGGTGGCAGGGATCGCCGGAAAAGCTGGTGTTCCAGACCTTGAAGGCGTCGGAAGGCCGGAACGACATGCCGCCGACCGGATTGGCCTCGATGAAGCGATAGAGGCGTTGCCATTCCTCCGGAACGGCGCGCTTGTTGGGCAGCGGCGGCGGCTCGTCGAAGAACCAGGCGCGCTCGACGCCGGCGGCACGCGATACCTTGTCGACCGAATCCTGCTTCACGCTGGCCAGTCCCATCGGCTCGCCGAGTGGCGTGAGCAGGATGGGATAGCCGTCGATATAGCGGACCACACCTTCCGCCACGACGACGCTCACGGCGAGCGAAATCAGGACGAGCAGCGCGTCCTTGAGGAACCGCATCCTACTTGCAGCCCTTTCCTTCGTCCCGGCACAGGCCGTCCAGCAGGGTGTTGAGCTCGGGCACGATCATGGTGGTGAACGCCGCCATCGCCACGCCGTTCGGATGCGGGTCCGGAACCGTGACCCAGAGGCTCGCCGGCTCGAGGTTCTCGACCGTGGGCAGCATGTCGAAGAACGGCACGCCCAGGCCCTCGACGTCGGCTTTCACCTTGGCGGTGACCTCGGGGAAGGGATAGGGCTTCAGCTCGCGCAGCTCGGGAAGGTTAAAGACGACCAGCTTGGCGCCCATCTCGCGCGCGGTGGTGGCGAAGCCCTGCAGCGCCTTGCGCGTCTGCTGCCAGCCCGCGGCATCGTCCTTGTAGAGTTCGCGATAGTAGCGCTTCCAGTCCGGCGCCTCGCCGAACTGGCGCATCAGCGAGTCGAGGCGGTACTTGAACACGACCCAGGCGGCCGAATGCTCGTCCAGCCAGGAGGTCTGGCCGTAGGTCGGCATCGGCTCGGCGTCGTTGATGAAGTAGGTCAGCACGATGATGTCGGGCTTCATCTTCGCGGCCGTCTCGCGGAACAGCGTCAGTTCCTGCAGCGTATTGTGGTTGCCGACACCCGTATTGTAGCTGTCGACCTTGCGGCCCTCGGCGACCAGCGCGGCGGTCACGCGGGCAGCGGCGGTCTCGTTCTGCGCCACGCCCCAGCCGAGGGTCGTCGAATCGCCGACGAAGGCGATGCGCGCCACGCCCGGCGGCGCCTTCGCGGGAATCTCGGACGACCGGAAGCCGTTGCTGTCGGTCGTAACCTTGACGCCCATGAGGTCCGCTTCGGCATTCGGCCGGTGGCGATGACCGAGGTCGGGCCGCATGTCCCGCACCTTCACGTCGCGTGCATAGCGCCACATTTCGAGTTCGTAGAGCATGCCGTTGTCGAGGAAGAGCCGGGTCATGCCCTCGAGGCAGAGCGCGCAAATGGCGGTGAGGACGACGACCAGAAGCGTATTTTTCAGGAAGTTCATAGACCTTGTCGCTCGAGCGGTTCATCCAGGAGACAGACGGACGTCGAAGCCCTCGAAGAGGGCGCGATGGCTGGGGCGCCAGGATTCGAACCTGGGAATGGAGGAATCAAAATCCTCTGCCTTACCGCTTGGCGACGCCCCAGCAGGCGCCCGTTCGGGCGGGCGCGAACATAGTGGGTTGGTGCGGGGGCGCAACCCCGCTCGTTCAGGCGGCCTGGGCTGCCTTCTTGAGGGCTTCACCGTGCACGAAGGTGCCGTCGGCATAGAGCAGCGGCAGAGCCGTCTCATGCAAGGCCACGTCGACGATCTCGCCGATGTAGATCGTGTGCGTGCCGGCCGAGAGCTCGGTGACGAGCTTGCAGTCGAACGATACGGGACATCCCTTCAGCACCGGCGCGCCGGTGGTGAGCGTCGTCCACTCGCCCATGTCCCGGAATCTCTCGTCGCCCTCGGTGCCATCCATGCCGGCGAAGCGCTCGGCCAGCTTTCGATGCTCCGGGCAGAGGATGTTGACGCAGAAGAACCCCGCTTCCCCGATCGGGTCGTGGGCACTGGCCGACTTGTTGACGCAGACCAGAATCTGCGGAGGTTCGGCCGAAACCGAACAGACCGCCGTGGCGGTCAACCCGCCACGCTGGTCCTGCACTTTGGTGGTGATCAGGGTTACGCTCGCCGCCAGGTGGCGCATGCCCTTCTTGAAGGCCGCCGCATCGATACTCATGGCGCGACTCTAGGCCACGCCGGGCCGCTGCCGCCACTGCAAAGACAGCGTAACAGGCCCGCCAAAGGGGCGCGCGACGGTAAATTCCAGGCTCGGGACGGAGATCAGCGTCTCGCGGACGCAATAAAACCTTAACCGGATTGTCGCTCTTTACGGTTGCCCCCTCGTCCGGTGCCGCTACGGTCGCAATGCAATGTCAGCTTCCGGGCACAAGCTCACCCCCGAGACCCCTCCCGAGGCGGCGCTCCGCACGATCGCGGCCTCCTGCCGGGCCGATCTGGCCAAGTATCGGGACATCGTGCTGCAGAGCCGCCGCCCCATCGGCATCCACCAGGCGCGCGTGGCGCTGCGACGCCTGCGCGCCGCCTTCAGCGTATTTCGCCCTGCGGTCGACTATCCGGAGGTGCGCGCCCTCTCCGCCGAGGCCAAGTGGCTGGCCGGCGAATGCGGTCCGGCACGCGACCTGCACGTATTCCTCACCGAAAGCGTGACCGACGTTCCGGCCGTGGTGAAGAAGGTCGGCGCCCGGCTGGCTGCCAGCCACCTCGAGCGCGCCCGGGCCGCCCTGGGCAGCGCCCGCTACGATGCCTTCGACCAGAGGCTCGCCGCCTTCGCCGCCGGGCAGGCCCCGGCAGAGGTCGCGGGCGAACTACGCCTCGACGAATTCGGCCGGCACGTCCTCGATTCCCGCCATGCCAAGGTGGTCCGCCGCGGCCGCCTGTTCGCCCGCCTGAGCGAGGAGCAGCTTCATCAGCTGCGCATCGGCATCAAGAAACTGCGCTATGCCGCGACCTATCTCAGCCCCGCCTTTGCCTCGCCCGCGGCCAAGCCCTATATCGAGGCAACGGTGCGCCTGCAGGGTGCGCTCGGCGCCTTGAACGATCGCGCGACGGCGGCTCGCATGCTGGCCGACATCGCGACGGCCTCCCGTCCCTCCGAGGACACGGCTCTGCCGCTCAAGGTCCTCGCCAGGCAGGCGGCAAGCGGCGAGAAGCGCCGCCGCCGCAAGCTGGAGCGGGCCTGGAAGGAGTTCAGGAAGGTCGAGCGTTTCTGGCGGGCGTGATCCCCGAACACAGGATGTTTCGATGAGCGATCCGCAGAACGCTGCCGAGCAGCGCATTCCCGTCACGGTGCTGACGGGCTTCCTCGGCAGCGGCAAGACCACCCTGCTCAACAAGCTGCTGCGCCGGCCCGAGCTGGCGGACACGGCCGTGATCATCAACGAATTCGGCGAGATCGGCCTCGACCACCTTCTGGTCGAGAAGTCCGACGACGAGGGCATGGTGACGCTGAACTCGGGCTGCCTGTGCTGCACGGTGCGCGGCGACCTGGTGCGCACGATGAGCGAACTGTTCCTCAAGCGCTCGCGCGGCGAAGTCTCGCCGTTCAAGCGCATGGTGGTCGAGACCACGGGCCTCGCGGATCCCGCCCCCATCCTGCACACGCTGATGACCGACCCGCTGCTCGCCTCGCGCTACCGCCTCGACGGCGTGGTGACCACGGTCGACGGCGTGAACGGCGCCAGCACGCTCGACAATCACGAGGAGGCGGTGAAGCAGGCCGCCGTGGCCGACCGCCTGCTGCTCACCAAGGTCGACATCGCCGACGCGCCGAAGCTCGCGGACCTCAAGCACCGGCTGCAGCATCTCAATCCCGGCGCGCCCTTCCATGAAGTCGCCACGGGCGAGATCGACCCCAACCAGATTCTCAATGCCGGCCTCTACAATCCCGAAACCAAGAGCGCCGACGTCAAGAAGTGGCTGCAGGCCGAGGCCTACGAGGGCGGCCATGACCACGGGCACGGGCATGGCTATCATCATCACGGGCACGACCATGGCCACGATCACGGCCATTCCCACGACCATGCTCATGGCGGCCAGGATCCGCACGACGTCAACCGTCACGACGACCGCATCCGCTCCTTCTGCATGACCTTCGACGAGCCGATGAGCTGGTCGACGGTAGCGGCGGCGTTCGATGCGCTGGTGACCTATCGCGGACCGGACCTCCTGCGCATGAAGGGCATCCTGAACGTCAAGGACACCGACAAGCCGGTGGTCATCCACGGCGTGCAGCACGTCTTCCATCCGCCGGCCACGCTCGACGCCTGGCCGGAAGGCGACGACCGCAGGAGCCGCGTCGTGTTCATCACGCGCGACATCGGCGAGAGCACCATCCGCAAGGTTTTCGCCTCCTTCTT
>CAZPOS010000025.1:0-8081 GCA_964588065.1 uncultured Reyranella sp.
CTTCACCGGCCCGGCGGCCTTTGCCGAGGCGGGCGTCAAGCCCTCCGACATGAAGTACGCCTCGATCTACGACAGCTTCACCATCACCGTGCTGATGCAGCTCGAGGATCTTGGCTTCTGCGAGAAGGGCAAGGGCGGCGCTTTCGTCGCCGACGGCAACCTGATCTCGGGCGTCGGCAAGCTGCCGTTCAACACCGACGGCGGCGGCCTGTGCAACAACCACCCCGCGAACCGCGGCGGCCTCACCAAGGTGCTGGAGGCGGTGCGCCAGTTGCGCGGCGAGGCGCACCCGAAGGTGCAGGTGAAGAACTGCGATCTGGCGATCGCGCACGGCACGGGCGGCTCGCTCGGCCTGCGCCACGGCAGCGCGACCGTCATTCTGGAGAGAGAGTAGACCATGGCCGAGACCAAGGAACGCAAGCTGCCGCCGCCCGCCATCAGCGAGGAGACGCAGGCCTACTGGGATGCCGCCGGCAAGGGCAAGCTGCTGGTGCGCAAGTGCACGAGCTGCGGCCAGGCGCACCACTACCCGCGCACGATCTGCCCGTTCTGCTTCAGCGACAAGACCGAATGGGTCGAGGCGTCGGGCAAGGGCACGATCTATTCCTACAGCGTGATGCGCCGCGCGCCGGTACCCTACGCGATCGGCTACGTCACCCTGGCCGAAGGTCCGCGCATGCTGACCAACATCGTCGACTGCGACTTCGACAAGCTGAAGTGCGATCAGGCGGTGACGGTGGTCTTCAAGCCGACCGACGGCGGCCCGCCGCTGCCGATGTTCACGCCGGCCTGACGTTCGGGGGCGGGAGGCTCTAGCGAGCCTTCCGCATCTTTTCGAGCGCTGCGGCAAGGCGCTTGGCCGCGATCTCGGTTCCAAGTTCCGTCCAGTGTCCGTCGGACACCCGGTAGGTACCGGGCACGCCCTTGAGATCGTCTTCGAGGTCGACGACCGTCACGCCCTCGGCCTCGAGCGCGGCGCGCAACAGGCGGTGCTTCGCCTCATTCTCTCTCGGATAGCTCATATAGCGCGGCCACGGGCCCCAGAATTCGGCGTAGCTCGGATCCACCACGCCCACCGGCACCAGCGCGATCAGAAACTCGATGCCGCGTTCGCGCGCCAGATCGCGGGCGCCGAGCAGCCAGCTCATGGTCGATTGGACCTGTCGCCTGTCCACCGATTGCTCGATCTCCGCCGGTGTCACCGGCACCGTCCACGTGGCGGTCTCCCAGTCGACCATGCCGGCGAGCCACCAGGCCTGGAGATACTCTTGGTCCCGATCGCGTGGCTCGAACCGATCCCAGAACTTGTCGCCGCCGCGCGACAGGATCTCGCGAATCACTTTCTCGTCCTTTTCCGGATAGTAGTGCGTCTTGACGAGCCGGACCATGGCGTCGAGCCGTTCGGCGCGCGGCATCTTCATGATCTTCTGTGCTTCGTCGGCCGTGCCCTTGTTGGCGCGCCCGAACTCCGACAGGCCTAGCCGGTTGACCAGCAGCCAAGTGAGGCGGGGCGCAACCGCCCCGAGCCACGACGGCTGCGGACGCTCGGCGATGGGGGGTGAGATCCGCCAGGGCGACAGGGCATCGGAAACGAAGTCGTTGCCCGAGTAGAACGTCAGCACGAGTGCGTCGGGCTGCAGTGACAACGCAATGTTGCGGATGCGATAATAGTATTGTGGCGGCCCGGTTGCCGAGATGCCGAGGCTCATCACCTCCCAGTCGCGGTGACCTTCCGCTTGCCAGATCTCCTCCAGCCGCGCGCCAACCGACTTTCCGACGAAGCCACCCTCGAGGAAGCTGTCGCCGACGAGGACGGTGCGGGAGATGCCGGCCGGCTTCTGCAGGGGGTGCTCGCGGTCGCGCAAGCCCCAGCTATTGTATTCCGGAACCGTAGGCTTGCCGCCGAGGGTGCTTGCGACCGCGTTCCTGGACACCTCGATCGGCCGCAATTCACGCGCCGGCCAGGGCGGCACGACGAAGGAGCTCAGCAATTCGAGGCCGGCCACCGTGACCGCCACGAGCAGGGCCGCGAAGATGCCCGAGAACCAAAGACGCTTGTGCTTCATCGGGCCTGCTCATAGCCGATCGGAGGCGCCCCTCCAACGGGACGCCATTGTCGCGCCTCAGCCGTTGAGCGCCGCCCATACCCGTTCCGGCGTTGCCGGCATGTTGATGTGCCTGCCGCCCAGCGCGTCGGAGATGGCGTTCATCACCGACGGCAGCGAGCCCGCGCAGCCCGCCTCGCCGCAGCCCTTGGCGCCCAGCACGTTGGTCTTCGCCGGCACCGAGTGATAGTCGGTCTTGAAGGAAGGGGCGTCGCCCGCCCGCGGGATCGCATAGTCGGTGAAGCTGCCCGTGAGGGGCTGGCCTTCCTCGCTGTACACGACATGCTCGAAGATCGCCTGGCTGATCCCCTGGACCACGCCGCCATGGCTCTGGCCCTCGACCAGCAGCGGATTGATGACCGTGCCGAAGTCGCCGACCATCGTGTACTTCACGACCTCGACATGGCCGGTGTCAGGGTCGATCTCGACCTCCGCCACATGGGTTCCGTTGGGATAGGCCGACGGCGCCGCCTCGTGGACATGGCTGACGTCGAGGGTGGTGGGCACGCCCTCGGGCAGCTTCATGCCGCCGCGCAGTTTGGCCGCCAACTCCAGGATGCCGATGCCGCGGTCGGTGCCGACGATCTCGAAGCGGCCCAGCTTGAATTCGATGTCGGCGGCGGAGGCTTCGAGCGCGACGCCCGCGATCTCCTTGCCTTTCTCGATCACCTTGTCCGACGCTTCCATGATCGCCGCGCCCGAGGCCATGATCGACTTGGAACCGCCGGTGCCGCCGCCAGCGATCAGCAGGTCACTGTCGCCCTGCTTAAGCTTGATGCGGTGGAACGGGATGCCGAGCTTGCTCGTAAGGACCTGGGCGAAGGCCGACCAGTGGCCCTGGCCGTAGTCGAGCGTGCCGGTGATGATCGTGACGTCGCCGTTTTCCTCGAAGCGCAGGCCCCCCATCTCGTTGGTGGGCGGGGCGGTCACTTCCAGATAGTCGCCGATGCCCAGTCCGCGCAGCTTGCCGCGCTTCCGGCTTTCTTCCTTGCGGGCCGGGAAGCCCGCCACGTCCGCCAGCTCCAGCGCCTTGTCGAGCAGGACGGTGAACTCGCCGCTGTCGTAGGTGGTGCCCGATGCGGTCTTGTAGGGCATCTCCTCGGGCTTGATGTGATTGCGTCGGCGCATCTCCACCTGGTCGATGCCCATCTCGCGGGCGGCCGTGGCGATCAGGCGCTCCATGAAATAGTTCGCCTCGGGCCGGCCGGCGCCGCGGTAGGCGCCGATCGGCGAGGTGTGCGTGAAGGCGACCTGGGTCTGCACCTCGATCAGGGGGGTGCGGTAGACCGCGGCGAGATTGCGCGAGACGCCCAGCGCGCCCATCGCCGCGCCGACGTTCGAGAGATAGGCGCCGACATTGGCGTAGCCCTTGAGGCGCACGGCGAGAAAGGTTCCGTCCTTGTCGAGAGCCAGCTCGGCATCGAAATCGTGGTCGCGCCCGTGCTGGTCGCTGAGAAAGCTGCCGGACCGGTCGTCGGTCCACTTCACCGGACGGCCGAGAATCTTGGAAGCATGGAAGAGGCCGGCATATTCCGGATAGGGCGAGCCCTTCATGCCGAAGGATCCACCGACATTGCCGGTGACCACGCGCATCTGCTCGGGCTTGATGCCGAGCAGGGCGGCCATCTGGTTCTTGAGACCGAACACGCCCTGGCAGCCGGCATAGAGGGTCGAGCGATCCGTCTGCTTGTCGTAGTGGCCGATCGCCGTGCGCGGCTCCATGGCGCAGACGACGATGAGGTTGCTGACGAGGTGCAGCTTCGTCACGTGAGCGGCCTTGGCGAAGGCTTCGGCGACCTTCGCACTGTCGCCGAACTGGAAGTCGGCGCAGACATTGTCCGGCACGTCGTCGAACACGGTCGGCGCGCCGGGCTGGGCGGCCGCGCGCGCCTCGGTCACGGCGGGCAGCGCCTCGATGTCGACCATGACCGCTTCGGCCGCGTCCCGCGCCTGGGCCTGGGTCTCGGCGACGACGAAGGCCACCGGGTCGCCGACGAAGCGCACCTTGTCGGTGGCCAGAGAATAGCGCGTCGGCGTCTTCATCTGCGAGCCGTCACGATTGGGCACCATCATCACCGTCTTGAGCGCGCCGTAGCCGGCGGCGTTGAGATCGGCTCCGGTCCAGATCCCGAGCACGCCCGGCATCGCGCGGGCGGCTTCGGCGTCGATCCCTTTCAGCAGGCCGTGTGCCACCTGGCTGCGTACCATCACCGCATAGGCCTGGCCGGGCAGGTTGATGTCGTCGGTGTAGCGGCCCTGGCCCTTCAGCAGGGTCGGGTCCTCCTGGCGCGGCACCGGCTGGCCGACAGCGAATTTCATCAAATCGAGATTGTCCGCATCGAGAGGCGCGTTCATGGGGATTCCGCTTCGAAAAGTGGGGGATTTGAACGGCATCATAGCGCAGGGAGGCATGGGCTGTGCTAGTGATTCGGACATGTCGAACCTCGATCCCGTCACCTTGACAGTCATCCAGAACGGCCTGGTCCAGGTCTGCAACGAGATGGACCTGGCCTTCGTGCGCGCCGCCTTCTCGCCGGTGATTTCGGAGGGCATGGATCGTTCCGACGGCATCTACGACACCGTCGACGGTTCGCTGATCGCCCAGGGCGAGCTGGGGCTGCCGGTGTTCGTCGGTACCATGCAGTTTTCCACCCGCGCCGTGATCGAGCGGGTGAAGACGCACTATGCGGGCAAGGTCGATCCGGGCGACGTGTTCATCGTCAACGATCCCTATCTCGGCGGCACCCACCTGATGGACGTGCGCTTCGTGAAGCCGTTCTTCTACAGGGGCGAGCTGTTCGCCTGGCTGGCGAATACCGGGCACTGGCCGGATGTCGGCGGCATGGTGCCGGGCGGCTTCTCCGCCAGCGCGACCGAGGTCGAGCAGGAGGGCCTGCGCCTGCCGCCGGTGAAGTTCTTCAAGAAGGGCGAGATGGATCAGGAGATCCTGTCCATCATCATGTCCAACATCCGAATCGCCGATCAGCGCATCGGCGACATCAAGGCGCAGGCCGCCGCGCTCGCCACGGGCGAGGTGCGGCTCACCGAGCTGATCGACCGCTACGGCGCCGACGTGGTCAGGGCCGCGATCGCGGAGATGCGCCACCGCGCCGAACGGCAGATGCGCGCCAAGATCGCCGACATTCCCGACGGCGTCTATGAAGGCACCTCGCAGGTCGACAGCGACGGCGTCGTCGACGAGCCGCTCACCATCCGGATGAAGATCACGAAGAAGGGCGACGAGCTCAGCTTCGACATGACGGGATCTAGCCCGCCCTGCCGCGGCCCGATGAACAGTGTCATCGCGACGACCAAGTCCGCGATCTATCTCGCGGTCAAGCATGTCTTTCCCGACGTGCCGATCAACGCCGGCACCTTCGAGCCGCTGCATATCGTGGAGCCCGAAGGCACCTTCCTGTACGCGAAGTATCCGCGGCCGGTGTCGGGCTGCGCGGCCGAGGTGAGCCAGCGAATCGCGGAGGCGGTATTCGCCGCGCTCACCAAGGCGATCCCCGACCTGCTGTTTGCCGCGCCCGCCGGCACCTCCGGCAACCTCGGCATCGGCGGCTACGACCCGGAGCGCCAGCGCAACTACATCATGTATCTGTTCACAGGCGGCGGCTATGGCGGCTTCCAGGGCGGCGACGGCCTGAGCAACGGCTGCTCGACGATCGGCATCTCCAAGATGCCGCCAATCGAGGTGCTGGAGCAGTTCTACCCCGTGCTGTTCGAGGAATTCTCCCTGCGCGAGGGCTCGGGCGGCGCCGGCGAATTCCGCGGCGGCTTCGGCATCAATTACGCGATCAAGCTGCGTCGCGGCGAGGCGCGCGTCTCGATGGTGATGGACCATGGCCGCACCGGTCCGCAGGGCGTGCTGGGCGGCCATGCAGGCGGCACCAACACGGTGCAGATCGACCAGGGCGGCAAGGCCTACCGGCCGCCGCATATTTCGAAGGACCAGGATATCGAGATCGGCGTCGGCGATGTAGTGCGGGTCTCCACGCCGGGAGGCGGCGGCTTCGGCGAGCCGGCGAAGCGCAGCGCCGAGTGGGTCGCCCGCGACGTGGCGCGCGGCTACTACAGCGCGGCGGAAGCGCGCGAAAAGTTCGGCCGCGTACGGGCCGCCGAATGAGCGCCCGTCGACGATCGCTCCTCGCCCTGCCGGCGGCTCTGCTGGCGGCTAATGCCGCGGCGCAGTCGGCATCCTGGTTTCCCGTCGAGGGGGCCGACAAGTCGTTCTTCGTCGAGATGCCCGGCGCACCGGTCTACAAGGTGCTCGACACGGTCTCGCCCGGCGGCACGCCCTTCGTCTATCACTCCTACAGCCTCGAATATCGGCGCCTGTCCTTCGTGGCGCAGAGCGCGCTCTATCCGGCGGATGTCGACGTACGGCAGCCGAAACTCAATCTTCAATCGGCGCTCGACGACCGCGCACAGCGCCTGGCCGGCGGCAAATGGACCAGCGTCGACTGGAAGACGGTGCAAGGCGCCCCGGCTGTCGAATCAGTTGGCCCGCTCGCCGGTGGCAATGCGCTGCGCCAGCTCGTCCTGCTGAAGGGCAGTCGCTACGTCTCCCTTGGCTATCTCGCGCCGGCCGATGCGATGCGCGCGCCGGAGGCCGAGCGTTTCTTCCGTTCCCTGAGGCTTCTGTCATGACCCTTCCGCGTATCCAGATCCTGGCCCTCGGCGGCACCATCGCGACGGCCCCGGATGCGTCGGGCGCGATGCAGATGGGCCTGGGCGCCGACGATCTCGTCGCCGCGGTGCCGTCGCTCGCGACGCTTGCCGACATTCGCGCCGAGACGGTGTCGAGGGTCGGCAGTCATTCGCTCTCCTTCGACCAGATCCATGCGCTCGCGCAGAAGATCATGAGCCTAGACGTCGATGGCGTGGTGGTGACGCAGGGAACCGACACGCTCGAGGAGACGAGCTTCCTGCTCGACCTGCTGGTCGAGCGCGACATCCCTGTCATCGTGACGGCGGCGATGCGCAATCCCGCGCTCACCTCGCCGGACGGACCGGGCAATCTGCTCGCAGCCGTGCGAGTGGCGTGCGATCCCTGGGTGAAGGCGCATGCCAAGTCTCTGGGTGTCGTCGCGGTGATGCTCGACGAGATCTATGCGGCGGCCGACGTGTCGAAGATCCATCCGACGCGGCTCAATGCCTTCGCGTCACCGCAGACCGGCCCACTCGCCGCGTTGGTGGAAGAGCGCGTGGTGCCGCTGTCGCTGCCGGTGCGGGCGCCGGTGGAGGCCGCCCGCAAGCGGCTCGGCGCGGCGACCGAGGGCAGGGAGCAGCCGGTCGCCTTGCTATGGATGGGACTGGACGAGCCGGGCTATGTCCTGGAGGCGATGGTCGATCACCGCGACCAGCTCGGCTACCGCGGCGTCGTCGTGGGCGCGATGGGCGGCGGTCACGTTCCGGAGCGTGTCGCGTCGCTGGTCGGGCAACTGTCCGACATGATCCCGACGGTTGTCTCGCCGCGGGCCGGCGGCGGGCCGCTGCTGCATCATACCTATGGCGGTCCGAGCTCCGAGATCGCGCTGCGCAAGGCCGGCCTCATCTGGGGCGGCCGCCTCAACCCGCTGAAGGCGCGCGTCCTGCTGCAGACCTGTTTGCGGGCTGGGCTCGGTCGATCGGCGATTGCCGAGGTCTTCGAGGCTTTTGGCTAGAGAGGGCGCCTAGCAGGGCTCGGCGCGTGCCTGCTTGGCCGCGGCGAAGCCGTGCATGCCCATGTGCCATTGCAGCGCGACGATCAGGCCCTTGATCGGCTGCAGCAGGCCGATCGAGAGGATGATGACCAGCGGCGCCCACAGGAAAGTGTGGAGCCAGTAGGACGGCTGGTAGACGATCTCGACATACATGGCGATCGGCACCACAAGATGGCCTACTAGGAAGATCGTCAGGTACGCGGGGAAGTCGTCGGCGCGGTGATGATGGTACTGAAGGCTAAGGCTCTGTCCTGGTCGGACGGTG
>CAZPOS010000025.1:8091-35772 GCA_964588065.1 uncultured Reyranella sp.
GAAAGTCGTCGGCGCGGTGATGGTGCAAATCCTCGCCGCAGGCCGGACAACGGTCGGCGACTTTCACGAAGGCGCGGAACAGCTTGCCCTCGCCGCAGGCCGGGCAGCGCCCGAACATGCCCCGCATCAGATACCGACCGCCCTTCCCAGCCATCCCGTCCTCCATCGATTGTCGGCTTGTATATCCATACGTATGGCCATACATTCAAGGACAAGGAGCGATATTGTATGGATTGGAGCCCTACACTCGATGCCGGTGGGCCGGTCTACGAGGGCATCGTGGCCGCGCTCGAGCGGGACATCGCGTCCGGTCGTCTGCATCGCGGGCAACGCCTGCCGACCCATCGGGCGCTGGCGAACTTCCTGGACGTGGACCTCACGACGGTGACGCGCGCCTATAACGAGGCCCGCCGCCGCGGGCTCACCGATGCCCGGGTGGGGCAGGGCACCTTCGTTGCGGAAAACCGCCTGCGGCCGGCCGCCCGTGCCGCTGCAGGCATCGACGTCGACCTGTCGATGAACCTGCCGCCGTCGCCCATCGAGGCCGACCTCGAAGGCCGCATCATGCGCGGACTTGCGGCCCTGCAGAGGGACCATGGCTTCTCCGATCTCCTGAGTTACCAGCAGGCGGGCGGCAGCGCTGTCGACCGCGGCATCGCCGCCGAGTGGCTGCGGCGCCGTGTGCCCACGATCGAGGCCGACCGGCTCGTCATCTCGCCCGGCACGCAGAGCGCGCTGATGGCGCTGCTGCTGGCCGTGACGCGGCCTGGCGACGTCGTGCTCACCGACCGGCTGACCTATCCGGGCTTCCGGTCGGCGGCTGCGTCGCTTGGCGTGCGCCTCGTGGGCGTGGCGTCGGACGGCGAGGGCATGGATCCCGAAGCACTTGCCGAAGCCTGTCGCCGGCACGCGCCGCGGGCGGTCTATCTCCTGCCGACCATTCACAATCCGACGACCGCGACGATCGGGTCACAACGTCGCGAAGAGCTTGCCGCCGCCATTCGCCGTCACGATCTGATTTTGATCGAGGACGACGCCTATGGAAGTTTCGAGCCGAAGGCCCTGCCGATCGCGACGCTCATTCCCGAGCGCAGCTATCTCGCCATGACGCTGTCGAAGTGCATGACGCCGGGATTGCGCGTGGCCCATGTGCTGACGCCCGATCGCGCGGCCGCGTCCAGCGTCGCCAATGCCTTGCGCACCGTGTCGCAGATGCCGGCGCCGTTGATGGTCGCGCTGGTCTCGCGCTGGTTTGCCGACGGCAGCGCCGACGCCATCGTGTCGGCCGTCGCGGCGGAGGCTGCGGCAAGACAGGGTCTGGCGACGAAGGCGCTTTCCGGCCAGAGTTACGCCGCTCACTCTAGGGGACTCCACGTGTGGCTGAAACTGCCGGCGACGTGGACCCGCGCGGAATTTGCGGCCCACGTTCAGCGACAGGGGCTTGCCGTGGTCACCAGCGACAGTTTCAGCGTCGACGGCGAGCCGGAGCACGCCATTCGCATCGCGTTGGGCGCGGCGCGCAGCCGCGCGGAACTCGTGTCGGCGCTGGATGTCCTGGTCGTCGCCTTGAAGTCACCCGCTTACGCGTCGCGCATCGTCTAGGGAGAACGTAATGTTCGAGGGACTGGACGCCATCTTCCTCGCCAGACTGCAATTCGCCTTCACCGTCTCCTTCCACTTCATCTTCCCGTCCTTCTCGATCGGCCTGGCGAGCTATCTCGCCGTGCTCGAGGCGCTGTGGCTCTGGACAGGGCGGCAGGTCTATCTCGATCTCTTCAAGTACTGGCTGAAGATCTTCGCGCTGGCCTTCGGCATGGGCGTCGTGTCGGGCATCGTGATGTCCTACCAGTTCGGCACCAACTGGTCGGTGTTCTCCGACAAGACCGGACCGGTGATCGGCCCGCTGATGGCCTACGAGGTGCTGACGGCCTTCTTCCTCGAAGCGGGTTTCCTGGGTGTCATGCTGTTCGGCATGAACCGGGTGGGCAAGGGCCTGCACTTCGCGGCGACGCTCGCCGTCGCCGTCGGCACTTTCATTTCGGCCTTCTGGATCCTGAGCGCCAACAGCTGGATGCAGACGCCGGCCGGCTACGCGATCAATGCCGGCGGCCAGTTCGTGCCGGCCGACTGGTGGGCAATCATCTTCAACCCGTCGTTCCCGTACCGTCTGGTCCACACGGTCTTCGGCGCCTACCTCACGACGGCGCTGGTGGTCGGCGCGGTCGGCGCGTGGCACTTGCTGCGCGAACGCGGCAACGAGGGCGCGCGGGTCATGTTCTCCATGGCGATGGGCATGATCACCGTCGTGGCGCCGCTGCAGATCTTCGCCGGCGACCAGCACGGGCTGAACACGCTGGAGCACCAGCCGGTCAAGGTCATGGCCATGGAGGGCCACTTCGAGAGCCATCCCCACGGCGCGCCGCTGGTGCTGTTCGGCTGGCCCGACGAGGCTGCGGGCAGGAACCTGTTCGCGGTCGAGATTCCCAAGGCTTCGTCGCTGATCCTGAAGCATTCGTGGGATGCACCGCTGAAGGGACTCGACACGGTCGACCGCAAGGACTGGCCGCCGGTGGCGGTCGTGTTCTGGTCGTTCCGGATCATGGTCGGGATGGGCATGCTGATGCTGGCGCTCGCGGGCTTCAGCCTGCTCGCCCGCGTGCGCAAGCGACTGTACGACTGGCCGCTGCTGCATCGCTTCGCGCTGGCGATGGGGCCGGCCGGTTTCGTCGCCGTCATCGCCGGCTGGGTGACGACGGAAGTGGGCCGCCAGCCCTACACGGTGTACGGAATGCTGCGCACGGTCGATTCGGCTTCCGCGCTCGATGCGCCCGCTGTCGGGGCGTCGCTGCTGGCCTTCGTCATCGTCTACTTCTTCGCCTTCGGCGCTGGCACTTATTACATCCTGAAGCTGATGTCCCATCCGCCGCATCGCGGCGAGGAGGGGCCGCGGCGCGACCAGCCGGTGCGGGCCGCGGGCATCACCCCCGCCCCCGCGGTGGCCGAGTCGCTCGCGACGGGCAAGGAGGCCTGATCATGCCGTTCGACCTGCCGATGTTCTTCGCCTTCATCATCGCCTTCGCCATCCTGGCCTATGTCGTCATGGACGGGTTCGACCTGGGCATTGGCATCCTGTTTCCATTCCTGCCGGTCGGCCGCGAGCGCGACAGCGCGATCAATTCGGTGGCGCCGGTCTGGGACGGCAACGAGACGTGGCTCGTTCTGGGCGGCGGCGGCCTGCTGGCCGCCTTCCCCCTGGCCTACGGCATGATCCTCTCCGCGCTCTATGCGCCGATCATCGCGATGCTGCTGGCGCTGGTCTTCCGCGGCGTCGCCTTCGAGTTCCGGTGGCGCGACCCGCGCCATCGCGCCCTCTGGGACGTGGCCTTCAGCGGCGGATCGGTCGTGGCAGCACTGGCGCAGGGCATCACCCTGGGAGCGCTGCTGCAGGGCATTGCCGTCCAGAACCGCACCTATGCCGGCGGCTGGTTCGACTGGCTGACGCCTTTCAGCCTCCTCGTCGGTGTCAGTCTCGTCTGCGGCTATGCGCTGCTGGGCTCGACCTGGCTGGTGATGAAGAGCGAAGGCTCGCTCCAGGAGCGTTGCTACCGGCTGGCCTTCCGTCTCGGCATCGCGACCATCGTGGCGATGGCGGCGGTGAGTGCGGCCACGCCATTCCTGCGCGACGCCTACTGGCTGCGCTGGTTCGCCTGGCCGCAGGTCCTGTTCACCGCCCAGGTGCCGCTGCTGGTAGCGATCGTCGGCTTCGTGCTGTTCTGGAGCCTGCGCCGCTCGCATCACTACACGCCGTTCCTGATGGCACTGGCTTTGTTTGGCTTGGGCCTCGCCGGTCTCGGCATCAGCCTCTACCCGTTCGTGGTGCCGCCGTCGGTCTCGATCTGGGATGCCGCCGCGCCGCACGACAGCCTGAAGTTCATGCTGCCCGGTGTCCTGGTGATCGTGCCGATCATCTTGGCTTATACCGGATTTTCCTATTGGGTGTTCCGCGGCAAGACCGGGCACGAGGGATACCATTGAGGGGGCTATCACCGATGCCCAAAGCGCGGCAGTGGCTGTGGTTCGTGGGACTCTGGGCCGCCGGCGTCGGGGTCACGGCGCTGGTCGGCTACGCCATCAAGCTCTGGCTGAAGTAGCCCGCAGCGGACATTGCGCTTGACGCTCGTCGTGTGCGGCGACAGTGTCGGGCGACATGCTCAGGAACGAATTCCTTCACGATCGACGCCGACGCCCCAGCATTGCCGCGGCGGCTTTCGTGCTGCGTGCCGGTCTTCGTTCGTCGGTGTGGTGACTGATTCGCCTTGAGCCTCATCCGCCGGACACGATCCGGCCCGTTCCTGAACCCCCGCGGCCCCCGGCTCCGGGGGTTTTGTTTTGCCCGAGCCAGAGAGGACATCGTCATGAGCATTCGTGTTGGCATCGTCGGAATCAGCGGCTTCGGCGGCGGGGAGGCATTGCGCCTCGTCGCAAGCCATCCCTCTTTCGAACTGGTCTACGCCGCCGGCGAGGGCAGCGCGGGCAGTTGCTTGATGGACCGCTTCCCCGGACTGCCCGCCAAACTGGCCGACCTCGTGATCGAGAAGTGGGATCCCGCGGCCCTGCCGAAGCTCGACCTGCTGTTTGCATCCCTGCCGACGGGGGCCTCGGCGGAGGCGCTGGCGCGGGTGCCGAAGGACGTGAAGATCGTCGATATTGGCGGCGACCATCGCTACGTCGATGGATGGACCTATGGCTTGGCCGATGTCTGGCCGGCCGAGATCGAGGGCGGGAGCCGCGTGGCCAATCCGGGCTGCTTCCCCGCCGCGACGCTGACCGCGCTGGCGCCGCTGCTGGCCGACAGGCTGATCGATCCCGGGAACATCGTGATCGACGCCAAGACCGGCATTTCCGGCGCCGGCCGGGGCGGCGCCGACAGCCGGTTCGGCTATGCCGAGAGCAACGAGAACCTGGTGCCCTACGGCCTGCTGAAGCACACCCACATGCCGGAGATGGCCAGGACGATCGAGCGGCTGGGGGGCGGCAGCGCCGCCGGGCTGGTGTTCACGCCGCACCTGGTGCCGATGACCCGTGGTGTGCTTGCGACGATCTACGCCCGCGGCCGCGCCACGACGGAACAGTGCCTCGACGCGGCCCGGCGCTTCTACGCCGGACGAGCGTTCGTCCGCGTCACCGACAAGCCGCCGCAGACCAAATGGGCAACCGGCTCCAACCTCGCCTTCGTCGGCTATGCGGCCGATCCGGAGCGCAACCTGGTGATCGCGATGGGCGTCGTCGACAATCTCGGCAAAGGGGCCGCGGGGCAGGCGGTGCAGAATGCGAACCTGATGTGCGGGCTGCCGGAAGCCGCGGGGCTGGACGGCATGCCCGTCTGGCCGTGATCCTAGGTCGTGCGGCGTAGCGGCTGGCAGTTGGTGGCCAGCGGTGCGCCACCGCTCAGCGCCTTGAGTGTGCCGGCATTGGCGGGACCGGACCATTCGGTCGAGGAATCGGCGTAGCGGAAGCCCGGGTTGCCGCCCTGGTATTCCATGCGCCACGTCCGGTCGCCCAAGGTCACCGAGGCGCGGTTCTTGGCATAGACGACGGCCACCTCCTTGCGACCTTCGCAAAGATACGCGATCCCGGACGGCGTCGCCTCGTCCGGCGCCGGCCGTGGAATCGTGGTGGTCAACGTCTGCTCCTTAGGGGCGCAGGCGCCGATCAGGATCAACGCGACAATCGACAGGCGCTTCATGGTGCGCTTACCTCCTCGGCCGACCATAGCAAATCGCCGAGGAGACGGAATGGCCCTGTTCAAGCTGCGCGACGGCGCCGAACTCTACTATGAAGTCCACGGCAGCGGCCCCACGCTGTTTCTCGTCGCTGGACTTGGCGGCGATGGTCGTTGGTGGGGCGACAACGTGTCCGAGCTGGCGAAGAATTTCACCGTGGTCGTGCACGATCACCGCGGCACCTCGCGCAGCAGCCTGTCGAGGATCGACTACAGCGTCGGGCAGATGGCCGACGATGCACTGCAGCTCATCGAGGGCCTGGGCTACGAGAAGGTTCACTGGTGCGGGCATTCGACCGGCGGAGCGATGGGACAGATCCTCGCGATCGAGCACCCGGCCCGGATCGACCGGCTGGTGCTGAGCGCCACCTGGGCGAAGACGGATGCCTTCTTCCGCCGGCTGTTCGAGGTACGTTCGTTGATGCTGCGCGAGCTGGGGCCGGCGGCTTATCTCAAATCGAGTGCGCTGGCGCTCAACTCGCCGGCCTGGGTGCGCGATCACGATGCCGCTCTCGTGGCTGCCGAAGCGAAGGCGCTCGAGACCATTCCGGTTCCCGAGATCGTCCTGTCGCGCATCGCCGCCATCGTGGCCCACGACCGCCGCGAGCAGCTGCAGAAGGTGACGGCCCGCACCCTGGCGCTCTGCGCCCGCGACGACACCGTGACGCCGCTCTACTTCACGGAGGAGCTGGTGCGCCTGATCCCGGGCGCGCGCGCCTACGTGCTGCCGGACGGCGGCCATGCATATCCGAACGTGCATGGCGCCGAGTTTCGTCGTGTAATGAGGGCCTTCCTTTTGGAGTCCTGACCGCCATGAAGATCGAACCGCTGATCGCCGCCGCCGCCGCCGAGCTGACCGCCATCCGGCGTGACATCCATGCGCACCCCGAGCTGGGCTTCGAGGAGGAGCGCACCAGCACCATCGTGGCGCAGAAGCTCAAGGAGTGGGGCTGCGAGGTCACGGCGGGCATCGGCAAGACCGGCGTCGTCGGCACGATCCGCGTCGGCAACAATCCGCGCGCCATCGGCCTCAGGGCCGACATGGATGCGCTGCCGATGGACGAGCTCAACACCTTCGATCATCGCAGCACGCACAAGGGCCGCATGCATGCCTGCGGTCATGACGGCCATACAGCGATGCTGCTGGGTGCCGCCAAGTACCTTGCGGCCACGCGCAACTTCGACGGCACGGTGCACCTCATCTTCCAGCCGGCCGAGGAGGGCCGCGGCGGCGCGGAGGCGATGGTCAAGGACGGGCTGTTCCAGAAGTTCCCCTGCGAGATCATCTTCGGCATGCACAACCGCCCGAAGCTCGATGTCGGCAAGTTCGCCATCCGCTCGGGCCCGCAGATGGCGGGCGGCGGGCTGTTCGACATCCACATCACCGGCAAGGGAGCGCACGGTGCGCGGCCGGAGGCCGGCATCGACCCGGTGATCATCGCCACTCAGATCATTTCGGCCCTGCAGAGTGTCGTATCGCGCAACGTGGCGCCGCTCGATTCGGCGGTGATCTCGGTCACGCAGATGCATGCAGGCGACGCCTACAACGTGATCCCGCAAGAGGCCGTGCTGCGCGGCACGATCCGCGCCTTCCGCAAGGAGACGATGGCGCTGATCAAGGAACGCATCGAGACCATCTCCAGCGGCATCGCCGCGAGCCTGGGCGGCAGCGCCAAGGCCGATGTGCGCGTCGTCTTTCCGCCGCTGGTGAACGACAAGGACGCGGTGAAGTTCATCGCCGACGTGGCGGCCGAGATCGTGGGCGCGGAGAACATGAACCGTGAAGGTCCGTACGTGATGGCGTCGGAGGATTTCTCCTACATGCTGGAACAGGTCCCGGGCGCCTTCATCAACATCGGCAACGGCGGAGGCGAGGGCGGCTGCGAGGTTCACAACCCCAGCTACGACTTCAACGACGAGGCGCTCACCCTGGGCTCGACGCTGTGGGCGCGCGTGGTCGAGAAGCGGCTGGCAAAGGACGCACGGTGAGCACCGCCGGCGACGGCGCCAGCCGGCACTGGCTGGTGCGGGAGCTGCCCTATGTGGCGATGCTGGCCCTTGCGGTCGGGGGCATCATCCTGACGGGCTTCCGGGGACCCACCACCTATGCCTACTGGATGGTCCTGGCGCCGATCTACGGCCTCGCCTGCGTGCTGTCGGGGTGGCGGGAGGTCGACAAGACGGCCGATCACCTGCGGCTGATCGTGACCCAGGCGCTGCACTGGCTCGCCTTCCTGGCGGCGATGTGGCTGATGTTCCTGCCCGAGGTGCGCGGCGTGGTAAACGACAATGCCACCAGTCTCGCGCTGCTGATCCTGCTGGCACTCGGCACCTTCGTGGCGGGCGTCCACGCGCGGGTCTGGCGCATCTGCCTGGTGGGGCTCTTCCTCGCCGTGTCGGTGCCGGCCGTGGCGTGGATCCAGGATTCGGCCATGCTCCTGATGGTCGGCACGTTGATGGTCGTCGCGGTGGGCGGCGTGTTCTGGTGGCTGTGGAGGCGGGAGCGGGGCGCGCCGTGACGGATCGTCCGAAGGTCATCCTCTGGAGCGACTATGTGAGCCCCTACGCCTTCGTTGCCAAGGCGTGGGCCTATGCGCTGGAGGCCGACTACGAGATCGAACTCGAGTGGCGGCCCTACACGCTCGACATCGCCTCGTTCCAGGGATCGGTCGAGCAGCGCGATCCGCATCACTGGCGCCGCGTGCGTTACGCCTACATGGATGCGCGCCGCTTCGCCAACAAGCAGGGGCTGACCCTGATGGGGCCGAAGAAGATCTATTACGCCCGCGCGATCAACGCCGGGATGCTCTACGCCCAGCAGCACGGCGTCTTTCGCGCTTACAACGACCTCGCATTCGAACGCTTCTGGCGCCGCGACCTCGATCCCGAGAATGTCGAGCAGGTGGCGGGCGCTCTGATGCAAGCGGGAGCTCCGGCAGGCTTTGCCGCCTTCCTCCAAGGCGAGGGCGGGGCGCGACATGACAAACTACGCACTGAGGCCGAGGCTTCCGGAATATTCGGTGTCCCGAGCTTCGTGTTCGAGGACGAGATTTTCTGGGGCGGAGATCGAGTGTCCCTTCTGAGGGAAAGACTTGACGAAAAAGCCGTGCCGAGCCGCGGCTAGATCGTCCCTCGGTCCCGCTCAGAAACCGGAACGGTCGATTCGCAGCCAGGCGAAGCAGCCGGCGGGAAGCAGCCCGGCATCAATAGCGATCGCGCCGCGCATCAGCAAGCTCAGCGGCGAGCGCTCGCCCGGCCGATGAGCCAGGACGACCAAGGACCCGCTCTCATCCGTCCAGGCCACCCGCGCGTCGATCGACGCCGCGGCCGAGAAGAGCGAGTGGCTGTCGGTCCCGGGCAGGAGCAGGACAGTGCTGAACGCGCCGCCGACAGGCGCTTGCATCGCCTGGTATCCGGCACCCCCCACCAGAATCGCGATCACGCCCAAAGTCGCGCTCGAGGCCCCGCGTCCCGGGCCGCTTCCGCGCGCGAACAGGATCGCCGCCGCGATCGGCCCGACGCCGAAGGCGGCCAGCCAGAGCAGGTCCCAGAACAGCGGTGAGGTGCTGTCCATGCGGATGCGATGGATCCCGAGGAGCCAGTGCGACATGACCGCGTCGACGACGTGCCAGGTGCCGAAACCCGCCAGCATCGCAGCGACCAGCCGTGCGGTCGGGACCTGCATGTCCCGCGCCAGTCGCCAGAGCTGCCAGAGACCAACGAGGGCGAGCACGTACATGAGCGCGTGGAACAACCCGTCTGCCATCACCTGCAGGCGGGCATCGTCCGGATCGATCGCACTCAACAGGTGATGCCACTGCAGGATCTGATGGAGCAGGATTCCGTCGAAGAAGCCGCCCAGCGCGAAGCCGAGCAGGCCGCCTGTCAGTCCCACGCGACGAACCGATGCTTCTGCGCCCTCTGCCATGCCGCTCTCCCGCTCGTTGCGTCGATCGAAAGCGCACAGGCCGGGGGCGTTGCCGGCGCGTCGAAACAAACCGCAACCCGTCGCGCAGGGGAGCATTGGCGGAGGAGCAGCCGAGGAGTGCCAGTGCCCGACACGACGATCCCGCATGGCCACCCGCCTTCGGTCGACCGGACGCCCGCTTCGGTCGGTGAAGCGCGACACGTCGTCATTGTGGGCGCGGGGTTCGGCGGGCTCGCCTGTGCGCAGGAGCTGGCGGGCAGTCGTGTCCGCGTCACGGTGATCGATCGGCGCAATCACCATCTCTTCCAGCCGCTCCTCTATCAGGTTGCGACGGCGGCCCTGTCGCCGGCGGACATCGCGAGCCCGGTGCGGAGTATCCTCTCCCGCGCCCGAAACATCGATGTGGTGATGGGAGAAGTGCGGGCCATCGATCACCCCGAGCGACGCGTGCTGCTGGGCGATGGCGGCCACGTGCCCTTCGACACGCTCGTTCTCGCCACCGGCTCCGCCTACAACTATTTCGGCCATGACGAATGGGCGCGGCACGCGCCCGGCCTCAAATCGATCCGCGATGCGCGTCGCCTGCGGGCGCGGCTGCTGCGCAGCTTCGAGGAAGCCGAAAGCTGTGCCTTTCCCGCGCGGCGCTCGGCCCTGCTCACGACCGTGATCGTCGGCGGCGGTCCGACCGGCGTGGAGATGGCGGGCGCGGTCGCCGAACTCGCGCGCTTCACCCTGCGCCGCGATTTCCGGCGGATCGATTCGCACGAAGCGAGGATCATCCTCGTCGAGGCGGGGCCACGTCTGCTCGCGGCCTTTTCGGAGGAAGCATCCACCTTTGCCGACGCCAGCCTGCGCGAACTCGGGGTCGACGTGAGGCTGGACGCCACGGTGACCGGCGTCTCCGAGGGCGCCGTCACGATCGACGGCACTCGGATCGAGGCGTCGACCCTCATCTGGGCGGCCGGGATTCGGGCGCTGGAGCCAGCCGCGCTCGGCTTCGAGGTCGACCGCGCAGGACGTATCGAGGTCGCCGGGGATCTCTCGGTGCCGGGGCTGGACGATGTCTTCGCGCTGGGAGACGCCGCCAGCTTCCGCCAGGACGACAGGTCGCTGCCGGCGCTGGCACAGGTGGCGCGCCAGCAGGGCGAACATCTCGGACGCGCGCTCCTGGCCGGCACGCCGCGCCCCTTCCGCTATGTGTCGCGGGGCGACACCGCGGTGATCGGACGGCACGCGGCGGTCTTCGAGACCGCGCGCTGGCGTCTGCGCGGCCGTGTCGCCTGGCTACTATGGGCGCTGGTCCACATCTATCTGCTGATGGGCTTCGACAAGCGTCTTCAGGTTGGCCTGAAATGGCTCTGGCGCTACGCGACCTTTGAGCGAGGCGCCCGGCTGATCGACGAGGAGGAGCCCGCAACCCAATCCGCGCCGGGGCATTCGATCCGCGACGGCGAGGACCCGCTTCGCCGCCTCGAAACGGAGAGGGAGCGACCGGATGCCGACGAGACGCGACGAGGGCAATGAAGGCCACGGCAAGCGGCCGACACGACTTAATGCCTACGTCTTCCTGGTGATCTCGGTGCTGGCCGTCGCCCTTGCCGCCATGCTGCTCGCGGCCGCTGCGGGTGTGTTCGGTGATCTGGTCAAGGACCCCACCGCGGAGAATCTGCCGGGCGGCATCGAGGGCGCGCGGGAAGTGCCGCGCGGCCAGCAGCAATGATCACCGCCGCTCGCTGCGGAAAACCAGGAGCATCAGGCCGATGCCCAGACCCAGGGTGGCGATGATGCCGAGCGCCATGGCGCCGTAGCCAAGCCCCGTCACTTCGCCGACGTCCGGATCTCCGGCGGTCTGCCATCCCGAGACTCCGAACCAGACCGCCAGGGCGAGCAGTCCCACGAGACAAAGCACGAGCACCCAGGTGCCGGCGCCGTACCGGCGGGCGGGTTGCGGTTTGCCGTCTTCGATTGCGCCGTTCTGCCGGGCCCACTCATGACCCTCGGGTCTGTTCTCGTTCGCTCGTGCCGTCGCCACGGCGGCTTTGGACACCGGTGTCCCCGCAGCCTCCTCATCCGTGCCGAGCGGCGCCGCCGCGGGATCGAACGCGGCGGACTTGTCGCCCGTGCGACCGGAATCGATATCGTTCTTGAGGCGGCTGACGTTCATGTCCTGGCTCCCGGGATAAGTGATGTGTCATCGCTGCAATTCGCCCGGCAGACATTTGTTGCGTCCGGCGGCGTGCGCGCCTTGCGCTGGTCACCGCGGCCCGCATAGTTGGTCGATGACCTCTGCTGCCCCCGTGCCCGTCTCCGGGACCACCTGCCGTCGACCGGGCCGGCCGCGTTCGACGGCGGCGCAGCAGGCGATCCTGAGAGGCGCCTATCGTCTGATGGCAACCAAAGGCCTGTCCGCGACGACCTACGAGCGCGTGGCGGCCGAGACCGGCGTCTCGAAGGTCACCATCTACAAATGGTGGCCGAACCGGGAAGCGTTGCTCGTCGACGCCTTCCTCGACGAGGCGCGCTCCTTTCTGCCTTTGCCCGCGCACGGACACCCGGTTTCGATCGTACGCGCCCATGCGGCAGCCTATGTCGCCGCCCTGAACGGTCCTTTCGGCAGGGTCCAGCTCGCCGTCATCGCCGAATGCATCGGCACGACCGGCACGGCGGCGACCTTCGGAGAGCGCTATCTCGGCGAACGGCGCGCGGCAGGTGTCGCGATCCTCAAGCGGGCGCAGAAGGAAGGCCTCATCCGCGCCAGCGATTCGGCCGCCGAACTCTACGACATGATCTACGGCACGCTGTTCTACCAATCGACCTTCGGGCTGAAGCGCCTCACGGCCGGGGCGGCGCGGCGGCTGGTCGATCGGGTGCTGCAGCCACTCGACTAGGTCTGCAGGCGCAGCGCACGCCAGGCGGCTTTCATCGAGCGCGGATACCCGGCTTCGGTGTGGCGAAGCCCCGTGGCGACCAGCGCGTTGGCGGCGGGCAGGGCATGGAAGGGCACCGATGGATAGGCGTGATGCTCCACATGGTAGGGCATGTTCCAGGCAAACCAGCGGATCAGCGCGTTCGTGTAGGTGGTGCGGGTGTTCTCGAAGGCGGAACGGCTGCGGCCGCACCCCGTATGCTCGGTGTAGAGATAGGGACGGAGCGCAAACTGGCCGATCAGGAGCGGGCCAAGCCAGACCGTGAGGATGAGCGGCGACCGCAACAGCAGGGAGGCGGCCGCCAGCCCCGCATAGGCCGCGAGGTAGAGGCGCGCCTCGCGCACGATCAGCGCCCGCTTGTCCGCCGGAACCCAGGGCAGCGTGCTGGTCCCCGTCACGGCGTGGCGCACCAGCACACGAAACCGGCCGTAGACCTGCAGAGCGCCCGAGAAGGCCAGCAGCCGCTGCCCCAGCGAGCCGGCGGAGGGCATGACGGCAAGCTCCGGATCGTGCGCCTCGTCCTGCGTGTGCCGGTGATGGGCCCAGTGGAACACCCGGTAGTATTCCCAAGGAAAGCAGATCGCGAGGCCGCACAGATGGCCGAACATGGTGTTCAGGGCTTCGGTCCTGAACGCCGTCCGGTGAACGGTCTCGTGCAGCGGCATGAACAGGAAGGCCGTCAGCAGCCCCTGTGCCGCCATGAAGGGCAGGCTCCAGGCGAAGCCCCAGCTCGCCGAAGCCGCGATGCCGGCCGCGGCGAATGCGAGGATCAGGCCGAGATGGCTCGCCATCCGGATCGCGGCCGGACCGTCCCGCCGGGCTGACAGCTCGCGCAGCCGCCCGGCATCGATCCGCGCCGCCTGCCCAGTCGCTCCAACACTCATCGAGAAGACCTCTTAATACTGTACGAAGCGTACAGAAAAAGACCCGCGCCGGCAATGCGGACCTCGCGGACCCTGGGTTCGGCAGGAAACGGGCCGTTCGGTCGCCGCACCGGACAAAAGAGCCAGCCGGATGCAACCACGCACGGACAGGCTCCTTGTGCGGGCTGCCGCGCACCGCCGCATCGCCCCATCATGGAGACCCCCCGATGACCTTCAATCCGCTGCAGCACAAGGGCATCCCGATCGAGGATCAGCTGCGATCTTGGTCGGAGCTCAACGTCCGGCCCTACCGCAAGGACGAGGTTCATCCCTATAGCCGGGCGCGCGGGATCCTGGCGAACGGCGTCGAGGTCGAAGCCGTCATGTTCTCGCACCAGATGGCGCGCAACTGCCTGGATTCGGATGTGCGACGGCGGCTGGCCTGGCTCCGCCGCATCGAGGCGCAGCAGCAGAAGGCGATCAACTGGCTGATCCCCGGCGACGAAACGACGATCGAAGTGACCTTGGGCTACGAGCAGGTGGCCGTCGACCTCACGGCCTACATCGCGCAGAACGAACCCGATCCCTACCTCAAGCAGGTGTACGACTTCGCGCTGCTCGAGGACTTCGATCACCTCTACCGCTACGCCAATCTCTACCAGCTCATCGAGGGCAAGAAGGCCGATCAGATCTGCCGAAATCTAACCGAGATCACGCCCGGCCGGCCGACGATCTTCGAACATCGCGATCCGGCCGACGACATCCGCCGGCCGATGACCGCGCTCGCGGCCCATCCGCAGTCGCTGCTCAACGCGCTGACGCTGGTCGCAGGCGAGCAGCAGACGATGAATTTCTACATGACGATCGGCAACCGATACCAGGAGCCGGTGGCGCGCGGGCTCTATGCCGAGATCGCGCTGATCGAGGAGCAGCATGTCAGCCACTACGAATCGATCCTCGATCCGGCGGCGAGCTGGTTCCAGAACCTGGTGCTGCACCAGTGGCACGAATGCTGGATCTACTGGTCCTTCATGCAGGAGGAGGTCGATCCGCGGGTGAAGCAGATCTACGAAATCCATCTGGCCATGGAGCTCGAGCAGCTGCGCCTCGCCTGCGAGCTCATGTGGACGGTCGAGAAGCGCGAACCCGAGAGCGTGCTGCCGTTTCCCGAATTCACCGTGCCGCTGAGCTTCCGCGAGAACAAGAGCTACGTGCGCCACGTCCTCGCAACGCAGGTCGACCTGTCGGCCAAGCTCTCGGACTTCGTGCCGGTCTCGACCCTGCCGCCGGACGACCCTTATTTCCGCTACCAGCAGCGCGTGAATGCGGGCGGCGTGCCCAGCGAGCAGGTCATCGCGGAGAACGTCGCCGCCAATGGCGGGGAGTATCGCCTCGAGACCGAGGGCCCCCATCCGGTGCCGGGACTGCAGGCGACCGAGCAAAGCGGAGAGGAGATGGACTATGCCCGTGTCACCAAGCTCGTCGCCTGAGGCGCGCCCGCTGCCGCCGCTCTATGTCGACCGCGGCGAGGGCGAGCCAATCTCGCTGGGAGCGAACCTCGTCGTCGGCAAGAAGGTCGCGCCGGACATCCTCAACCTCCTGGCCGACGATCACCGCACCGTGCTGGGCTGGTTCGACTGGTACGGGGCGGAACGAGATGCGTCGCGCCGGGCCTGGATCCTCGAGATGATCCTCCGCGCGCTGCGGGCCCACATGGTCGTCGAAGAGGAGATCTTCTATCCGGCCATTGCGAAGGCGACCGGCGACACCGGGCTGGTCGACCGCGCCATCGCCGAACACAAATCGGCGCGGCAGCTCATGGCGCTGCTTCCCGACACGACGGACGAGGAGCGGATCGTCCGCGAGCTGCGGCGGGAGATCCTCGCGCACATCGAAGTCGAAGAGGACGCGCTTTTCGCGGAGATCGGGAAGAGCGGGCTCGACCGCTTCGCGATCGGCGCGGTCGCCGCCGCGCGCCGTGTCGAGGTGCTGTTCGAACTCGCCTGTCCCGACAAACCGAACCCGAAGGAAACACCGCCGATGGCCATTTCACAGGACGAAGCCCGCAAGCTCTTCGTGGTCGGGCTGCGCAACATCCACGGCACGGTCCGCGAGGGCCACTCCATGGTCGAGACCCTGCATGGCAGGGTGGAAACCTATCCCAAGGTCAAGGCGAAGCTCGCCGGCCACCTGCGGGAAAAGAAGGCGCAACTCGAGCGCATCGAGTCGATCCTCGGCAGCCTGGGCGAATCGAGGTCGATGGTGAAGGATGCCGCCGGTGCCCTGAGCGGCATGGCTGCCAGCATGATGGCGTCCGCGGCCGACGACGAGATCCTGAAGGGAAGCTTCACCTGCTACGGGCTCGCCAACTTCGAGGCCGCCGCCTACGAGACGCTGATCACCATGGCCCAGGCGGCGGGTCATCCGGAGCACATGCCGACCCTGCAGCTCTGCCTCAGCGAGGAACGCGGGATGGCGGCCTTCATCGCCGAGAACCTTCGTGGCACGGGCCTGCGCTTCATGCAGCTGCGCAGCGAAGGCCATCAGAGCAAGCGCTGAGATCATGTGGGAGCATCCGACCATGCAGACTGAATTCGACCCGGTCCAGGAGGACCGCGCCCATGCCGCCACCTTCGACAAGTTCACGGTGCTGGTGGCAATGGCCGGCGTTCACGTGGTCATCGTCCTGTCGGCGCTGGCCCTCGCCTTCGTCGCAGGACTGCCGCTGCTTGCGCTGGCCTGGGGCGTGGCCGCCCATCTTGCGCTTGCCGTGGGCGTGATGCGCGCCTGGGCGCGACCGCCCGCGGCGTCCCTGCCGGGTGCCGACCCGACCGCTGACGCACGCTCTGCGTCCGTCCACATCCTGTCGGCTGCTCGCCGCGCCTGAGCCGCCGGCTCGTTCGACTGGATCCGAGATCGGGCGGATTCGGTGTGGGTTTCGAAGTCCGCGCTTCTGAAGACCGGTGATGCATGACGGCCCTGGCCGGAATAGTGTCGCTGACTGCAGAAGCGGATGAGACGAAGCATGAACAAGGCACCGGCAGACGAGCGTTTCGAGGGAGTCATCGGACGGACGATCGATGACTCGACGCCTTGGTGGGCGCCCGCGAAGTTCCAGCGGGGGGCACCGGACGTGGTCCTGGTGGTGCTCGACGACACGGGATTCGCCCATCTCGGGTGCTACGGTTCCACCATCGAGACGCCGAACATCGACGCGCTCGCGGCCAAGGGCCTGCGGTTCACCGGTTTCCATACCACCGGGCTCTGTTCACCCACCCGGGCCTGCCTGATGACGGGCCGGAATCATCACGCCGTCGGCATGCGGGCGGTCTCCAATTTCGACACCGGCTTTCCCAACATGCGCGGGGCCATCCCGCGCAGCTCGGCGACGATGGCGGAGATCCTGCGCGACAACGGCTATGCGACCTTCGCCGCGGGCAAATGGCACCTGGCGCCGATGTCGGAATGTTCGGCCGCCGGCCCGTTTGCGAACTGGCCGCTGCAGAAGGGCTTCGATCGCTATTACGGCTTTCTCCAGGGCGAGACCGATCAGTTCTTTCCGGAACTGACGGTCGACAATCATTTCGTCGATCCGCCGGGCCGCCCGGAGGATGGCTATCATGTGTCGGAAGACATCGTCGACCGCTCGGCCGGCATGATACGCGACCTCGTTTCGCTGGTGCCGGAGCGGCCGTTCTTCCTGTACCTCGCCTTCGGCGCCATGCATGCGCCGCACCAGGCGCCGCGGCCCTATCTCGAAAAATACCGCGGACGATTCGACTCCGGCTGGGATGTCGCGCGCGAGGAATGGTTCGCCCGCCAGAAGGCGATGGGAATCGTGCCCGAACAGACCAAGCTCGCGCCGCGCAACCCGGGCGTGAAGGCCTGGAACGACCTCGGTGCGGATGAGCGCGCCTTCGCCGCGCGCCTGCAGGAAGCCTTCGCGGCGATGCTGGAGCATACCGACGCCCAGATCGGCCGCCTGATCTCGTTCCTGAAGTCGATTGGCCGCTGGGACAATACCCTCTTCATCCTTCTGTCGGACAATGGCGCCAGCCAGGAGGGTGGCCCTACCGGCGTTCTGGACGAGGCCAAGTATTTCAACGGCATCGCCGAAAATGTCGCGGAAGCGGTCGCGCGGCTCGACGACATCGGCGGGCCGGCAAGCCACAGCAACATTCCCTGGGGATGGGCCCAGGCCGGCAACACGCCGCTCAAATGGTACAAGCAGAACACGCATGGCGGTGGCGTGCGCGATCCGCTGCTGGTGCACTGGCCGGCCCGACTGAAGGAAGCGGGCCGCATGCGCCATCAGTTCTGTCATGCCGTCGACATTCTTCCGACCGTACTGGACGGGCTCGGCATAGCGCCCCCCGCCGTGGTCGCGGAGGTGCCTCGATTGCCCGTTCACGGGGTCAGCCTCGTGCCGGCCTTTGACGACGCGACCGCGAGGATCGAGAGGACGGCCCAGTATTTCGAGATGCTCGGACACCGCGGCATCTGGCGCGATGGCTGGAAGGCGGTCACCCGTCACGAAAGCGGCAAGCCCTACGATGCCGACCGCTGGGAACTGTATCGTCTCGCCGAGGACTTCTCGGAGTCCGAGGATGTCGCGGCTCGGGAGCCGGCGCGTCTGCAGGACATGATCGATCTCTGGTGGGCCGAGGCGCACCGGCACGGGGTGTTGCCGCTCGACGATCGGGGCGCGGCGGCGCTGTTCCGCGCCGCCCAGCGACCCGGGCTCCCGACGACCCGGGCTCGTTTCGTCTATATCCCCCCGCTTTCCCACGTCGTTTCGGACAACTGTCCACCGACGGCGCGCGGCTGGACCACCCTCGTGGAACTCGACCACCCATCGGGCGGCGGTGAAGGCGCCTTGGTGGCGCGCGGCAGCCTGAACAGCGGCTTCGCGCTCTATCTGAAAGAGGGCGTGCCCGTATTCGACTACAACGACTTTCACCGGCACACGCGCGTCGTCGGCGAGGCGCCGCTGGAGCCGGGTCGGCACGAGATCGGCTTGCGGATCGAGCGCACGCCCGATGGCGGCGCGGACGTGTCGTTGACCGTCGATGGACACGTCGCGGGGACCGGCCGCCTGCCCAGGCTGCTGTTCATCGTCTCGACGCAAGGCATGGACATCGGCCGCAGCCTCTCGCCGGTGAACGGCGAATACGAGGCCCCGTTCGCCTACACGGGCAAGATCGTGCGGGTCGTGTTCGAACTGCCGCGCACGCTGCCCCCCGGCGAGGTCAAGGCGCGCGCGCGGGCCGAGATGTCGCGACAGTAGCGCGACGCCGTCTGTCGCCAAGCGTACCGGATTTGATCAGGGTCAAGTGATTCTACCATCCGATTGCGGTATCTTGCCCGCGTGTTTGCAGCGTTCCCCCATGTCGGAGGACGCGGGGAGAGGGGCTGATCGATGGTGAACGATCTCGTGGTGGATTTGTCGCGCGCGCAATTTGCCGCCACCGCGCTCTACCATTTCCTGTTCGTGCCGCTGACCTTGGGCCTCACCGTGCTGCTGGCGGTGATGGAAACGATCTACGTCACCACGGGCCGCGAGATCTACAAGCAGATGGCCCAGTTCTGGACCCGCCTGCTGCTGATCAATTTCGCCCTGGGCGTGGCCACCGGCCTTACCATGGAGTTCCAGTTCGGCACCAACTGGTCCTTCTATTCGAGCTTCGTCGGCGACACGTTCGGGGCGCCGCTGGCGATCGAGGGCCTGATGGCCTTCTTCCTGGAATCCACCTTCATCGGGCTGATGGTGTTCGGCTGGGACAGAATGTCCAAGGCCCAGCATCTTATCGTCACCTATGCCGTCGCGCTGGGCTCGAACTTTTCGGCGCTGTGGATCCTGGTCGCCAACAGCTTCATGCAGCATCCGCAGGGCGCCGAGTTCAATCCCATCACCATGCGCATGGAACTGCAGAATTTCGGGGCGCTGTTCTTCAACTCCGATGCCCAGTCCAAGTTCGTCCATACCGTGCTGGCGGGCTACGTGACAGCGGCCATCTTCGTCTGTGGCATCAGCGCCTGGTACATGCTGAAGGGCCGCCATCTCGATCTCGCGCGGCGCTCGTTTCGCGTCGCTGCGGTGTTCGGCATGCTGGGCGGCGGCGGCGTCATCACGCTGGGCGACGCGTTGGGCTATGTCGGCGCCAAGGTCCAGCCGACCAAGCTCGCTGCGATGGAGGCTCTGTGGACGGCCGAGAAGGCGCCGATGGCCTTCAATGCCATCGCCTTTCCGAACCAGGCCGAGCAGAAGAACTATTTCACGATCCAGATCCCCGCCATGCTGTCGATCCTGGTCACGCATTCTCTCGACGGCGTCGTGCCGGCGATCGACCAGCTCGAGGTCCAGGCGCAGGAGCGCATCCGCAACGGCATCCCGGCCGTCCAGGCGATGGAGAAATTGAGCGCCAATCCACGCGACGAGGCGGCACTCGCGCAGTTCAAGGCGCATGGCAAGAACGTCGGGTACGGTTTCCTGGTGTTGCGCTATGCGCCCCAGGGCGACCTGACGAAGATCACCGACGCCGACATCGCCCGCGCCGCGCGCGACACCATTCCGGACGTATCGATCGTGTTCTGGTCCTTCCGCATCATGGTGGCGTTCGGTCTCCTGATGCTGGCCTACCTCGTGCTGGCGACCCTGATGACCCTCTCCAACCAGGTCGAGCGCCAGCGCTGGTTCCAGTGGGCCGCCCTGCTGATGGTACCGGTGCCGTTCCTCGCCTGCGAGTTCGGCTGGCTGGTCGCAGAGGTCGGCCGCCAGCCCTGGACGGTGAACGAGATGCTGCCGACCTGGCTCTCGGCCTCGACCCACAGCGTCGCCTACATGGTGTTCTCGCTGTCGGGCTTCATCCTGCTCTACACCGCCTTCGCGATCGTCGAGATCTATCTGATGCTGCTGTTCATCCGGAAGGGACCGGAAGAGCACGGCGGCGGTCACGCCGCGGCCCCCGGCCTGTCGCCGGCCGGCCGCAGGCTCGCGGCGTCGTAAGGGAGACCCGTCATGGAAACCTACATGATTCTCCTGGTCGTCTGGTGGGTGCTGCTGGGCGTGCTGCTGACGGGCATCGGCGCCATGGTCGGCATGGACATGGGCGTGGGAACGCTGCTGCGCTATGTCGGCCGCAGCGACGCCGAGCGACGCGTGGCGCTGAACGTCATCGGCCCGCACTGGGACGGCAACCAGGTGTGGTTCATCCTGGGCGGCGGTGCGATCTTCGCGGCCTGGCCGCTGGTCTATGCGACCGCCTTCTCCGGCTTCTACATCGTCATGCTGCTGCTGCTGTGGAGCATGATTCTGCGGCCGCTGGGCTTCGAGTATCGCAGCAAGCTGCCGTCGGCCGCCTGGCGCGCCGTCTGGGACACGGCGCTGTTCCTGAGCGGTCTCCTGCCGATGGTGGTGTTCGGCGCGGCGATCGGCAATGTCCTGCAGGGCGTGCCGTTCCACTTCGACTGGCGCCTGACCTCCTTCTACACCGGCAGCTTCCTGTGGCTGTTCAACCCCTTCGCCGTGCTGTGCGGGCTGATGTCCGTCGCGCTGGCCGCCTACATGGGCGGCTCCTGCCTCGCCAGCGGTGCCGAGGATCCGATCGGTGCGCGTGCCCGGCGTGCGGCGATCGCGGGCGGCCTGGCCGCGCTCGTGCTCTTCACGATCGCCGGCTTCTGGGTGTCGACGATGGACGGCTTCAAACTGGTGGCGGGACCGGACCCGGGCGTGCCGCAGACGCCGCTGCACCAGCAGGTGACGCGCGTGCCCGGCGGGCTGCTCGCCAATTATGCCGCCCATCCGGTGCTTTGGCTGCTGCCGGCGCTGGTCTATGCGGGGCTGCTGCTGGGTGCGCTGGCGCACACGATCCGGCGGCCGATCCTCGCCTGGTGGCTGGGCGCTCTCGCCTGGATCGGCGTGATCGGCACGGTCGGGGCCGCCATGTTCCCCTTCATCATGCCGTCGTCGAGCAATCCCGCGCACAGCCTCACCGTCTGGAACTCCGGTTCGAGCCGCGTGACGCTGACCTGGATGGTGGGCTTCGTCGTGATCTTCATGCCGCTCATCATCTGGTACACGAGCTGGGCCTTCTGGGTGATGCGTGGCAAGGTCGGCGTGAAGCACGTCGAAACCTCGGACCACGCCTACTAGGGGAGGCCGGACATGTTCGTGCGCTACATCATCGCCATGACGCTCGCGGCGCTGGCCATCCTGTTCGCCATCATCCTCGGCGACTACGGGCCTTGGTATCTGTCCTGGTTTCTCGGCACGGGCTTCATGGTGCTGGTCGCCGTCTCGGCCGGCGTGCTGTTCGAGGCCCAGGAGGATGCGGCCAAGGCGGCCCGCGGTCGCGGCGAATCGCTGGACGTCTCCAGCGCCGTCGATGCGCCCGTGCCGGCTCGACGGCCGTCGCGCTGACCTGAAGAACGCTCTTCGATGACGGAAAGCCCGGCGGAGGCGCCCGGCCGCCGGCGCGCCGGCGTCGAACGTTGGCTGCGCGCCGAGATCACGCAAGTCGCGAAAAGCGGCGTGCGTCGTGCGATCGTGATGGGGGCGCTGGCCGCGGCGCTCGCCGTACCCCAAGCCTGGCTGTTGGCCCATGCGATCGCCCCGGTCGTCATGGAGAAAGCCTCCCTCTCGTCGGCGTTTCCGTGGCTGCTGCCGGTGCTTGCGCTGCTCGGGCTGCGCTTCGGTCTGGCCACGGCGTCGGGTCGGGCGGCGCTGGCGGCGGCCGCCGCGGTGAAGGCCCGCATCCGCTCGACGTTGCTGTCTCACCTGGCATCGCTTGGACCCGCGACGAGCGCAGGCCGGAGCACGGGCGAGGCTGCGACGGTGGTGCTCGAAGGCGTCGACGCGCTCGACGCGTACGTGTCGCGCTTCATGGCTCATCTCGGCGTGCTGGTCGTCCTGCCGCCGCTCGTGCTGGTGGTCGTCCTGCCGCGCGACTGGATCTCCGGACTCGTGCTGCTGGTGACGGCGCCGGTGATTCCGGTGTTCATGATCCTGCTGGGGCTCGGCGCGGAGAAGCTCAACCGCCGCCAGTGGCTGCGCCTGCTGCGCCTGTCCGGCCGGCTGCTCGACGGCTTGCAGCGCCTGACCACCCTGCGCCTGCTGAATGCCGGCGACCGCGAAGCCGAACGGCTCGCGGAGGCGGCCGAGGACTATCGCCGCAGCACCATGGCGGTGCTGCGCGTCGCCTTCCTGTCGGCCCTTGCGCTCGAATTCTTTGCGACCGTCGGCATCGCCCTGGTCGCCGTGCTGATCGGCTTTCGCCTGCTCGACGGCGCGCTGGGCTTCGAAGCCGGTTTCTTCGTGCTGCTGCTCGCCCCCGAATTCTACGCGCCGCTGCGCCAGCTCGGCGTCGACTATCACGCGCGCATGGAAGCTCTGGCGGCGGCCGAACGTATCCTCGACCTGCGGGGCGAGCCAGCGATGGCGGCCGGCCGGGAGCGGCCCGTTCTTGGCTCCGGCATCACGATCGAGTGCGAACAGGTGAGCTTTGCCTGGGAGCCGGAAAGGCCCGCGCTCCATGACTTCTCCCTGCGCCTGGTGCCGGGCGAGATCGTGGCGCTGGTCGGTCCGAGCGGCGCGGGCAAGAGCACGTTGCTCTCGCTGCTGATGCGCCTGCTGCACCCGCAATCGGGCCGGGTGCTCGTCAACGGCCATGACCTCGCGACTATCGAGTCCGCGCACTGGCTGGCCCACGTCGCCGTCGTGCCCCAACGGCCGCACATGTTCGAGGGCAGCGTGCTCGACAATATCCGGCTGGGCGAACCCGACGCCGATCTCGAACGTGTGCGGGCGGCCGCCCGGCTGGCCGCCGCCGACGGGTTCATCGCCGACTTGCCGTGCGGCTACGACACGCCGCTCGGCGAGCATGGCGAGACGCTGTCGGGCGGCCAGGTCCAGCGCCTCGCGCTGGCGCGGGCCTTCCTGAAGAAAAAGGCCGGCCTGCTGCTGCTCGACGAGGGAACGGCCGGACTGGACCGCGGCACGGAAGCGCAGGTGATCGAAGCCATCCGTCGACTCGCGGCGGGACGGACGACCCTGATCGTTGCCCACCGCCTCGCCACCGTGGGGCTCGCCGACCGCGTCGTGTTCCTGGAAGAAGGGCGAATCGTCGAGCAGGGACCGCGGGCGGCGCTGCAGTCGGACGACGGTCGCTTCGCCCGCCTGCTCAGCGACGCGGACCTCGCGCCATGAGCGACCGGTCGGTCGTTCGCCGCCTGCTCGCGCTGGCCCGTCCGTGGCGCGGCTGGATGATGCTGGCGGTCATCGTCGCCTGCGCGACGGTGCTGGCGAGCGTGGCCCTGATGGGAATCGCCGGCTGGTTCATCGCGGCCATGGGAATCGCCGGCGTCACCACCGGGATGATGAACTACTTCCTCCCGGCGGCCGGCATCCGCTTCTTCGCCATCGTCCGCACCGGCGGACGCTATGGCGAGCGGCTGCTGAGCCACGAGGCGACGTTCCGTCTCCTCGCAGGCCTGCGCCTCTGGCTCTTCCGAAGGCTCATCCCCCTGTCGCCCGGCCAACTCCAGGCGCGGCGCGGCGGCGATCTCGCGGGCAGTCTTCAGGCCGATGTCGACACGCTGCAGCACGCCTATCTGCGCCTGGCCTCGCCGGTCGCCGTGGCGCTGGTGTGCGGCATCGCGATCGTGCTGGTGGTGGCTGCGCTGCACCCGCCGACGGCGCTGGCGCTCGCGGTGCTGCTGATCGTGGCCGGCGGCATCGTGCCCGCGCTGGCGCGTCGTGCCGCTGCAACGCCCGGCGCCGAGGCGGTCACGGCGCGTGCCGCGCTGCGCGTGGCGACGGTCGACCTGCTGCAGGGACTGACGGATCTGCGGGTCGCGGGTGCCGTCGACCGTCACCTCACCGCCCTCGACGGGCTGGGCCAACGGCTGGTCGACAGTCAATCGCGCGCGGCGAGTGCCGGGGTGATGGCCGAGGCGGCGGTCGGCCTTTCGGCCGGCCTGGCCTTGTGGTGTGCGGCTCTGCTGGCCTCGGCGAGTGTCGCTGCGGGAGGTCTTCTGCCCGAGGTCGGGCCGGCCCTCGTGCCGGCGCTGGCCCTCGCGGCCCTCGCGGCCTTCGAAGCGGTGGCGCCGCTGCCCGGCGCCATGGAGCGCTGGGGCGAGGTGAGGGCGGCGGCGCGGCGCATCTTCGATCTGGCCGATCGAACGCCTTCCATCGTCGCCGGGTCCGAACCATCGCCGCCACCGCGTGACTCGAGTGTCGTCTTCTCCTCGGTGCGCCTTTGCTATGCGCCCGATCTGCCACCCGCGCTGGACGGGTTCGATCTCGCGGTTCCCGATGGCCGCCACGTCGCCCTCCTGGGACCGAGCGGCGCTGGCAAGAGCTCGCTCGGCCGGCTGCTCGTACGCTTCTGGGAGTACGAAGGCGACATCCGGCTGGGCGGCCACGACCTTCGCCGCTATCGGCCGGACGACCTGCGCCGGCTCGTCGGCATCGCCACGCAGGATGCGCAGCTTTTCAACGGCACGGTCCGAGACAATCTCCTCATGGCGGCGCCGGACGCGGAAGCCGCGGCGATGGAGCACGTCCTCGAGGTCGTGCAACTCGCCGCGTTCGTGCGCGACCTGCCGGAAGGGATCGACACCTGGATCGGCGAGGCGGGCGCCCGCCTGTCGGCCGGTCAGGCCCGCCGTCTGGTCCTCGCGCGGGCGCTGCTCCGGGATCCCCGGATTCTGATCCTCGACGAGCCGACCGAGAATCTCGATGCCGGCACGGCGCGCCGGCTCGTCGCCTCCCTGCGCGCGGCAACGCAAGGCCGCACCGTGATCCTGATCACCCACGATCCGCGCGCGGCGGCGCAGTTCGCGGACGAGATCGTTCACATGGAGAACGGGCGCGTTTCTACCGGTCGATCAGGGGGATCATCGAGCGGGTGAGGGCCCGCAGTTTGGCGGCTTCCTGTTCTCTTGAGCGCTGCGCCGTTCGTCAGTAGGTCGACCCGGCGTGAGCGGATCGGGCGCCGCTCTGTCGGGCCTCGCCGACGGCCCAGGCGAGATCGGCCAGGTACTCGTCCACCATGCGTTCGTGGCTGGGGTTCAGGTGCATATGGATGCCGGGCGGTTCGACCTGGCGGCCGATCAGCCAGCCACGGGTGCCCATGGCATCCGATACCGCACCGATGTCGAGCGCCGGATCGGCCGAACGGGTGACGAAGATCGAGAGTTCGCTGGGCTCCAGGACCGCCAGGCCCTGGATCCGGCCGATGCCGTCGATCAGCGCCTTCTTGGTGTCCATGATCATCCGGGCGCAGCGCAGGTAGCCCTCGTCGCCCAGGTGCTGGAGTGTCGCCCACGCGGCGGCGACCGCGCCGCCGGGCCGCGTGCCCTGCATCGTCCAGGCGGTGTAGGGGCCGCGCTCCCATTCGCGGAAATCGAAGGTCTGGTACTTTTCCTTCAGTTCCTTCGATCGCAGCAGCATGAGCGAGGCGCCTTTGGCGGCCATGCCGTGCTTGTGCAGGTCGGCCGAGAGGCTCATGACGCCCGGTACGGAAAGATCCCAGTCGGGGAGCGCGTGACCCAGCCGCTTGACGTAAGGCGACAGGAAGCCGCCGACGCAGGCATCGACGTGCAACCAGAGGCCACGCGATAGCGCGAGCTCCCCCAGCTCGCGGATCGGGTCGAACACGCCGAACGGGTAACAGGGCGCCGACCCCACGAGTCCGATCGTGTTGTCGTCGATCCTGGATGCCATGGCGCCAATGTCGGCCTTGAAGTCGTTGCGCGTCGTGGGCACCCGGCGCACATCGATGCCGAGCGCATGGCCGGCGCGGCTGAAGGCCGGGTGGGCGGTCCGCGGGACGACGAAATTGGGTTCGCGGATGCCTTTGGTTTCGCGGGCCCAGTCGCGCGCCGTCTGGACCGCGAGGAAGATGCTTTCCGAGCCGCCCGACGTGAAGGTGCCGGCGGCGTCGTCCGGTGCGTTCAGCAGCGCCAGGCCGAAGTCGACGACGTCGGACTCGAGCTTCGCCAGCGACGGGAAGGCGCGTTTGCCGAGGCTGTTCTCGGTCCAGAAGGCGGCATAGGCACGCTTCTGGACGTCGGCGAGTTCGTCATCGAGGTAGTAGTAGTAGACTGCCATGCGGCCATCCCGCCACGAGACGTCGTGCTTCTTGGCGTCGTTGAGCAGCGCCTCGATCTCGCGCCAGGCGAGCCCTTCTTTCGGCAGTTCCATGTCGCTTCCCCGCACGTCGAGTCAGGTGCCCGACGATTTCTCCCGCCTATAGCCCGCCGCCGGGTGAAGTGCCAGAACGCGGGAACAGGCCGCCCGGTCGCCCGCATGCGGGGCACCGGACATCGCCGCTCCCAGCCCGGGGAGGCTCGTCGCATGGGCCACTCCCTCTCGCACGCATTCAATTGCGACTCGTAATTGATTGCAATTGTGCTAGATGTCTCTTTCCGGAGGACATCGACTATGCGTTTCGTCATCGCCGCGCTTCTGTGGTTCTCGCTTGCCGGCGCCGCCTCGGCCCATGCGCTATGGCTCGAGCCGGATGCAAGCGGCTACCAGCTCTATTTCGGCGAGTTCGGCGAGAACCTGCGGGAGGGCTCGCCGGGCCTTCTCGACCGCTTCGAGCCGTTGCCGGCCGCCAAGGCGTTCGGCCCGTCGGGCGATACGGCGCTCAAGGTCGAGAAGAAGCCGACCTCCTTTCAGTTCACCGGCGCGCCGGACGCGACGGGCAGCGTGGTGGCCGAGCAGGCCCGGGTCACCGAGCGCAAGCAGAACGACAAGGTGACGCGCACGCTCGGCCGTTACTCGGCGCGCTACGTCGCCGATTTCAGCGAGCGCAAGCCGCTGATCCCGCTCGACATCGTGCCGACCGGCAAGCCGGGCAGCTTCAAGGTCTTCTACGACGGCAAGCCGCTGCCCAAGGCCAAGGCGGAAGTCGTCACCGAGTTCGGCTGGACCAAGGAACTCAAGACCGACGAGGCCGGTGCGTTCGAGGTCGAGCTGCCGTGGAAGGGCACCTACGCCGTCGAAGTCTCGCTGGTCGACAACACGCCCGGCACCCACGGCACCGCGGCCTATGACGGAATGCGGCTCGTCACGATCCTGACCTTCAAGGTCCCCGACGGACTTGCAGGACCCGCGCGCCCGCCCGTCGTGACGCCGAAGCGCTGAGCGATCACCCCGTCTTCTTGTTGAGCACG
>CAZPOS010000026.1:0-35651 GCA_964588065.1 uncultured Reyranella sp.
CGTCTCTCCCCATCTCGCCGACTACGCGTGCGTGGTCGAGACCGAGCTCGGCCGCAAGCGCCAGATCGACCAGAGCAATTGCAACAAGGACTTCTCCTGCGTGAACGGCTTCTGCCCGAGCTTCGTGTCGGTGCGCGGCGGCGTTCCCGCCAAGGCCCGCCCGCGCAAGCTCGAGGTGGTGAAGGACGACCCCTTCGCGTCGCTGCCGATGCCGACCCTGCGGCCGCTGAGCGAAGCCTACGGCATCCTGGTGACCGGCATCGGCGGCACCGGCGTGATCACCGTCGGCGCGCTGATCGGCATGGCCGCCCACCTCGAAGGCAAGGGCTGCACGGTGCTCGACTTCACCGGCCTCGCGCAGAAGAACGGCGCGGTGATGAGCCATGTGCGGCTCGCGCCCAAGCCCGAAGACCTCCACGCCGTGCGCATCGCCGCTGGCGGCGCCAACCTGGTGCTGGGCTGCGACATGGTCGTGGCCGCCTCCCCGGCCGCGCTGTCTCGCATCGAGCAGGGCATCACCAAGGCCGTGATCAACGGCCATGTCCAGCCGGTTGCCGCCTTCGTCATGAACGGCGACATGGATCTCGGCGCCGAATCCATGATGAAGGCGATCCGCGACGCCGCCGGCGACGAGGCGACCTCGTTCATCGACGGCACCGGCCTCGCCACGGCGATCCTGGGCGATTCGATCGCGACCAACCTGTTCATGCTGGGCCATGCCTGGCAGAAGGGCCTGGTGCCGCTGTCGTTCGAGGCGCTGATGCGCGCGATCGAACTGAACGGCGTCGCGGTCGAGAGCAGCAAGCGCACCTTCAACTGGGGCCGCCTCGCCGCGCACAATCTCGCCGCGGTGCAGGCGGCGGCGAAGCCCGCGCTCCGGATCGAGAAGCCGGTCGCGCGCACCCTGGCGGAGATCGTCTCCAAGCGGGTCGAGCTGCTGACCGCCTATCAGGACAAGGCCTATGCCGAGCGCTATCGCGCGCTGGTCGACAAGGTGGCCAGGGTCGAGAAGGAGAAGGCGCCGGGCCGCCGCGGCCTCGCCGAGGCGGTCGCCAAGTCGCTCTACAAGCTGATGGCCTACAAGGACGAATACGAAGTCGCCCGTCTCTACAGCGACGGCGAATTCCACAAGAAGCTGCGGCAACAGTTCGAGGGCGACTACCGAATCACCTTCCATCTCGCGCCGCCGCTGTTCGCCGACCGCGATCCGGTGACGGGCGAACTGAAGAAGAGCGAGTTCGGCGGCTGGATGATGCCCGCGTTCCGGGTGCTCGCCTCGCTGAAGCGCCTGCGCGGCGGCCGGTTCGACATCTTCGGCTACAGCGAGGAACGGCGCATGGAACGCCGCCTGATCGGCGAATACGAGGCCACGGTCGAGACGCTGCTGGCCACGCTGGGCCAGGACAACCACGCGCTCGCCGTCCAGATCGCGTCGGTGCCGGAGACGATGCGCGGCTTCGGCCATGTGAAGGAGAAGAACGTGAAGGCCGCCAAGGAGCGGGAAGCGTCGCTGCTCGCCGCCTACAGGAGTCCCGCCACCCAGTCGATCGCGGCCGAATAGGGCGCCGCCGAGTAGAGACTCGGCGCGAGGACGGGACGCCCGCACTCCCTATAAGGGGTTTGGGGAAGGAACGCGGACGTCCCGGGTACGCATGCCAGCCGCGAAGGGAGGTTGGCAGCCGGCATCTTCGGCCTATAGGCCCGTTCGCCTGGGGAAGGTAAGCGCAATCCCGGCGCGCGCATGCACACCTGACGGCGCGCAATGCATGGAAGCGGCGGCGCGCGGCCGTTCAGGCGCGGCCGGATTGCGGCGAGAAGAATGCGAGATCGAACTTGGCGCCCGGGCCACCGCGCCCCAGCCGGTCGAGCGCGCGCTGCCACTTGGCGGCGAGATCGGCGTCGAACACCAGCTCGGGATCACCGTCGACCACCAGCCAGGCATTGTCCTGCATCTCACGGTCGAGCTGGCCGGGAGCCCAGCCGGAATGGCCCAGCGCCAGCCAGGCATTCTTCGGCCCTGTGCCGCCCGCCATGTCCTTCAGGATCTCGAGCGAGGCGGTGAGCGCCAGGCCGCCGTCGATCAGCAGGGTCTCGTCGCGCTTGTAGTCCGCCGTGTGCAGGACGAGGCCGCGCGAGGTCTCCACCGGTCCGCCGAACAGGACCGGCCCGTCGGCCACCCGCTTCGGCACCTCGATGCCGAGCTGCTTGTAGACCTGGCCCAGCGGTAAATCGTCGACCTTGTTGTTCACGATGATGCCGAGCGCGCCGTCGTCATCGTGCTTGCAGATGAAGACGACGCTCTTCTGGAAGCGCTCGTCCGGCATGGACGGCGCGGCGACCAGGAAGCGGCCGACCAATGTAGCGGCAGGAGAGCTGGACCCGGGCATGTGCAATGTTCTCCCATATCCATGGGGATTGTCCGGCTGAATTTCAAGCGGCCCGTCCCCACGATCCCGACAACGGGCCTTCCATGGACAAAAACCCAGCCCCGGCCTAGGGTCCGGCGGTTCGCAAAGGCCGCGGTTGGGCGGCGTCTATCAAGGAGCTTATAATGGCGAAAGTCGGCGACAAGGTCCCCAGCGCCACGCTGCGCACCATGGGTCCCGAAGGCCCCAAGGCCGTGACCACCGAAGAGCTTTTCGCACCGGGCAAGAAGGTCGTGGCCTTCGCCCTGCCGGGCGCGTTCACCCCGACCTGCTCGGCCAAGCACGTGCCGGGCTTCGTCACGGAGTTCGACAAGCTGAAGGCCAAGGGCGTCGACACGATCGCCTGCATCTCGGTCAACGACGCCTTTGTGATGGGCGCCTGGGGCAAGGACCAGAAGGCCGAAGACAAGGTGATGATGCTTGGCGACGGCAATGGCGAGTTCACCCAGGCGATGGGCCTCACCATGGACGGCTCGAAGTTCGGCCTCGGCACGCGCAGCCAGCGCTACGCCATGGTCGTCGAGGACGGCGTCATCAAGCACCTCTTCGTCGAGAAGCCGGGCGCCTTCGAGGTTTCCTCGGCCGAATACGTGCTGAAGAATCTCTAGCATCGCGCATCCCGCGCGGCCAAGATCGACGGCGGAGCACAGGCTCCGCCGTTTTCTTTTGGGGGCTCATGAACCCGACGGACCCGCACCTCTTCGACGGCCTGTTCCAGGTCAACGGCGCCACGCGTCTCTACGGCACGATCGGCGATCCCATCCGCCAGCTGCGCATGACCGGGCTGATGTCCCAGGTGTTCGCCGCCACCGGAGTCAACGCCGTGTGGCTGCCCTTCGAGGGCGGCCCCGATCTGCTGCCGCTGATGCTCGACGCGCTGGCCAAGATGCGCAATCTCGGCGGCTTCACCGTCACCATCCCGCACAAGACCGCCATGCTCGACCTGGTGGGCCGCGCCACGCCGCGCGCCAAGGCGTCCGGCAGCGTCAACCTGGTGCGCCGCGATCCCGACGGGGTGGTCGTGGGCGACAATGTCGACGGGCTGGGCTTCGTGCGCGGCCTGGAAGCGCAGGGCCATCGCGTCAAGGGCGCCAGCGTCTGGCTGGTCGGCCTCGGCGGCGCCGGCGGGGCCATCGCGGCCGCGCTGTGCGAAGCCGGTGTGGGCCGCCTGCTGGTGACCGAACTCCAGGAAGCGCGCGCCGGCAAGGCGATCGACCGGCTGCTCGACCACTATCCCGACGTGCCGGTCGCCGAAGTCAGGATGCCGCCGAAGGGCATCCACATCGCGATCAACGCGACGGCGCTCGGCCTGCGCCCCGACGACCCGCAGGCCTTCGACCCGATGACGCTCGATGCCGATGTCGTCGTCGCCGACGTGATCATGAGCCCGGCCGAAACCCCGCTGCTGATGCGCGCCCGCACCCATGGGCGGCGCATTCATCACGGCCGGCACATGCTCGACCACCAGGTGCCGCTCTACCTCGACTGGTTCGGCATCGACACCAAGGGCATCGACATCGTCCGCCTGGTGCGCTCGATCGGGTAAATCTTTCCTCCCCATTTAGATAGGGAGGTAGCGGCGTCTTACGCCGACGGAGAGGTCGTGCAGGGCCGTTCTCTCTTCGACGCTCCCGGACATCGCTCCGCGATGTCCTGACGCTATCGGGCCGAGCTGCGCTCGGCCTTACAACGTGACGCCGCCGTTCACGTGCAGCGTCTGGCCGGTGATGTAGCTGGCCGCCGGCGAGCACAGGAAGGCGATCAGGGCGGCCACTTCCGCCGGCTTGCCGTAGCGGCCCATCGGGATCGACTGGGCCACCTTCTCCATGCCGGCGCGCGGCACGGCCACATGGGCATCCGGGTCTTTCTCGATGAAGCCCGGGGCCACACAGTTCACCGTCGCGCCCGAGCCCGCGATGTCGACGGCGAAGGCTTTCGAGAACGCCTCCATGCCGGCCTTGGCCGCGGCCGACGCCGGGAAGGTGATCAGACCGCGGGCGAAGGCATGCGCCACGAACGAAGAGACGCCGACCAGCCGCCCGGACGAGCCGGCCTTGATCAGCCACGGCTTGGCGGCGGTCGCCAGTTCGAAGAAGGCCGCGGTCATCGCGCTCTGGCTGGCATCCCAGGTCGCGCGGTCGAGTTCGCCGACCTGTGTGCGGTTGGCGAAGCCGGCATTGCTGACGATGACGTCGAGATGGCCGAACGCCTTCACGGTCTCGTCGACAAGGCGCGCCGCCGTGCCCGGCTCGGCGAGATCGCCTTCGAGGATGAGCGTCTGCGCCCCCGCGCCGGCCGCGAATCCCGCGACCCGTTCGAGGCCGGCGCGGTTGCGCCGCGCATGCAGGGCGATCGCCGTATCGGGCGCGGCCAGGGCGCGGGCGGTGGCGGCGCCGATGCCCGAGGAGGCACCGGTGATGAGGATGACGCGGGACGGAGAAGCCATGCGACAGGAGTAGAATCCCGCACGCCTAGCGGCAAGCCTCGCGCACGGCGGGCGCCAGCAGCGCCGCGAAGCGCCGAGCACCGGCCGCCGAGAAATGCCCCTGGTCCACGAAATCGTCCGGACCGAACGCCGCCTCCGGCAACGCCACATAGGCGTCACCCAGCGCCTCGGCCGTGCGCTCCAGCAGCGCGTTCGATTCCTTCAACAGCCGCGGGAGATCGCGGTCGCGCACCCGCGGCAGCCAGCCGTAGAGCCCTTCTCCCTGCAGGCGCGCCGGATTGACGACCTGCCCGACCCAGATGGTCGGCGTGCCGCGCGCCCGGTTGAGGGCGGAGATCGAGCGCACGTTGCGCTCGAAGATCGCCGCGGCCGACGCATCGGGACCGGCGGCCGGCGCCAGCGCGTAGGGATCCTTGGCATAGCGCACCGTGTCGACCTCGGCGGAGACGAAGCGCGACAGCACGGTGAGCAGCGGCGAGATCGTGACGTTCGAACCGCCGACCCGACGCACCTTCAGCGAATCGACCTGGCTCGGCATGTGGAAGTCGGCATAGCCGGCATCGAGCCGGGGGATGTGCGAATTGCGCAGATCGTTCCACCCCACGAAGTAGACCGCGCAGCGCGGCGCCTTGCCGAACTTGTCGGGATAGAACGCGGTCTGCAGCACGTGCTCGGCCGTCGTGTAGCCGGGCACGCCGTGATTGACGACCACCAGCCCGTCGTCGCGCAAGGCCGCGTCCAGCCGCTCGGGCCAGGTATCGCCCTCGCCGTTGCCGATATCGTAGGTCGCCGAGCCGCCGAAGGTCGCCACGACACCGCTCCGCGCCAGCCGCGCCGGATCGGGATCGCGGCCGCGCGTGCCTTCGGACGAATGCCGGATCGCGAGGCCCGTCGCACTGGTGAAGGCGAGGTCGGGCGCCGGCACGGCCTGCAGCAGCGGATGCCACCGGAAGCGGGCTGGCTCGGCGCTGACCGGCGGCAGCAGCGAGGGTGAGCCCGGCGGCGCCAGCGCCCAGGAGCCGAGCCCCCAGGCGAACTCGACACAGGCCAGCACCAGGAGCGTGGCCGACAGACGCGACCAGCGCGCAAGGACGAGGACGAGCGCGAACAGCGCCGCGAGATAGAGGAAATACTCGGTCCGCGGCCCGGCGACGGCCAGCTCGTCCCGGCCGAACAGCCAGGCCGCGACGCCGGCCAGGACAAGAAGGCCGAGAAGGCCGACGAAGCGCAGGAATTTCGGCACGGTCTCCAACAGGTCCCTGAGGTCAGGTCCCTTTGTACGCGCCGACCGAGGGATCGAGGAACTGGTTGTTGGCCACCCGGATCCTCGCCGCCGCCTCGTCGTAGAGGAACGGCAGGAAGGCGTAGCGCCGGCCGCGCGACACCGCCGAGACCGCATGCATCAGCGAGCAGGAGAAGACGACGGCGCCTCCCACCGGCGGCTTGAAGCCGCGCGGCCCGTATTCGGGGAAGCTGACCTCGCCGCCCTCGAAATCGTCGTTGAGGTTGATCGACACCGCGAAGCGCCGATGCGCGGTGCCCTTGGTCGTGTTGTCGCGATGGGCCGCGAAGTGACCGCCCTCCTCTGCCGTGTAGCAGCCCACGAGGTAACGCTCGATGCGCGTGGCCTCGAAGAAATAGAGGCGGGCGAGCTCCGGCACGATGCAGCGCCGGATCCGGCGTTGCACCGCCAGGATCACCTCCTCGTCCGCGACGATCAGGTCGCGCCGACGCTTGCGCGCGGGATCCGTCAGCTCGACCGTCTTGCCGGCGACGTCGCTCATGAAGCCGGTGTCGCGCCCCCCATCCGCCTCGTGCAGCGCGATCAGGCTGCGACAGAAGTCGGGCTCGAAGACGTTGGGCAGGACCAGCACCGGCGCCTGCACGGCAAGGCCGGCATGCAGGTGCGGCGGCGGCAGGGCGTCGAGACAGGCGAACAGCCCGGCATGCTCCGCCCCGCCCGGCTTGAAGGGAATGACCGCGAGCACGCGCAGGGTCGGATCGAGCACGACCCAGAACTGGCGCGCGCTGACCTGGCCGTCCGGCCCGGCGTCGCGCGGCACCGCGCCATAGAGGCGGGAGACGCTGCCATCGAAATCCCAGAAGTGGCGCACGCCCGGCAGGCTCTGCTGCACGCGGCCGCTTTCCTTGTCCTTCGGATCGACGGACACGCCGAAGAAGCACAGGCGCTCGTCGTCGAAGCGGCGCCGGTTGGCGGCCACCGCCTCGAGCGCCGCCGCCCCGCCCGGCGTGCCGGCCGACACGAAGAAGCACAGGACGACATAGCGCCCCGCCACCGTGTCGAAGATGTAGCGCGGATTGCTTTCCGTCGCGGCTGCGAACCGCGGCGCGGGATCGCCGCGCATCAGATTGACGAAGGTTTGTTGCATCGATCAGCGCCCTCTCCCGCCGGCGCGATCGAACGGTACCCCGCTTCACCCATTCGACAAGGAAGAAATGGCGTGCCCGGAAGGAGTCGGACCGGCCGGGGCTGGAAGGTCCGAAAACCCTACCGTCAGCGGAGGAAAGACCCACGAAAGCAACCAGATCCTGAGGCGCGGATCGGAAGGCCCACAATATCGAGTGCCAGGACACCCGGTTTCTGGAGGTGCGACCTCCGCTTCGTTTGTTTCGTTTATTTTGTTTATTTCGTTCGTTGGGCACGACTCAGACCGCATCGGCGTATACTGTGGTTGACGAACGACCGGACGTATACTACAAGATACACATGGTTGAAGTCCGCCAGACCAAGCTGTTCGCCAAGTGGCTTGCGGGCCTCAAAGATCATCAGGCGCAGACGGCCATCGCCAAGCGCATCCGCCGGATCGAGGGCGGTCTTCTCGGTGACGTGAAGCCGGTCGGCGAGGGGGTGTCGGAGGCCCGCATCCACATCAACGCGGGATACCGGCTCTACTTCGTGCAGCGTGGCAAGACCGTGGTGATCCTGCTGTGCGGCGGAGATAAGTCAACTCAGGCGGCCGACATCGAGAAGGCAAAGGAAATGGCTCCAACGGCCTAGACCAGAATTCATGGCGGATAACCAGAGCGGAGTTAGAGCGTGCCCACCAACAGTACCAAGACGATTCCCTATGACGGGTCCCAGTTTCTTGCCGATCCAGTGGATCAGGCCGATGCCCTCAATGATGCGCTCGATAGCGGCAGCGTTGCTGTTGTCGCGATCGCCCTGCGCGACATCGCCAAGGCCCGCGGCATGACCGAAGTCGCCAAGAAGGTCGGCATCACTCGGGCGGGGCTTTACAAGGCCCTCAGTGGCGATGGCGATCCCAAGCTGTCGACCTTTGTGGCTCTCCTCGCCGCGCTGAACATCAAGCTCAAGGCAGAACCCGCCAAGGAGAGCCCCAAGCGCAGGGCCGGCGTCCCAATCACAAAGGTTGGACGACAGCGGATCACTCGTTCCAGTGTTGCCGACGGCAAGCCGAGAAAGATCTCTGTCGGAAAGCGCGGGTTATCGGCCAAGGCGTCCGATAAGAAGGCAGCGTGAGGAAAGACCACGGCAACCGGCCAACTGGTCCCACCACGATCGAGCTCCCGCACAGATCCTACTCACCGCGAAGGTCATTCCAGAACACCATCGCGCTCGAATTCTTGCGGTCAGGTCGGCTCACTACTCGGCAAGTACCGCTGCAGCGGCCATCTCGGCGATGCGACCAAGGGCTTCTGCGTTAGGGTCTCTCAAGTCAGCACCAAATCCTTCATCCTCAAGTACGGGACCGATAAGGGCAGACGCCCTCACCGGCATCGTCTACGCAGATGATAGTCAAACCGCGGCGCTGGATTTAGTCCGCGCCCATGACAAGATGCACCCTCGGATCGAATTGCATGCGAAGGTTCTCTAATGCACTGGTCAGAACGAATACCGGCATGCTTTGCCGACTTCAAATTCGCAAAAGATAGAGACTGAACGCGAGTTAGCCAAGACCGCGATGAGAGAAGCGGCGGATGATGGCATCACGAAGGAGGAGTTCAAGAAGGAGGTCCTTTGGTATCTCTACGAGTCCGGCGTGCAGATGATGAAGGACCGCATGGATATAGCGGCGAGGGCTATCGACAAGCTCTGGAAAGACTAGACGGCGATGGCTAAGCGATACCGGCGCCCGGTCAACGCACTCGCCCCCTACATCGGGCAAGTCACCATCGCGGCGAACGACGTTCAGTTTGCTTTGCTCTATATCTTCCAGGACTTGCTGAACAATCGCACCTTGGCTCACTCACTGTACTTCTCAGCACCGTCCGATGCGGCGCAACAGAAGATGGTACTTGAGGCGATTGACGTTGTACTTAAGCCCATCGATGCCAGGATAGCGGCTCGTATTTCCAAGCGCATACGCGGCCTCGACAAGCTCAGGGTACGTCGCAACGACGTTATCCATGCTGTTTGGACTACCGATCCATTCAGCGAGAAGATCATGCCGCTTCAGCCTAAGAGCAGCCTGAACGGCAAGGCCAATCTGAAGTCCGCCATGAAGGAACTGGCGGAGGATCTCATGATTGAGGCTTCCGAGCTGTTCATGGAACGCTCGCGACTATTCGAGCTTCAGCACTTTAAGACCCAGGCGCTCGCCAACGCCCTCATGTACAAAAACGACGTTCTCGCGTGATGCCGCCAAACTAGACAGCTTGAGCGGCGTCACACGTTTTGTCGGATGAAGTGGCCCGCAAAATCCATGAACGCTTCCGCCATGTCGTGCATTCTCTGAACAATGGCATCGGCCTCTGCAGCAACATCTGCGCCGTCCGGGATGTTGAATACATCCCTCACCACCAAACGATCTCCAACCGCGTCAGCAACTTCAAAATACCAGTCCAGTTGCTCTGTTCCCATTGAGTAGGTTGAAACGTGACCCGGGTTTCTGTCTACCAGCCGCTTTAGGTGTCTCCCAAGGAGCCTGCGGTCGTAGTGGAACGCCGCGTTATTGCGGAAACGTAGAAGAATGTAATGGTCTGGTGTGCCCAGAAAGGCCGCAACCTTCTCGAACGATTCGATCGTCCTCTCATCACATCTGTCGACCAAGGCACGCAGGGTTGGGTCATCCTTGATTTCTTTGACGGCGACTAGCGCTTCGAAAACGTGTCCCAGCTGCATGCGCATGAAGTACATCCGCCCTCCCTTGTGGCGCACGAGCTTTCTACGATCTGTGGTTTCATTCCATTCTCGCATGGCGGCGTTGGCCATGCCGAAGTCGTTGACGGCGGTCATTAACCGCAAGATCACCGATGCCAGCACCTCATTCGCCGCCAGGGTTTCTGACCGAATGATCTTCGTCCTGCTACGCGCCATGCTCAGGGCTTACCTTGCTCAATTTGATCCTGGCGACTTCGAAAGAGGACGCCCTGCGGAAGGGTGACGTTTTCTGAGCCACTTATGAGCAAGGGAAGGCTCGCCATTTGCGGACCTCCTGTAGCCGCCTGATGTTGTTCTCTATTGCCAGCGATGGGCTGTCCGCTTTGCAGGGGCTAGAGAGGTTTGCAGGGGCTAGAGAGGGGCTGACGCCTAGTCCCGCCCCGCGGGGCTATTCAAAGTGGCTGACTTTATTAGGAGAAATGGCGCGCCCGGAAGGAGTCGAACCTCCAGCCTTCTGATTCGTAGTTTCAGGTTCAGCCTATCCTCTGCTTGGATAGAGCCGTTTCTACTTCCATCGCCTAGGTTTTTGCTGATACCAAGCCTCCTCCAGCCACCCCGGATTTCCCGCGCTGTGGCTACCGGGTGGCTTCCAAGGCACATGAACACCAAGATCACCAAGCGCGCCGTCGACACCGTGCAGCCCGCCGCGGACCGCGATGTGTGGCTGTGGGACGCCGAGCTCAAGGGCTTCGGCCTTCGGGTCCGGTCGAAGGGGCGCAAGGTCTACGTCCTGGAGTACCGGCCAGGCGTCGGCGGCCGCGCAGCGCCGAAGCGCCGGGTGACGATCGGACAGCACGGCTCGCCTTGGACACCGGAGACGGCCCGGCGGGAGGCAAAGCGGCTGCTAGGCATGGTCGCCGCCGGTGGTGATCCGGCAGCCGAAAAGTCGGACCACAAGGCGGCGCCGACGGTGGCCGACATGGTCGACCGGTTCCTGACCGAGCACGTCGCCGTGAAGCGCAAGGCCTCGACTGCCAAGGAGTACCGCCGCCTCCTGGAGCTGCACGTCCTGCCTAGCTTGTCGGGAAAGCGAGTCGCAGACGTTGTATCGCGCGACATGATGAAGATTCACAGCGAGATGTCAGAGACGCCCTATCAGGCGAACCGTGTTCTCGCAGTCGCGTCGGCCTTCTTCAATTTCTGCATCTTGGCCGGCGTGCCGCCGAAGAAGGGCAACCCCACGGACGGCGTCGAGCTGTACCCCGAGGAAGAGCGCGAGCGGATCCTTTCGGCTCGCGAGCTTGCGTGGCTGGGCGAGGCGATGGCAGACGCGGAGCGCACCGCGGACGCTATGGCCTCCTACGAGAAAGAGGTGAGAGACGTCCGCCGGCGGTTTGCGGCTGCTCGAGCGATCGACGACCGCAAGACGGCCGGCCCTCTGCGCCGCAAGCTGGCAGAGTTGCGCGCCGGCCGCCCCCGCAGCGCCCTACCCCCGCAGGCGCTTCGCTGCTACCGGCTCTTGTTCTTCACAGGTGCCCGGTTGAGCGAGATTCAGGCGCTTCGGTGGCCGTGGGTCGACTTCGAACGCGGTGAGGCGCGCCCGCCCGACTCGAAGACCGGCAAGAAGACGATTCACCTCCCCGCCCCGGCGCTTGAGATTCTGGCCACCACACCGCGCGTCGAGAACAACCAGCACGTTATCGCCGGCGAGCGACCCGGCGCGCACTTCGTCGGCATCCAGCGCCCGTGGCGGCAGATCCGCGAAGCCGCGACCGTGAAGGCGTGGGCGGAAGGTGACGACCCTGCCGCGGCCACCCTCGTAGCGAAGCTCGCCGATGGGCTCGGCAGGGCGCCGACATTCAAGGAGTGCACCAAGGCAGCAGAGGCAGCCGGCATGGAGTTGGCGCCGGAGCTCTCCAACCTGCGCATTCACGATCTAAGGCACGCATTTGCCAGCGTCGCCGCGTCGTCGGGTATGGGGCTGCCGATTATCGGCAAGATGCTGGGCCACACCCAGGCGTCAACGACGCAGCGCTACGCGCACCTCGCCTCCGACCCTGTGAAGGCGGCGGCGGCTTCAGTGGCTGGCAAAATTGCGGATGCTTTCCGCGGAGTCCGCACCGACAACGTTCTTCCGCTCTCTCGCCAATCCAGCTGAGCGCGAAAAAAAAATCAGCACCGAAAACGTATTCTGATTTCGTGGCTAACTCGTTGATCACATTGAGTTGTGCAACACAAGTTGCACTCGCCTCGAAGGATCGGCTCAGAAACGCGCCTCGCATTGTACTTCGGTCGACTTTGCTTGCGGGCTACAATCTTGTCGTTCCAGCACGGAGGTTGACCCACCATGACGCTGTTGCGCACTCCTGACGCAGCACAACGCCTTGGTGTCTCTGCATCGTTTCTCGAAAAGCAACGCTGCCTAGGCACAGGCCCCGACTATGTGAAGATTGGCCGCTCGGTCGCTTATCGTGAGTGCGATATCGACGCGTGGGTGGCCGCCCAGGTCAGACAGAATACCAGTCAGCCGGCCGGGGGCGGCGCCTAGTGAACGCGTCGCTTCGCAACCTCTGCTCGCCGCTCCCCGCCTCGATCGCGCGGCCGCCCGCAGACTCAGGGCTTCAACGCACCTGTGAAGCGATAGAACAGTCAGCCACCGCTGAGCCCGCTACGGCGGAAGCTTGCCGGGCTGCCGCGCGTCGCGCCTTCGAAAGCCGCCCCGCAGCCGGCCGGCGCCCGTCTGCCCGCAATCAGGCGATGGCCAACGAGCTGCAGATCCTGCGGTTGACCGTCGCCATGCTCCGGCAGCTTACCGAGGTTGATAAGAGGCCGGCCGCCGAACAGCGCGAGGCGTTGGCTGTGATGCTGACGGTGCGCCTCTACATGATGTGCGGCGGCCAATCGCTCCGGCCCGGCGCCCACGAGAGGGCCTGCGACAGCGTCTCCAAGGCATTCGGCCCCGGCATCTCTGCCGCCGATGTCGGCGCTGCCGTCAGCAAGTTTTTCGAGGCGGCAGGGCGGCTCGGATCACAGGACGCTTACTTGAACGACCGGCCGGCATTCATGCGGCAGCTGTCCGCCACTCTTGGCGCGGCCGACGATTTCCTGCTGGCGCACACAGCCTGGATAGGTCAGGCCGCAGCCGTCGAAGAGGCGGCAGCCGACGAAGCACGTTATCAGCCGGTGTTCGGCGACTTGGACGCCTGAAGAGCGCCAGCGGCGCGCAGCCGACTCGTTCGAACGACTTTGCATTCTAGCAATCTGGTGAAGCAGCGCCCGGCGGCGATTGCCCCGTGGCGCCTTGGCGAGGCCTTCGCCCGCCAAAACAAAAAGGCCCCGCAGCTGGCAAGAGCTTGCGGGGCCTGAACATCCTGGGGTTGAAGCTGGATATCTTAGCAGACGGCAACGCGGCGCCGAAGTCGAACAGTGCAGCCGCGGCCGAATTCCTGAAGCAGATCGCCGCCGGCGGCCGTGTCGCCGTTGCCGCGATCGTGCCTGACGGTCCGTTGACGGGCCGGACGTTCGACACCAGCGCCGACGCGGAAGGACTTCGCGAGTTCCTGGAGTCTAACAGCAGCACGGCGAATCTGTACTACTCGCTCAACGAGCCCCGGCCGGCGGCCGAGCAGGTTGGCGCCAATGGGCGCCTCCGCGAGGAAGACGTCTCGCGCCTCCGCGGTATCGTTGTCGATCTCGACCCGCAGCCGGGCGCCGAGGCGGCCGCTGGCGGCTACCATCAAGAGCGGCAGCGGTTGCTCGGCATCGCCTCTACTTGGCAGGACCATTTCTTTGCGGCGCCGACGGCGGCCGTCGACAGCGGCAACGGCGTGCAGCTCGTGTGGCTGTTCCCCGAGCCGCTGCCGAACGACGAGGCGTCTCGCGCCCGTGTGAAGGGCCAGGCCAAGGCGCTGGGCGCCCTGCTCGGCTCTGATCGAGTCCAAAGCGTCGATCACCTCTTTCGAATCCCGTTCACCGTCAACCTACCGGACCGTCGGAAGATCGCGAAAGGCCGCGCAGCGACCGCATCTCGCCTGCTGTACTGCCAGCCGAAGGCGTCCCACACGTTGGAGGCCTTGAGCGTGATCGCCGCGCCGCTGCGGGCAGATGACGGCACCAAGCCACCGGTGGCGATCGAACTCGACTACGCTGCGGTGCTGGCCGCGGCCGCCGGCGAGGATCTTCCGGAGAGCCTAGCGGCAAAGCGCGACGCCCTGCGGGTGCCGAAGGCGGCCGACCGCTCGGCGCGGGATTTCGCGCTCGCGGCGCAGGCCGTCGAGTTGGGGGTCACGGATCCGACCGAGTTAGCGCAGATCGTATTCTCGCTCTCGCCCGACAAACTCCTGGAAACGGATGACCAAGGGCGGGGCGACTACTACGCGTCGCGCACGATCGCCCAGGCGCTCGCCAAGACGGCGCCTCGCCAATCATCCTCACCCGAGCGCTGGTTCGCAGGCACGCCGGAGGCGGCCCGCCAGGCCAGCCGGCGGGAGCTGCGCGTTGTCCGCGGTTTGGTGAACCCTCGCGACATCCGGGTTCGAGAGTGGTTGATACAGCCGCGCCTGCCGATCGGCGACGTGACCCAATGCGTTGGCGAACCTGGCATCTCAAAGTCGACGTTTGCGCTCCGCGACGCGCTGATCGTTGCCACAGGGCGAGAGTCCATCCTGAGGGGTGAGGGCGCGGATCGATCGCCCATCAACCTGGAGCGGCTGCACGGCGACGGCGCCGTCATCGTCTACAACGCGGAAGACCGGCTCGAGGAGATGGAGCGCCGCCTGGCTGCCGCCCAGCGTCACTACGGGCTCTCCGATGGCGACATGAAGCACCCGATCATCCTGTGGTCCGGGGTTGACCATGGGTCGCTCAAGGTCATGGCGCGCCGCGGTGGCGATCGCGGACCGCTCCAGCGAGCCGAGGGCGCCGACAGGCTGGAGCAGGCGATCGCCGATCACTGCGCCGTACTCGTCGTTCTGGACCCACAGATCAGCCTGGTGTCGGGCGGCCAGGAGAACGACAACGACGACGCAGACGCTCTCATGCAGGAGTTGGCCGAGATTGCGGCTCGTCGCAAAGCCAACATCACCGTGATTCACCACACCTCGAAAGCCAGCCGTGGCGCGGCCGGTGACATGGGCGCCGGGCGCGGCGGCTTTGCCGCCGTCGGCAAGGTGCGCAGCGCATTCACCCTGACGAACGTCACGGGGGGCGGTGCCGGCGAAGCGTCATGGGGCGCCACCCCTGAGGAGCAGTTGATCCGGCTCGACTATTCAAAGGTCAGCCATGACCGGAAGCCGCGGGAGCCGCTGGTGTTCCGCCGGCTGAGCGCGCCGGTCGGCAACAGCTCGGGAGAGGCACCCGGCAGCGCGAGCGACGTCTTGGCCGGCGGACCGCGCGAACAACTGCGGGCGCGCGGCGACTACGCGCCGGTGCTCGAGCTCGTCGACACGAACGCGCGGGTGAAGGCGTCCGAGAGCAAGCTGAGCGAAAAGGCGTTCGGGACAGCCGCCAAGGTCGCGGCGGTTGTGGACGCTGTGCTGGGCGAGCGGGAGGCGGCGGATCTCAGCGACCTGTGGGTCGCTGTTGGCGACGGTTTGCGCGAGGCGGGCCTTTCCAAGGCCGGTACGGGGCGCGCGCTGACGTCGTTCATCGTCGACGCCCTGGCTTCCAAGCCAGCGGTGGAGCGCGATGGGCAAGCTTTCCGCATCGAGGCGGTTAAGCAGGGCGACCGGCGCAGCGCACCCTGGAGAATACAGCGCGTTGCGGACGCCGCTGAGCGAGAGGCGGCATGATGTTCGGAAGTCTTGGAAGGCTTGGAAATTGTTCGGAAGTTCCAAGCCTCGGATGTCGATGGCGTAAGGCTTTCGGGCGCGTTCGACGGACCTTGGAAGGCTTGGAAATGCTTCCAAGCTCAGAGAGGGGCAAAAAACTCAATGATTTCAATGCTTGGAAGTCGGAAGTCTTGGAACTCCTACGGAGAGCTTGGCGCGCTTCCAAGCGCTCGCCCTCCAGTAGGAGCGCCGCCGGCCGGCAAGCATCCGATTTCAGAAATCAGAATACATCTCAGAAATCAGAATACGTCTGTGGGCTAGGGCTAGTTCATGGATAACGATGCGAAGCCCACCCCGAGCAACGCGCCGCGCGCCATGTCACGGCAACGCGTGTGGGCCAACTCGCCGGCGGGGCACTTGGCGGCGCAGCGCGCCGCGGAGAAGTCGCTTGCAGCACGTCGGGCGGCGCCAAGGTGTGGCGCTGCTCGCAAGAGCGACGGAAAGCCCTGTCAACGGCCGGCGCTCAAGGGGCGCACGCGGTGCAGATTGCACGGCGGCGCCAGCGGCCGCGGCGACCAGTGGCATGTGGTGCAGTGGCCTGGGCCGGACGCGCCGCCGGAAGCGATCGAGCGCAAGATGCGTGACCTCGCGCGGCGCGAACAGCGCCGGCTTGCGCGAGTGGCGGCGATGACGCCGGAGCAGCGCGAAATATACGAGAAGCGGCGACGGGCGGTGCAGCCCCGCTCTGTCACCATTCGCGAACAGGAGCGCCGCAGCCGCCAAGCTGCAGCACTGCTGGGGGCGGCAAAACCCGCCAAGGAGAACGTCGAGCTCGCCCACCTCCGCGCCGAATACGAACGGCTGCAAGGTGAGCTCGCCTGCCTCGACGCAGAAATAGCCGCCAGCAGCGGCGCTGAACACGACGAGAGCGAGAGATGACCAACGGAGTCGACTTCAACGAGATCGCCGACGGCAGCGCCGCCGATGTTAAAGCGTGGTTCCGGCGCCAGGTGCGTACGCACGGCCTGCGGGTCGCCTACCAGGCCGCAATCAGCGTCTGTGAGGATCCCAAGGCCTTGGCGTCGGCAAAGGCCACGGCAGCGGGCCTGATCTTCCGCGCAGCCGGCGTCCTGGAGAAGGTCGACGACGGGGACAATACGCCGATCGATCAGATGACGCCGGCGCAGATGGCTGCCGAGTACAAGCGGCTGACAGCCGAGGCCGCGGACCGGACGAACCGGCGCGGTAAGCGCAGTTCTCCCAACGTATTCGACTGATACGACGACCACCAAACCCGCCAAGCGCAGCACCTCGGGCCGCTGCATCGCCACGCTGGCACCGCCAGCTATCGAAACCGCGCCGGCGCGTCCGGCAAGAGAGATAACCCATGAACCTTACTCAAGCGCTCACACCCGCCGCCCCGCCGCCGCCTTCGCCGCGGCTGCTGGTGCGTCTGGCCCTGGAGGAGGAAGCCGACGCCTGCGTCGAGCTCGCCAGGATGCAGACCGCGGAGACACTGCCGCACATCCCGTTCTGCGAGGAGAAGGCGCGCGAGACGTTCCAACGCTACCTCGACACCGCCAATCCCACGATTTTCGTCTGCGAGGGCGCCGGGCGGTCCGTCATCGGCATGCTGATCGCGACCATGAGCTCGTACGCTTTCGCGACAGGGCTGTGCGTCAACCAAGAGGTGCTTTACGTGCACCCGGATCACCGCCACAGCCGGGCCGCAGTACGCCTGATCGAGCATTTCAGCGAGTGGGCCGATCGCCTGGGCGCGCGGGAGGTTTTTACCGGCGTCTCGAACGGCGTGCAGGCAGAGCGGGTTTCGCGCCTCTTTGAGCGGTGCGGGTTCTCGCCCGTCGGCTCGTATCTTCGGAGGATCCGCCTCGATGGCTAAGAAAAACACCGGCGGCAGCGACTGGGCCGCGCGCCAAGCGGCGCAAGACGAGCAAAACCGCCAGAACAACATCCGGAGCGGGACGGCGAACATCAATCAGACGTTCGACAGCCAGTTTAACGACGACTTCTATACGAAGCGCCGGCAGAGCTTCCTGGACTACGCAAACCCGCAGCTCGAAGACCAGTACGCCGACACGCGCAAGCAGCTGACGTACTGGCTGGATGGTCGCGGGCTGCTCGACAGCTCGATCCGTGCCGACAAAGAGGCGGAGCTCCAGAAGAAGTACGACCTGAACCGGCGCTCGATCGCCGACCAGGCGCTCGACTTCGAGAACACGACGCGCAACAACGTGTCCGAAGCTCGAGCCGGCCTCGTGCGTGACCTCACGGCCACGGGGGACGCATCCGGCGCGCAGCAGGCGGCAGTGAACCGCGCCACGGCGCTCAGTGCCTCGCCGACGTTCAGCCCGCTCGCCAGCCTGTTCAGCGACTTCACCGGCGCGCTGGCGACGCAGGCCAACCTGGAGCGCGGCGAGGCCTACTCTGGGGGTATGATCAAGCCCGCCTACAACACGGGCCTGTTCACCCCGAAGAACTCTGTAGTGAACCAACCATAGGCCGTTGGATCACCAGCGCGCCGAGGAGGGGCCGCCCGGCTGGCACGTGATCGTGCGGGCTAGGGCGGCCTCCTTATCGGCCGTGGCTTCCATTCGGACGGTCTTGCCGGGCCGATTGGCCTAAATGCTTTTGAAATTCGTGCATCGATGTCTGGCGCCCCGGCTTCGCACGGGTTGTCGAAGGCGACGAAGCCGCGCGAGCTCGCTGCTCTGGCGGCGCGTGTCGCCCTTTCGCCGCGTCGAACATATCACGCGGGCGCGATGCTCGCGCGCCGGGGCTGGCCAGGTCTGCAGCCGGTAGGCGACTCGATTGGCTCGGCGCCCGGCGGCGGCGACTCTCTCCGCGCGCGGCCCGACCAACACGGCGCGGACTAGCCGGCGGCAAAATCGGCGAGCCCGTCCAGGCGCGGTCGGCACCGCACGTTGGCGTCGACCCCGTCGCCAACCGCGCGTTTGGCGGGAACAGTCTATTGAATACTGTGTCCGTATCAGCAGCCACGGGCATCAGACTCGTTGCGATGGGCGCAGACAGGGCGCAACCGACGAAAAAGCGAGGCCGCCGCACCGCTATTAGCGTCTCGGCGCCGGCTCGGGCTGCTGCTCACCAGGCCCGAAGATCTTGGCGGCCTCAAACTAGACGCTTTGGCGAGAGGTGGACTGCGCGCCGCCGGCGGCGTGCAGTCCACCCATCTCGGTTCGCGCAATGCGCCTCAGTCATCGGACGCGCCGCCTGAGCCGCAAAAACCTGTGTACAACTTTAGGGCGATCATCGGTCAATAACCGGCTGTCGTGCGCCCCTGCCGCAATTCTCGCGCAATCTCAAGATGTTACGAATTCTATTGTGTCGTATGTGTCGTATGTGCGATACTACATACGACAATCTACGCGTGTGTTTTATATTGTATCGGATTGTCTGAGCAGGTACCTTGTTCGCGCTGGCAGTCCGCCAGCGAGCACAGGGGGTACCATGCCGATACCAGTCGCCACACACGAAGACGCTGTAGCCACTTTCCTTAATTTCGAGTCGTCGCTCGAGTCAGCTGTAAGCAAGCAGGCGGATCCCGAGGAGGTCTATTGGGCCGCCGAAGATCTGCTCTTGCTTGCCAATCACTCGCGCTTTCCCGATATCGCCAGCCGCGCCAGTGGCGCACTAGTGCGGATCATGGAGGCCACGGCGCCAGGCCCCAATCGCGACGCCATCGGACAGGCGATCGCCGGCGTCGAGTATCGCTACCCGGAAGGAAGCAAGCGCCGGCGGAACCCAAGCCCGCCGGCCCGCGTCGTGCCGCAAAACGCCGGAAGCGGCGAGCGGCCCACGACGATCAACTAGCCAATCCCGCTCGGCTTCCGTCCGCCCCGGCAGGTGCCGGGGCGGATGCTGGACACTCCACCCCCCCCCCCTGGAGATAGCACGGAAGCCGAGCTCAAGTCGGCGTGGGATGCCCACTTCAAAATTCGCCGCCGCGAAACTTTGGCCAACGGAACGCATCTTGAGATCAACGGAGGCGTGATGACCGACGAACCGCAAACGCTCGAACATGGCGGCAACAAGAAGCGAGAACTTCTTACGGATCGCGAGGCTGCCGAGCGCATGGGCTGGAGCAAACAGAAGATTCAACGGTTGAGGCTCACCGGACAATTGCCTTTCTACCCCGGCCGGCCGCCTCTCATTGAGCCGGCAGACCTCGAGAAACTGAAGATCCGCCGCGTCACACCCGAGGTGACAACGGAGAGCGCGCCGTCCGCAGCGCCGGCTCCCCACTCTCTCGCCCCTTCCACTCTCGCGGCCGAGATAGAGAAGGCGAAGCAACTCGCGCGGCGTAAGTGGCTTCGCATGCGGCACAACTTTCCCAGATGAGGCAATGAAGGTGCGGCACGCCGGCCAAGCGAGCACCAGCGCGGAGATACACATGCCCGATGACGGAGACTTGCCCAAGCCAAACGACCGGGCGAAACCGGAGCTTCTGACGGACCAGCAAGCAGCTGATCGCATGGGCTGGAGCCGACTGAAGGTCCAGCGGCTTCGGCTCGCCGGCAAGCTTCCTTACTTCCCTGGCCGGCCGGCCCTGATCGACGCCGCCGACTTGGCTGACGTCGAGCCTGCTGAGGCGCGCCGTCGCGAACAACTCGAACTCGATCGGGAGCGAGAGAACGTGGCGCGGGCCGCTCAGTACGCCGAGGAGGAATTGAACCGCAGAGTGCGCAGGAGTTGGCTCAGGAGACGCATAAGGGCGGAGCGAAAAATCGAAGAGCACAACAAACGGGTGCGAGCCGCGGCCGCCGCGGCAGCCGAAGACGACAAGGCGTAAAGGCGGTTAGACGGCTGGCCGTCCGCTTCTACTCAGGCGAGAAACGGATGCAGTCTTCTCTCACTTGGAGGCGCCGTGACTGTAGATCGCAACAAGCTGATTAAGCTGCTGAATATGACGGAGAGCGCGCACGACGGAGAGTCTCTGAATGCCATCCGGGCGTCGAACGCGTTGCTGCGGCAGTCCAAGACGACGTGGGCCGAATTGATCTGCGCCGCCACGAGCCCCCAACCAGGATTCGAGCCCCCCGCGTCGCCACGCCGAGCCGACCCAAAGACGGATACTGAATACGAGCAAGAGACGTCGGACCGGCCTGCCAACTGGGGGCACGACCTCTTCGGCGACAGGCCGAGTCTCCATGCCAGCCCAGCCACGGCAGAGGAGAGAGCTGATGAAAGGGCGCGCAGGAAGGATGCCCTGCGAACACACATAGCAGCGGTCCCTATCTGGCTACGAATCGCGTTCTTTCCGGCATGGGCATTTGCCTTTGCATACGCAGCAGCAGTTCACGCCGAGCCACGGCCGAAGCAGATATCTGCGATGATCGTGCCACTCACTGTGGGTATGCTCACCGGGCTCCTTTGGCTTCTGATCATAGGCGCGGCAGCGCGCGCGTTTGGTTAGGTCGAAGTGTCGCTGGCGTCGCACCTCCAGAAGAAATAGGAGGGAGCGCGCAGACGGTTCTACTTCGGCATGCGGCCGCGACCGTGTAAACTACCACTCTCGCTCACTGCAGCCCCGACGTGGCTGCCCTGAAGCGCCGCCCGGTTTCTCTAACGCCGCCCAGCCATGCCAGCCAACGACACCTCCAGCTTCAATGATCCTCAGCTCGGCGAGGCCTTCACCAGTATCGCTAGCGCCTTTGCGCCGCCGAGCCCGCAGGCCCTGGCAGCCTACGCCCGCTCGGCGGCCGTGCAGCAGCGGGCGAAGCACGTCGCCGAGCTGTGGCAGAAGGCGCAGGACCCCAGTTTCGACCAAGCTCTGCTGGATCGCATGAACATCGCGGCGGGCACCTACGCGCCGAATGTCAGCTACTACGCGGTTGGTGTGAGGGATGCCACGGCTCGCCGCGGCCAGGACATCCAAAGCAGTGATCGTCAGTACGCGGCGGGGCGTTGAGCGAGATCTGCGCCGGCCGCCCCTACGCGGCCTCCGTGCCACACGCTTAGCCTAGGGGATAGTCGAATTCTTCATCGGGCAACATCGAAGGTTTCGCGACCGTCAGAGTCTTGATCTCCAATCTTCGCAGCGCGCGACGAGGGGTGCTTCAAGGTCACCAGACAATTCGGGCGCCCAACGACCCCGTCATCTTCGCCCGAGGCCCTGAATATCGCGCGTCCGCAAATGGAAACGCTCGGCTTCCGCCGAGCGTTGTGCCTCTTAGGTGCGTGAAACCACTATACGCTTGTCCCCATAGCGGCGAGCACAGGCGCCGAAGAGCATGCGACAAGAACGGCCGCCAAGATCCAGTGTTTGAGACTCATTTTCCAGTTCCTTTGTTAGGCGTGTGAAACTTCTGACGGTACTTGTCGTGGAAGTACTTCATCCCCTCCTCTCTCGAGATAGAAAGAACTTCACCTGGCGAATAGTCGAAGTCCTGGAAGCCAGGGTCGAGTGACTTAAGGCGCGTGTAAAACCAGATCGCATCTGCATCGGCGTTGAGGGTGGAAGCCACCTCCAACCCATTGTAGACGGCCTGCCACAAGAACGGGAACTCGCTGACAAAGCATTTCAGCCGCACCAGAGCGTTCTCGGCACGGAGGATTTGCTTGCCGTGTTCGAGTTTCAGCTTCACGCTGAAAAGATTCTTCTCTCCCAGCTTGGACTGCTCGAGGATCAGCATGATCCAATTTACGAAAAAGATCGCCTGCAGCCGGGCCACACGATCTTCATTGCATTTCTTAGCGCGCGATGCCTCGGCCAGCCGAAGGCCTGCCTCGGCATGTTCTTGGGCACAGACGAGGTGAGCGGCAGTGCAGTCTCCGAACCAGCCAGACTTGCGGCCGTGATGCAGCGCCTTCGACACCGCCACCATCATGCACATGTAGTGGTGTTCCATCTCTTGCGTTTCATCCGCGGGGCGAAGCTGAGCCAGGTACCCGTCGAGGATTTCCAGGCAACGCCTAAGGTCGTCGCTGCCTGGCCGAGATTTTTCGGCGACCAACCACTCTCGGGACTTCCTGTACAGATCTCCTAATGGGAACGGCCGGTATGCCTCAAGGAGTCGCTCGACCTCACGGCGCGCTATAGGACAGATCCGTCCAGCACCGTATCCTGGCACTTGAATGCGGCTGGGCTGACGCGTGCTGTAACCCAGCGCCTCTGCGACCTTTTCCCAGGAGCCAAGGCAGTCTCTAAGCTCGAACACCATCGGCACGAAGCTCATATCCACAACCTCACGTTAGGCCTGCCACACATACTGCGACCCGTAGGCAAAAATAAGGACATTGGAAGCTTGAGATGTCCGGCGTGACAGCGGGTGACAAACCACTCGCTAGTTGTCTGGACACATGTCGGGTCAACCGTCAAAAAGCGTGTCGTAACAATCGGTTAGAGGGGGCGATACGGTGCGGCCGTCGAAATTGCTCGACGATCAAACACTGAGGTCCCCAATGAAGACTTTGCTTCAGCCGAGAGTGTCTCCGGCTCCGACCCTCAATCGCCGCCGCTTCCTCGGAGGCCTCGCCGTCGCTGCCGCTACGGGCCCCTTCGTTCTTCAAGCTGAACCGGCCCACGCCAGGGATACCAGCGGCCACCACGCCTTCTTCAACGACGACCGCAGCCAGTTCGTGGACTTCTGGCTGAACGACAGCGGCACTATTACGATGAAGGTTAGCAATGGTCGACCTTGGCGTCCGATGCACCTGAAGGTTCGTGCGGTCTTCAAGTCGGCGGACCGAGTCGTTGGAACAGGTGAGTACTACGTCTGGTGCGAATCGCCGGCCCCCGGAGGCCGCGGCAATGAGCACTGGCAGACATTCCCCGGCCCCGGCGTGCCCAACATCACCAGCGTTTCGATCACAACGAAAAAGACGTCCCCAAGGTACCGCGGTCGCCCGCACGATTGGTATCCTGCCGACCCGAACAAATAGGCGCTAAGCGAGCGTTGAGTCAGCCTTCTTCGGCAATGAAACTAGCGGGCGTCATTTCGGGGCGCCCGCTAGCGGAAGCGCCGGCTGCGAGAGCTTCGAGTGAATGGAGCCGCCGGTGGCGGCTCCCCACGAGAGGAACCGGCCACCTCACGCTGACAGTCCTTCGCCGCGGTTACCGCCGCTGCCTAGCGTCTCCTAGTCTTAGACTAGCCGTTCGAGCATCTTGATAGAGACGCGCGAGCTTGAGCGCTGCATGAAATCTTCTCCCAGATCACCACTAACGCCGCTGTGGCCGAGCCATCTGGACGCCTTCTCGACTAGCATGCGCACCCTGGGGCGCTCTTACACCGCTTCTTGGTGCTGATGCAGCTGTCGCCACATGGCTGGCCTTTCGTGCAGTGCTTGCAGCATCGTTGGCTCTGGGCGGGCTGCATTTCGTCGAGCAGCGCTGACGCTGCCGGCGGGTCAGGCCGGTCCAGCCAAGGCGTATGGTCGAACGCAAAAGCTGGCGAACTCAGCAGCGCAACGACCAGAGCGAATCTGCGCATAGCCTCCCCCAAGGCGGTCGTACTAGAGTGAAAGCTTACCACCGGGAGAGGCGGGGAGAGCAAGTGCGTTTCTGGATCCAACCTGCGGCCGCGGTCCTCGCTTTGGGCATCCTGCTCCCCAGCGCTGAGGCGCGGGCATGGGGCGCCACCGGCCACGAATGGGTCAGCGGCATCGCGATTGAGAGGCTGCCGGACAGCGTGCCAGCGTTCATCCGCACCCCGGAGGCCGCGGCCGAGATCGCCGTCATGGGGCGCGAGCTCGACCGCTCCAAGGGTGCAGGAAAGACCCACGACGCCGAGCGGGATCCTGGCCACTACATCGACCTTACGGACGATGGCTCCGTCGAGGGAATCTTGCCGTTGGATAAGCTGCCAACCACCCGCGAGGAGTACGACACGCTCCTGCGCGCCGGCGGCAAGACGCAATACAAAGCGGGGTACCTGCCGTATTCGATCATCGATGGCTTTCAGCAGCTCCGCAAGGACTTCGCCTATTGGCGGGCGCTGACGAAGGCGATCGAGACGGCAGAGACGCCCGAGGAGCGAGCGTGGTTCGAGGCCGACCTCCGGCTGCGGGAGAAGCTGACTATCCGCGACCTGGGCGTCTGGAGCCACTACGGCGGCGACGCCTCTCAGCCCCTGCATGTCTCGGTCCATTACAACGGCTGGGGCAACTATCCGAACCCGAACGGCTACACGACGAAGAAGATCCACGCCCACTTCGAAGGCGAGTTCGTGAAGCGCAACCTGCAGCGCGGCGCCGTAGCGGCAGAGGTCGGCCCATATCGGCCGTGCGGCTGCTCGATTGAGGAGCGGGCCAAGGCGCTTCTCCTGGCTAGCCTCGCTCAAGTGGAGCCGCTGTATGCGCTGGAGAAGGAGGGCGGCTTCAAGAAGGCCGACCCGCGCGGCATTGCGTACGCGACAACGAGGCTGGCGGCCGGCGCCCAGGCGGTGCGGGATATGGTTGTCCAGGCGTGGGAGGAAAGCGCCAACACGCCGATCGGCTACCCGATGGTCAACGTGGCCGACATCTTGAGCGGCAAGGTGCGGGCGACGCGGGAGATGTTCGGGGCGGATTGATCTGGGCGCCTTAATGGTCCGTGGCATGGCTTGGGCATTCGCCCCCAATACCGCCCCCCCCCCCCCGACTACGGATCGCCGCATTGAAGGTAGCGCGCAGGCCAGCCCGGCAAGATCCGTGGAAACAGACAGCTCCCAAATCACCTTTGATGGCGCCTAGGGCGACTACGAATCGCGCGTAAGTTGCAAGCTAGTTGCAGAAACCAGAAAAAACGTGCGACGTTCTTCCGGGTTACCCCTCCTCGCGCGATACCTGCCTGTGAATGCGATGCACGACCGCCAGACAATATCACTAAGTGCATCGCCCGTGCGACCGCTGACGCGGCTTAAGAAGGATGGAGGCCTTTATGTTCGACCCGATGCGATTGAACAGGAAATCGCGGCTGCGATCGATCGCCCACTCGCGAGCCTTGTTAAGTCGAGTTCGTCCGCCTCGAACGGCTGCCTAGTCTATTTCGCCCGCCATTTAAGGCATCCAGCGCTCGTAACGAGCCTGCTGGAGCGAGCGGAACGGATTACGCGCCGTCACACGGGACACATCCCAGTGCATCGCCGCGACGATGTCGTGGCGCGGGTTCGCGACGAGTTCCTCGCGCGGCTAATGGCCGGGAAAGATAACCTCGACATATTCGAGGCTCAGTTCGTCCTTGCCATTCGCGCGCTCACCGCCGACGCCATCCGCCGCTCCATCACCCAGGACCAGGTTGAAACCGCCATACAGGCTTTCGGCTCCGAGGATGAAGGCATTGTTGCCACCGACCCGCTGGATGAACACATTTTCAGATCGCACGGTCTGCAGATGACAGAAGCCGAGGTGAAAGCTGAACTCGTTCGCGTCCGCGCGTTGCTGACCGACAAGGAATATAAAGCTATGTACGCTCATCACGTGATGGGACTTGAAATAGAGTCCATCGATAAGAAGAAGGTGACGATCGAGACCCTCATGAAGGTTAGCGGCCGCCAGGTCCGCACCTATCTGAAGAACGCCGTGGCCAAGGTGGCTCGTTCGTTGGAGGCCGACCAATGACCTCGCGCCCCGCAGCCAACGACGAGCTATCTGAGTTGCTCCTGACTTTGGCGACCGAGACAGACATGTCTAGCAAGGCCGTTCGAGCGGCGATTGAGCGGGCGCCAGAGTTCGAAGCCGACATTTTATCGTTCGCGCTTGAATGGTGCGTTATGTGCGAAGAGGATGCCCCAACAACGGAACACCCCAGATCGCCAGCCGCTCTCCCCGAGGCCTTGATCACAGGCGCGCCGGTACGTGACCCTTTCTTCGGCAAGACGCCGAATGATCTGCGCGCGCTCGCCACTCTTTGCGACCTGCCTTTCTCCCTATTCGCGAAGCTGTGTCAGCGCGTGATAGATGCGACGACCATTCCACTAGCGCTCATACGGTCGCTCGCCGCTCATCTAAATGTCGACGCCGCTGACCTGCTTGCCTTCCTCGACCGCCAGCCGACGCTAGCGATAGCGGACTACAGGACGACGGTCCGCCCCGCGGCCAGTAAGAAAGTTTCATTCGCCGCAGCGATCCGAAGCACGGACATGTCGACCGAGCAGCGCGACAAATGGTTGAGTCTAGCCGAGTAGGATCGTGGAGAACTTCGGTACCATTCGGAGGCTAGCCACCGCACTTCGGCTGAAGGCCGACCCTGCACTTTCCGAACTCGATGCACCCACCGTCGTCGCTAGCGTGCTGAAGGTCTGCGACCTGGCGTATGAAGAACTAGAGCCCGATGACGCCAGCCTCGCCGGCGCCTTGGGGCTTCTGAACCGTCAGCTCAATCTCGTCCTGGTGAGCAAGGCGCTATCGGTGGCCGAAAAGGCGGAAGTAGCCGCACATGAGATCGGTCACTTCGTCGTCCACGACGCACCCCAGGTTCCGGTTTGGGAAAGCTATGACACGCCCGGCCCCGGCGACCCGGTCCAGCGTGTCGAAGCGTACGGTGTGAAAGAGCGTCGGGAGGCACAGGCGAACGCCTTCGCGCGCGAACTTCTCCTTCCCCGCACCTTGGCGCGGCGCATGTTCAAGAATGGCGAAAGAGCCCAGGCCATGGCGACAAAGCTGGGGCTTCGCCGCGAAACCGTCTTCCAGCAATTGACCGACGCCCTGTTGCTGCCGGAAGTTCCGGTCGCACAGCCGACGTCGCCGCGCCCCTCACGACCACTAGACCCCTCACAGCAATCAGCCGCCGATCATCGCGGAGAGGCCTTCCTCCTAGAGGCAGGCCCCGGAACAGGTAAAACCCGCACCCTCGTCGACCGGATTTCTGAACTGCTGTCTCGCGGCGAAGCCCAAGCGGATGAGATCTTAGCTCTGACCTTTTCCAACAAGGCCGCCGGAGAAATTGCCGACCGCGTATCCGCCAAAGTCGGCGCCGGCGCCGCGAACATCTGGACGGGCACCTTCCACGCCTTCGGTCTGGAGTTGCTGCGCAAGTACCACGATATCTTCGGCAAAGGTGAGGATCCCCGACTGATCGACGGAAGCGAGGCTATCAACTTGATGGAGGACACGCTTCCGGTCCTTCCGATTGTTCATCTTCAGAACCTGTTCGAGCCGGCCCTGGCGTTGCGAGACATCTTTCGGGCTATCTCCCGCGCCAAAGACGAACTCGTCGGGCCGGAGGCCTACGCATCCCTAGCCGCAAACATGACGAAGGCCGCAAAGTTGACCGGCCAGGATGAAGATCGGCTTGAGGCGGCCAAGGCCGAAGAAGTCGCTCTAGTATATAAGGCGTATCAGGCCAAGCTGGCCGAACTCGGCGCCGTCGACTACGGCGACCTCGTCATGCTGCCCGCCTTGAAGCTGCAGGCGAGTCCGACTTTTGCCGACGCCCTCCGAGGCCGGTTCAAATGGGTTCACGTCGACGAGTATCAGGACATCAACCACGCCAGCGCGATGCTCGTGAAGGGGCTCGTAGGCGATGGCAGAAACCTGTGGGTTGTCGGCGACGCCCGCCAATCGATCTACCGTTTTCGTGGCGCCTCGACCGCCAATATGGCGCGCTTCGGGACTTGGTATCCGCAATCGAAGCGCGATCAGCTAAGGGTCAACTACCGGTCAAGCAAACGGATCGTCGATGCATTCGTCGCTTTCGGTAACGACATGGCCGTGTCGAGCTACGCGCTGCCGCTGCGCCTGAGGGCTGATCGCGGAGAAGTCGGGAGCCCGCCGACCGCCTTGGCCGCCAACGACGGCGAAGCCGAAATGGACCACCTCGCCGGCGCAATTCGCGCGCTCGAACGAGACGGCGTCGCCCTTCAGGATCAAGCTGCGCTAGCCCGCAGCAACGGATCCCTCGCCAGGATCGGCGAGGCGCTCGAGGCGCGAGGGCTCCCGGTGCTCTATCTCGGCCCTCTCTTCGACCGCCCTGAAGTTCGCGATCTTCTCTCCCTGTTAGCTCTGGTCGCAGGCAGCGGATCGACCCTGCTGAGGGTTGGACGCTTCGCCGAGTACGGCGTGCCGATCGCAGATGTCCTAGCGCTTCACGCCAGCGCACGGACCGATGAAAGCCGGGTTCTCGACCGACTAAGACGGCTAGAGTCCGTCGGTGGTCTGTCAGAGCGCGGCCGCCGGGCTTTGGCGCTGCTGGCGCAACACCTCGCATCATTTCACGCGGGAAACACTCCTTGGCTAGTGCTCATGGAGTATCTGTTCGAGCGCAGCGACTATCTTGCCGTCCTCCTCAAGGGACAGGCGCCCCGAGACGATATGCGCCGCGTGGCCGTTCGGCAGTTGATAGAGGCGATGCGCTCCATGCCCCTGCATGGTCATCGGTCGCCCATCGCCCGAGGTCTCGATCGAGTGCGGCACATGGTCCTGCTGGCCGACGACCGCGATCTGCGTCGCTTACCCGACGAACTCTCCCATCTGGACGGCGTCCAACTTCTGACTGTGCACGCGAGCAAGGGCCTGGAGTTCGAGGCCGTCCATCTTGCGGGTCTACGCGCCGGCGCGATGCCGGCGCCCAATCGCAATGAGCGGTGTCCCCCGCCGGCCGGCCTCATCAAGGAGCCGGCCGAAAGCGACGGTCACGCGGCCGAAGAGGAGTGCCTGTTTTTTGTGGCGCTCTCGCGTGCCCGAAGCCATCTGCGACTCTATCGCCCGACGTCGAACAACGGGCGCAATGCAAACCCGTCAGCTTTCTTATCGCGTCCTGGGCTCTCGTTCCCCTCGCCACCCGCTTCGGAGGCGATCGGCCGAACGGCGCACCCGCTCGCGCCCTCGCGCTTGGTGGAACTCGCGCCGCCGGCAATCCTCAGCGCGCGGGACCTCGAACGCTACGAGCGCTGCGCGCGGCGGTTCTATTATGAGCAGGTGGCGCGCCTGCGTGGCGACTCCCCGGCAAGCGTCTATCTGTCGGCCCATCAGTGCCTGATGGCGGTGATAGAAGAAGCCCGGCTTTCATCGACGCCACTCAGCCTCGATCAGATGTCGAACGCATTCGAGCGGGCTTGGGCGGCCAGCGATATGGTCGGCCACATCTTTGAACAGCCCTATCGCCGCTTAGTCGAAAACATGCTGCAGCACCTCAAACCCGTCTTGGCTAGCGGCGAGCTAAAGCACGGCGTCGATCTGACCCTTAACGTCCGCGGGGTCGCGATCCGTCTGCATGTCGATCAGGTACTAGCCAGCCCGGACGGGAAAATCTTCAGGACGATCAAGGGCGGAAGGCTGAGCAAGAGCGAAGCAGACCGTCTCGGCAACGCCCTGCTCTTGGAGGCTGTCGCCGCACAAGCCGGCTCGCCGGGGCGCGTCGAGACGTTCCACCTCGTGGATGGCGCCACCACGGCCGTCACCCAAACCAACGCCAAGCGGCGGAACAGGCTGGCGAGCAGCGCGGCCTTCGTGGAGGCTATCGCCCGCGGCGAATACCCACCGAACCCCAGCGATTGGGAATGCCCCCGCTGTCGCTATTTCTTTCTGTGTCCGGCGCCGCTCGACGCTGACGTTTAATTTCGGACACCGCTTCCGGGTTCGCCTGCTCAAACGATCCCTCTCCTGTACGGCCCGGCAATTTCGCTGTGGCCACTGACAGAGGGCAGCAAAGCCATGAGCACTGAGAAGCCGCACGATGTCGGAGACCGACCCGCAGGTCACTTCCGCTTCGTCGTCAATCGCCACACCTATCCCAATACCGACGACCGAATCGACGGTGAGGAAATCCTGACCCAGTCGCGGCACGATCCGGCGGACCAGCACACCCTGATCGAGATCAAAGACCGCGGTACCGTCTCGATCGGCCTGGAAGAGAAGGTCGATCTACGGTCCCGTGTGCCGGTGTTCCGGGCCTTTCTGAGCGACCGCATCTATCGATTTTCGGTCGAGGGTCGTGGCTATGAGTGGGGCGCCGGCGCGATCGGTGAGGCCGAACTGCGAGAAATCCACGGCATTGGTCCGGATCAGGTCCTGAGCCTGGACGGCGGGGGTGGCGACACCATCATCGACGACGGCGCCGAGATCGACCTGAATTCTCCCGGCGCTGAGCGGCTCAACGTCGTCAAGCGCCTCAAGGTGGAGATCAAGGTCAACACCAAGCCGGTCCAGATCTCTCGCGGCTGGCACACAGGCGCGCAGATCAAGGCCGACGCCATCGCCCAGGGCGTACAGATCAAACCGGACTTCGTTCTCGATCTCGAGGGTGAGGGCGGAACGACCCGTATTATCGGGGACGAAGATCGTGTCTTCATCCGCGGCGGGGAGCGCTTCGGCGCGGTCGACAATCACGAGGACAGCTAAGATGGTCGAAATGCGGGCGGGAGTTAAGGCCGCCATCGGAGAGTTGCGAGATCACTTCTCGCAACTCCCTCTGCATGTGTTTCCCTCGCACTGCGGCGGCGCTCATGTCGTGATCGAAGACGTCCCTCTCGGGTCGCCCTTCGGGCAGGCGACCACGTGGGTGGGCTTTTTCCTATCCAACGCTTGTCCAGAGGATGACACCTACCCGTTCCACGTCCGCCCGGACCTGTCCTTTGCCGATGGCCGACAGCTGATGCCGCCATTCCACTCCGGACAAACCTTCCCGGCAGGTGGCGCGTCGGGCGTCAGCCCCCGCCCCGCCGTGATGGTCTCCCGCCGTCAGCGCAACACATCCTGCTGGAAGCAGGAGTCTCCGCTGCTCAAGCTCTTGGCCGTACTCAAATGGATGTCCCAACGATGACCCCGGAATGTGAACTGCGCATGGCGCAGCCAATGTTCGACGAACTGATGGCGCACCTGTTCCCTGGCGATGGCGACGAGCACGGCGCCGTCATTCAGGCCGGCCTTTTGCAGACTACAACCGGGCCCGTTCTGACGGCGCGGACACTGGTGCCGGCCGCGGAAGGCAAGGATTGGGTTCCGGGAAACCGGGGATACCGAATGATGCTCGCCCGCTTCGTCGCCCAGCAGGCCAGGCATTGCCGCGATGAAAAGCTAGTCTATCTCGCCGTTCACAATCACGGCGGCCGGGATTCGGTCGCCTTCTCCGATGTCGACTTAGAATCGCACGAACGCGGCTTCCCCGCCCTTCTCGATTTGGTCGAAGGCATGCCAGTCGGCTCCCTTGTCTTTGCGCCTGACGCGGTGGCCGGCGATATCTGGTTTCCGGGCAACGTTCGCATGTCCGTCGGGCGGATGGTGGTCGTTGGCGCCGCGCGGCGCGTCCTGACCCCAGCACCAGATTCCCACCGACGCAACGCAGGGCCGCGCTACGACCGGCAGGTACGCCTCTTCGGCATGAAGGGGCAGGACATCCTTGCACATAGTCGGGTCGGCATCGTTGGTCTGGGCGGCGTGGGTTCTCTGCTCGTCGAGCTACTAGGCCGACTCGGAGTTGGAGCGTTCGTCTTGGTTGATCCAGACCGGGTGCAGCCTAGCAACCTGCCGCGCCTAGTCGACGCCACGGACTGGGACGCCATGAGCTGGATGGTCGCCGAGAGGCGTCCAGTCTGGTTGCGCAGGCTTGGTTCTCGCCTCGCGACGCGCAAGGTCGACCTCGCTGCCCGCGTAATTCACCGCGCTAACCGCAATGCGCGTATTGAACGCCACTGTTCATCTATGGAAGAACGTGCTGTCGTCGAAGCCTTGAAGACGTGCGACTACATCTTCTTGGCCGCTGACGGGCACCGCGCCCGACGCCTGTTCAACGCTCTGGTCCATCAGTTTCTGATCCCCGGCGTGCAGCTCGGCACCCGCATCCAGGCTGATCCGGCAACCGGCGCGATCGTAAACGTCCACACCGCAGCGCGTTTGGTGACGCCGTTAGGTGGTTGCCTGCTCTGCAATCAGGCGGTCAGCTCAATCCGCCTTCGTGAGGAGAGCGTGCCGCGATCGATGCTGGACGCACAACGCTATGTGGACGGCGACGACGCGTCCGCACCCAGCGTCATCACGCTGAACGCCCTAAGCGCCTCCCAAGCAACCAACGACTTCATGTTTTACATGACCGGCCTGACTGCTAGGGGCGCTTTCCAAGGCACAGTTCAGACCCGGCCGCTGGAGCGTAGCGCACGGTTCGTCGAACCTCGCCGCGATTCCAACTGCCCTGACTGCGGAACTCTTGGTCGGTTGGCGCGCGGCGACGTTGTGCCGATCCCACTGATTGATTGACGTTTGAGCCCTGGGTAGCCACAGCCGCCAAATTTTTCGACCGACGGATCAGCTCGGGGGCCGGTACAGCAACCTGCGCGAAATCCGCCAAGTAGCACCCAAGGCCACGCCGACAGCAAAAATTCTTCGTGGCTACCGGGTGGCTTCCGGCCACCTCTGCCGCAGTCATCATGACCGGCTAGTGGCGTTGAAAGGCTGTGTTTACAAAGGAGAAATGGCGCGCCCGGAAGGAGTCGAACCTCCAGCCTTCTGATTCGTAGTCAGATGCTCTATCCAGTTGAGCTACGGGCGCACGGCCGATCCCCGAGAGGTCCGGCGAAGAGGGGCGCACCCTATTCAAACTGCCCCGGCGATGCAAGCCGAGTCGTGACACCTTTTTCGGCTGCGACCGGGCGCCGCCCTGGCGGTTTCCGGGTCCGGAAACCGCCGTCGGTCCGCCTGGCGGGCGGATTTCCCGATTTCACAGCCCGGCCGCGCATCGCGCGTGTCGCGCCACCACCCTCGCGGGCGTAGAGTGACGCCATGGTCCTGCGTTTCCTCGCCCTGCTTGGCGCACTCCTCGCCCTGGCGCTGCCGGCGCAGGCCCAAACGCAGGCGCCGCTGTCCGGGCCCGACCGGGGCGCCATCCGCGACGTCATCGAGCGCCAGATCGAGGCCTTCCGGCGCGACGACGGCGCGGCGGCCTTCGGCTATGCCTCGCCGGCCATCCAGGGGATGTTCGGGTCTCCGGACACGTTCATGGACATGGTGCGGCAGGGCTACCGCCCGGTCTACCGGCCGCGCGCCGTCGAGTTCGGCGAGATCGTCACCCTGGAGGGGATGCCGACGCAGAAGGTCCACCTGGTCGGTCCCGACGGGCGGCCGGTCACCGCCCTCTATCCGATGTCGCGGCAGGCCGACGGCAGCTGGCGCATCGAGGGCTGCATCCTGCAGGCGCCGGAAGAGCCGCAGGCCTGACCCTGCCCTGTCGATGACAAGCGTATCGCCCAAGGTGCTGGCGCTGCTCGGCGCGCTCACCCTCGTCTGGGGGACCAACTGGCCGCTGTTCCGGATCGCGCTCGACGAGCTGCCGGTCCTGACGTTCCGCACCCTGGTCCTCTCGACGGCCGCGATCGTGCTGACCGCGATCCTGCTGGTGCGCCGGGAGAGCTTCGCCGTTCCCCGCGGCAAATGGCCGGCACTCTTCCTCGCCTCGGCGATGAACATCGGCATCTGGAACATCGCGACCTCGCTGGCCGTGCTCCATGTCCCCTCCGGCCATGCCTCGGTGCTGGCCTACACGATGCCGCTCTGGGTGGCGCTGCTGGGCTTCCTCGTGTTCGGCCAGAAGCTGACGGGCCGCCTGCTGGCGGCGCTGGCGATCGGCGCCGGCGCCGTGGCTGCGTTGATGATCCCGAACTTCCAGAGCTACGCCACCGCGCCGCTCGGCCTGTTCTGGGGCCTGCTGGCCGGCTTCTGCTGGGCGGTCGGCACCTTCGTGGTGAAACGCACCAACTGGTCGGGGATGGGTCCCTCGCTCACCTTCTGGCAGATCGTCATCACCCTGCCGCCGGTGGCGCTGGGCGCGCTGGTCTTCGACGGGCTGCCGACGCACTGGCCGTCGACCAAGGCTCTGGTCGCCACGATCTATACCGGCGCCATCCCGATGGCGCTGGGCACCATGGTCTGGTTCACCCTGGTGAAGCTGCTGCCGGCGCAGGTGGCAGCGCTCTCCTCGATCGCCATTCCCATCGTGGCGATCGTGAGCGGGATCCTGATCCTGCACGAGCCGCTGTCGCTGCTGCAGGCGCTGGCCATCGGCTCGACCGTGATCTCGCTCTGGCTTGCCCTGGTGCCCGGCCGGACACGGTAGTTGCCGCCGCCCCTCCCAATTCCCACATTGGCAACGGGTTTGGAGGCCCGGGTTCATGAAAAGAGGCGATCCCAGAGACTGGATGTGGTCGGAAGCGCTGCAGATGCTGGCGCAGGCCGAACGGCTGCATGGCCAGGTATTCCGGCCCCAGACGGCGGGCCGGCTGCGCGCCAACTGGGAGCCGCCGGTCGACGTGCTGGAGACCGAGCGCGAGGTGCTGATCCTGGCGGCGCTGCCGGGCGTCGACGTGCAGACGGTCGAGGCGGTGATCGAGAACGGCACGCTGATCCTGTCGGGCGAGCGCACCGTCCCCGCCGAGCTGCGCACGGCGAAGATCCATCGCATGGAGCTGCCACAGGGCCGCTTCGAGCGTCGGGTGGCGCTTCCACCCGGTGTGTATGGCGAGGTGCGACGCTTCGAGGCGAACGGTTGCCTCGTCGTGACCCTGGCCAAGGCCAGCGTGCGGAGGCAGCCATGAGCCCGCAGGATGACGTGATGCAGCCCGTGAGTGCGAAAGCCGAAACCAAGCCCGAGACCAAGCCGCTGCCGTCCGACGCGCTGATCGTCGTGCCGGTGCGCGACCTCGTGCTGTTCCCCGAGATGGTGTTCCCGATCAGCGTCGGCCGGCCCTCGTCGGTCGCCGCCATCCAGCAGGCCGTGCGCGAACAGCGCCAGATCCTGCTGGTGCTGCAGCGCGACCCGGCGAAGGAAGAGCTGGTGCCGGCCGACCTGCATCCCGTCGGCACGGTCGTGAACATCCTGCGCTATGTGACGACGCCCGACGGCAACCATCACATCGTCTGCCAGGGCGTGCAGCGGTTCCGAATCACCGATTTCGTCGAGGGGTACCCGTTCCTGCTGGCGCGCGGTCTGCATCTGGTCGAGCCGACCACGAGCGGGCCGGAGATCGAAGCGCGCTTCCTGGTGCTGA
>CAZPOS010000027.1:0-33988 GCA_964588065.1 uncultured Reyranella sp.
GTGCACTGATGCGCTGGGATTTCGCCTCCGTCCTCGACAACACCGATGCGCTGCTGGTCGGCGCGGCCGGCACGCTGCGCATCTTCGCGATCTGCCTGGTGCTGGGGCTCAGCCTCGGCCTGATCGTCGGGCTTGGCCGCTACTCGCGCAATCGCTGGCTCCACATCCCGGCCACGATCTTCGTCGAGTTCTTCCGCAACACGCCGGTGCTCGTGCAGATCCTGTGGTTCTACTTCGCCCTGCCGATCCTGCTGCCGTTCCAGATCTCCCCTCTGGCCGCCGCCTCGCTCGGCATCTCGCTCAATTCGGCGGCCTTCTCGGCCGAGATCTATCGCGGCGGCATCCAGTCGATCGAGACCGGCCAGTGGGACGGCGCGCGGGCGCTCGGCATGCGCTGGGGGCAGGCGATGCGGCGCATCATCCTGCCCCAGGCGCTGAAGCGCATGCTGCCGGCGCTGACCAACCGCGCCATCGAGATCTTCAAGATGTCGACGCTGGCCTCGGCGGTCGCCTATGTCGAGTTGCTGCAGCAGGGCAAGCTGATCGCCTCGCTCAACTACAATCCGATCGAGGCCTATACTGCCGTTGCGGTGATCTTCTTCGTCTTCCTGTGGCCGCTGGTGCAGTTCAGCTATTTCCTCGAACGCCGGCTGAAGAGGGACGAATGACGATCCTGAAGGTCGCCGGCCTCACCAAGCGATTCGGCGCGACCGACGTGCTGCGCGGCATCGACCTCGAGGTGGCGCGCGGCGAGCGCATCGCCATCCTCGGCGCCTCGGGCTCGGGCAAGAGCACCTTGCTGCGCTGCCTCAACTTCATGGAGCGACCGGGCGGCGGCACGATCGCGCTCGACGGCCAGGTGCTGGGCCGCGAGGGCAAGGCCGGCGAGCGGACCTATCGCGAAAGCGAGCTGATCCAGGTGCGCCAGCGGGTCGGCATGGTCTTCCAGCAGTTCAATCTCTTCCCGCACATGACGGCGATCGGCAACGTGATGGAGGGGCTGCGCACCGTGCGCGGGATGCCCAGGCCGGAAGCCGAGGCACGGGCGCGGACGGAATTGGCACGGGTCGGCCTTGCCGAGAAGGCGGACACCTATCCCGCGCATCTCTCGGGCGGCCAGAAGCAGCGGGTCGCCATCGCCCGCGCGCTCGCCATGGACCCCGAGTTGCTGCTGTTCGACGAGCCCACCTCGGCGCTCGATCCCGAGCTGGTCGGTGAAGTCCTGAACGTCATCCTCGCGCTCGCCGGGGAAGGCCGCACCATGATGCTGGTGACGCACGAGCTGGGCTTCGCCTACCACGTCGCGACCCGCGTGATCTTCCTGGCCGACGGCGCCATCCACGAGCAGGGCACGCCGGACGAGGTCCTCAAGAATCCGAAGAAGGACCGCACCCGCGCCTTCCTCGCCAGCCACAAGCAATTCAGCTTCTAGGGAAACAGCCATGACGACGGAACAGGCGAGCGCCCAGGCCTATCAGGCCGATGCGCGCAACGACCAGGTATTGGTCTACGTGAACGGCGCGTTCGCCCCGCGCAACGAGGCCAGCGTCTCGGTGTTCGATTCGGGCTTCGTGCTGGGCGACGGCGTGTGGGAAGGGCTGCGCCTCGTGAAGGGCAAATTGATCAGCCTGGAGGCCCATCTCGACCGCCTGTTCGAGGGCGCGCGCTCGATCGATCTCGACATCGGGCTCGACCGCGCCGGCGTGACGAAGGTGGTGACCGATACGCTGGCGAAGAACGGCATGACCGATGGCGCCCACATCCGGCTCATGATCACGCGCGGCCTGAAGAAGACGCCCAACCAGGATCCGCGCTTCGTGATCGGCAAGGCGACCATCGTCTGCGTCGCCGAATACAAGACGCCGATCCCCGAGGCCAAGGCGAAGGGCTACGCGCTCTTCACCTCGACCTTCCGCACGACCCAGCCCGACCAGTTCGACCTGCGCCTCAACTCGCACTCGCGGCTGAATTTGATCCAGGCGCTGATCCAGGCCATCAAGGCCGGCGCCGATGAGGCGCTGATGCTCGACCCGCGCGGCTTCGTGGCCTCCTGCAACTCGACCAACTTCTTCATCGTGCGCGGTCGCGAACTCTGGACCTCCACGAGCCTCTACAGCTTCAAGGGCATCACGCAGCAGAACGTGATCGACGCCTGGCGCGCGGCCGGCAACGTGGCGAAGGAATGCGACTTCACGCTCGCGCAGGTCTATTCCGCCGACGAAGCCTTCGTGACCGGCACGCTCGGTGGCGTCACGCCGGTGACGAAGGTCGACGGCCGCCTGATCGCCGACGGCAAGGCCGGCCGGGTGACGAAGGAAGCGAGCGACCTCTACCTGAAGTCGGTCGGGGCGCTATGAGGTCTGCAAGCCCGTCGCAGTCTAGGCTTCCGGGCTGGACGGTCCGGCGAGCTTCGCCTGCAGCTCGGCGATCTGCTTCTTGAGCTCCTCGTTCTCCTCGCGTGCCTTGGCGGCCATCGCTTTCACGGCGTCGAACTCGTCGCGACGCGGGATGTCCATGCCGTCCAGGATCTTCGCGATCTGGTCGCGGAAGCGGGCTTCGACCTCGTCCTTCATGCCGGTCAGCGCGCCCATCGCGCCGTTGGCCACCTTGGTGAGGTCGTCGATGAAGGGATTGCGGGTTTGCATGACAGGTCTCCTGATGCGGCGAGTATGGTCGGCTGGTAGCATCCGGCGCAAGAAGCACTGGAGGACGCCGTGAGTCTGGTCAAAGTCGAGTCGAGCGAAGGTATCACCACCATCACCATGATGCGCCCGGAGAAGCGCAACGCGCTCACGCAGGAGCTGTGCGACGGGCTCTACGACGCCTACCGCGCCTTCGAGGCGGGCGACGACCAGGTCGCCGTGCTGCAGGCCGACGGCCCGGCCTTCTGCGTCGGCGCCGATCTGCACAATCCGCCGGCCGCCATGTGGAAGGCGGTGCCGCATGTCAGCCACGCGCTCACCAAGCCGGTCATCGCCGCCACCCAGGGCTGGGTCATCGGCGGCGGTATCTGTCTCGTGATGACGTGTGACCTCATGGTGTCTGCCGATACCACCAAGTTCATGTACCCTGAGGCCAAGGTGGGCGTGTTCGGCGGCCTGATGCCGGGCATCGTCTCGCGCATGCCGCACAAGGTCGCGATGGAGCTGCTGCTGCTCGGTGAGGAGATTTCGGTGAAGCGGGCCTACGACGTGGGCTTCGTCAACAAGGTGGTGCCGCTGGGCCAGGAGCGCGCCGAGGCACGCCGGATGGCCAAGGTGATTGCCGAGTCCGCGCCGCTGGTGATTCGCACGCTGCGCGACTTCGCCAACCAGACCCTGCCGCGCGGCCCGGCCGAAGGCTTCGTGCCGGAGCGCTACAAGCTCGAGACGATCGCCAATTCCGAGGATCGCAAGGAGGGCGCGGCCGCCTTCCGCGAGAAGCGGACGCCCCGGTTCAAGGGGCGCTGAGGCGATGGGCAAGCTGCTGCTGATCGGATGCGGCAAGATGGGCGGCGCGATGCTCGACGGCTGGCTGGCGCGCGGCCTGCCGGCCGCCGACATCGTCGTCGCCGAGCCGGTCGAGGCGATCCGTCCGCGGCATGCCGGCGTGCGCGTCGTCTCCTCCTCGGCCGAGGTGGAAGAGGTACCCGAGATCGTCGTGCTGGCGGTCAAGCCGCAGTCGATGGACGAGACGCTGGTCGATCTCCGACGCTTTGCCGCAAAAGGGACGGTCTTCCTGTCGATCGCCGCCGGCAAGACGCTCGGCTATTTCGCTGCCCGTCTCGGTCATGCGGCGAAACTGGTGCGTTCCATGCCGAACACGCCGGCAGCGGTCCGTCAGGGCGTCACTGTCGCCACCGCGGCGGCCAGCGTGACGGCGGCGGAAAAGACGCGCTGTCACGAGCTGCTGGAAGCGGTCGGCCAGGTCCTGTGGGCCGACGACGAGGCGCTGATGGATCCCGTCACGGCCCTGTCGGGCAGCGGTCCGGCCTATGTCTTCCTGCTGGTCGAGGCGATGGCGGCCGCCGGCACGAAGGCCGGTCTGCCGGCCGAGATGGCCATGCAGCTCGCCCGTGCCACCGTGGTGGGAAGCGGAGAACTGCTGAAACAGTCGGCGGAGCCGGCCTCGCAGCTGCGCGTTAACGTCACGAGTCCCGGCGGCACCACCGCCGCAGCCTTGCAGGTCCTGATGGCGAGCGACGGAATCCAGCCGGTATTCGACAAGGCCCTCGCGGCCGCATCGCATCGATCGAAGGAGCTGGCAGGGTGAACGACGTCCGCGAGAAGGCTCTCGATGCCTTTCTCGGCCTGATCGCCGAAAAAGGTTACGCCAACGTGGCGCTGCGCGACGTGGCGCAGGCGGCCGGGCTGGGCTTCTCCGATCTCTTCGGCGTCTATCCCGACAAGATCTCCCTGGCCGCCGCCTTCATGGCGCGCATCGATGCGGAGGTGTTGGCGGGAACGCCGTCTTTCGTCGATCCGGAAGAGACGCCGCGCGACCGGCTGTTCGACGTGATGATGCGCCGCTACGACGCGCTCCGGCCCTACCGGGCGGCGCTGCGGGCGTTGCGGCGCGCCGGCACCCGCGACCCGATCCTCGCGATCGGGATGGGGCCGGGACTGCGGCGTTCGATGGCCGCCATGCTGGAGGCGGCTTCGGTGGCCAGCGACGGGCTTCCCGGTGCGCTGCGGCAGAACGGGCTGCTGGCCATTCATTATGCCGTATCGCGGGTATTCGACCGCGACGAGACCCAGGACCTTTCGAAGACCATGGCGGCCCTGGACGATCGCCTGAAGACCGCCGAGCGCTGGTCGCAACTCTTTGACAGATATGCGAAATCACCGGCCGTCGACGCGCCGCCTGTGCCCCCGGTTTCGCCCGAGGCGTGAACATTTTGTGCGGTGCACAAAAACACCCCTTGACTCGCTGCAATGCATCCCTAAATTGAGCTTCATTGTGCACCGCAGCAAAGCGGGGCACCCGAGCTCAGCCTTGCTTCGTCTCTCAAGGAGAAAACCATGTACGCCAACGGTGCCTTCAAGAACCCCTTCGCCGACTTCGACTTCAGCAAGATTTCCGGTGAGTTCAAGCTCCCGACCGTGAACGTCGAGACCTTCGTCGAGACCGCCCGCAAGAATTTCGCCACGATGACCTCGCTCAACACCGCCGCCGTCGAGCAGATGAAGACGATCGCGCAGCGCCAGGGCGACATGGTCCGCGCCGCGATGGAAGACTTCTCCAAGCATGGCAGCGAAGTGCTCGCCGCCGCGACCGTCGAGGAGAAGGCCGCCAAGCAGATCGACTTCCTCAAGAAGTCCTACGACTCGGCCATCACCAACACCAAGGAACTGGCCGACCTCTACACCAAGGGTCAGACCGAGGCCGTGACGGCGCTGAGCGCCCGCGTCGCCGAGCTGACCGAAGAGGTCAAGGCCGCCCTCGCCAAGAAGTAAGCGTTCGGCGTAGCGTACAGAGCAAGCGTCGGTCGGCCGGTTGCCGATCGGAGAAGGGGCCGCCGTCGCGGCCCCTTTTCTTTTGCCGGCGGGGCACTAGGCTCCCGGCGTCATGACAGTCATCGCCTACGAAGATTTCGAACGGGTCGACATCCGTGTCGGCACGATCCTGGAAGCCGCGCCGCTCGAAGGCGCGCGCAAGCCCGCCTACCGCCTGCTGATCGATTTCGGCGACGAGATCGGAACCAGGAAATCCTCGGCCCAGATCACCGTGCACTATACGCCGGCAGAGCTGGTCGGCCGCCAGGTGGCGGCCGTCGTCAACTTCCCGTCGCGCCAGATCGGCCGGTTCATGTCGGAAGTCCTGACCCTCGGATTTCCGGCGGCCGACGGCAGCGTGGTGCTCGTGGCACCGACCAAGCCGGTGCCGAACGGCGGCAAGCTGTTTTAGTCGTTCGGCGCCCGGAAGAATTCCGTCGGCTTTTCAAACAATCACCTCATGCTGAGGAGCGCTCCGCAGGAGCGCGTCTCGAAGCATGGGCACGAGCACCTCGCCTGTTGCCCATCCTTCGAGACGGCCCTTCGGGCCTCCTCAGGATGAGGTCAGTGGTGACTAGAAGACCTTGTGGATCCAGCCGTGCGGATCGGCCGTGCGGCCGCGCTGGATGCCGACGAGGGCGGCCTTCAGCTCCTCGGTCTTCGCGCCCGAGCCGCCATTGCCGATGCGGAATTCGCCATCCTTGCTGCGCACCGTGCCGATCGGCGTGACGACCGCGGCGGTGCCGCAGGCGAAGGCCTCGCGCAGGCGGCCGCTGGCGGCGTCGTTGCGCCACTGCTCGATCGAATAGCGCTCCTCGCTCACCTTGATGCCCTTGTCCTTCGCCAGCGTGAGCAGCGAGCTGCGGGTGATGCCGGGCAGGATCGTGCCGCCGAGCGGCGGGGTGATCATCGAGCCGTCGTCGAACACGAAGAAGATGTTCATGCCGCCCAGCTCCTCGATCCAGCGCTGTTCGACGGCATCGAGGAACACGACCTGGTCGCAGCCATGGCGCGTCGCCTCGGCCTGCGCCTGCAGGCTGGCGGCATAGTTGCCGCCGCACTTGGCGGCGCCGGTGCCGCCGGGGGCGGCGCGGGTGAAGTCCTCGGAGACCCAGACCGATACCGCCGGCGCGTCGGTCTTGAAGTAGGCGCCGACCGACGAGGCAATGACGATGAACAGGTAGTCGGACGAGGGCTTCACGCCGAGGAAGATCTCGTTCGCGAACATGAAGGGCCGGATGTAGAGGCTGCCGTCGCCCTCCGGGATCCACGCCCGGTCGATCTTCACCAGCTGGTCGACCGCCTCGAGGAAGACGTTCTCCGGCAGGACCGGCATGGCCAGCCGCTCGGCCGACTGCTGGAAGCGGCGGGCATTCTCCAGCGGGCGGAACAGCGTCGCCCCGCCGTCGGCGGTGCGATAGGCCTTCAGCCCCTCGAAGATTTCCTGGGCGTAGTGCAGGACGGCCGCGGCCGGGTCCATCGGGATCGGCGCGCGCGGCTCGACCCGCGCGTCGTGCCAGCCCTTGGACTCGTGGTACCGGATGGTCACCATGTGGTCGGAGAAGACGCGGCCGAAGCCCGGATTCTTGAGCAGCTCCGCGCGCTTTTCGGCGGGAAGCGGCGACGGATGGGGGACGTGCGTGAACTGAAGCGGTGTCTTGGACATTGCCTGGAACGTTTCTCTCTTGAGTATTTCTTTCAATCTATCACAGCCGGGCGGGCCGCAAGTCCCCCGGGGCCGCTCACAGCGGAATTCGCACGGTGACCCGCAGGCCGCCCAGCGGCGAGGGGGCGAGCGTCACTTCCCCGCCATGGCTGCGCGCCACGTCGCGCGCGATGCTGAGGCCGAGCCCCACCCCGCCCGTGGCGGCGTTGCGCGACTGGTCGAGGCGGAAGAAGGGCCGGAACACGTCCTCGTAGTTCTCAGGCGGGATGCCGGGCCCGTTGTCGTCGATCGTGATCTCGACCGCCGTGCGCCCCCGCACCGCCTCCATCCTGATCTCGCTGGCGTAGCGCTGGGCATTCGACACGATGTTGGTCAGGCAGCGCTTGATGGCGATCGGCCGCAGCTCGACGTTCATATCGCCCTTCCAGGCGACCTCGAGGGTGGCGCTGCCGTGCCGTGCGCCGGCGGCGACATCCTCCAGGATCTCCGAGAGGTCCGACATCACCGGGTCCTCGTCGCCCTCGCCGCGCGCAAAGGCGAGATAGCCCTCGATCATGCGCTGCATGTCGTCGACGTCGCCGGCCAGCTCGCGCGTCTCCGGCGAATCCGGCAGCAGCGCCAGCGACAGCTTCATGCGGGTGAGCGGCGTGCGCAGGTCGTGACTGACGCCCGCCAGCATCTCCGTGCGCTGCTGGATCGACCGGCGCAGCCGGATGCGCATCGTGTGGAAGGCGGTGGCGGCGTTGCGCACTTCGCGCGTGCCGCCGGAGAAGGCGAAGTCGGGCACGTCGCGCCCCTTGCCGAGCGCGTCGGCCGCCACGCCCAGATGCTCGATGGGCACCAGCTCGCGCCGCATGAACCAGATGGCGAGGCCGAACAGCACCAGGGCCAGGCCGAGCTGCGCCAGGACATAGGCGAAACTCGACCCGAAGGTCAGGCGGACATGCGGCACCAGCACGTCCATGACGTCGCCATCGGACAGCTGGATCTCAATCAGGAGCTGGCCGCCGCCGATATTGTTGTCGAGGAAGAACGGGCGCTTGAGGTCGGCGTTGAGCGCGCCCTGGACCTCGCGCGCCACGATGTCGAAATACTCGGGCTCCTTGAAGGGCCGCACGATGCCCTTGCGGAAGGACACGAAGAGCAGCAGGTCCTGGGCGGAGCGGCGCAGGATCCAGTCGCGATGTTCGTCGTCGGGGAAGTCGGAGCGCAGCGCGATCAGCAGGCGCAGGTCGCGGACCAGCAGGATGGCGAGGCGGTTGGTGACGTTGTCGCCGCGCTGGCTGTAGAACCACCAGGCCGACAGCGCCTGCAGCAGCAGCATCGGCACCACGATGATGATGAGCGCGCGGGCGAACAGGGTCTGGGGCGAGTGCTTGTCCGACCATTGCGCGATGCGCTCGAAGATGTCGCTGACGGTGCTCCACCTCATGCGTCGACCAGACGGTAGCCCTGGCCGCGAACCGTGCGCAGATAGCGGGGGAACGACGGGTCGGGCTCGATCTTGCGGCGCAACCGCGTGACCTGGACGTCGATGGCGCGCTCGTTCACGGACGCGCCGATGATCTTGCACAGCGTCTCGCGGCTCAAGACCTCGCCGATCCGGGCGGCGAAGGCGCGCATCAGCGCGATCTCGGCGTCGGTCAGCGCCACCCGCTTGCCCTTGTCGGTGAGTTCGCCCAGTTCGAGGTCGAACTGCATGGGACCGAACGTGACCTGGCGCGGCTCCTCGGCCGCCACCGCGGTGCCGGCCGGCCGGCCGCGGCGCAACACGCTCTGGATGCGCAGCAGCAGTTCGCGCGGCTCGAAGGGCTTGCCGAGGTAATCGTCCACGCCGCGTTCGAGGCCGGCGATGCGATCCTTGGTTTCGACCATCGCAGTCAGCATCAGGATCGGCACGTCGTCGGTGCGGCGCAGCTCGGTCGCGAATTCGAGCCCGGTCTCGCCCGGCATCATGACGTCGAGCACGATCAGGTCGAAATCGAGCGAACTCAGCCGCTGGCGCGCCTCGGCCGCGCTGGCGGCTGTCGAGACGCGGAAGTCGTTGCGCGAGAGGAACGATTTCAGGAGTTCGCGCAGGCGCGTATCGTCGTCGACGACCAGGATGTGGGGCTTGTCGGTCGACGCATCCATGGCGCGCTACCGGCCGCCGCCGCGCAATCGCTTGTCGACGACCTGGCGCTCCGCCGGATCAAGGAGTCCCAGCAGGACCTTGCGGAAGCCTTCCACAGCCTCGGCGCCGGTCTCGCGATAGGCGCGGGCGAAGCGCTGGCTCTGGCGATCGGTGAGATCGCGCTCGAGTTCCTGGCCCTTGGGCGAGAGCCACAGCAGGCGCTCGCGCCGGTCGCGCGCGCCGCTCTTCTGCTCGACATACCCCTGTTCGATCAGGTCCTTCAGGACGCGGCTGATCGACTGCTTGGTCACCTTGAGGATCGACAGAAGGTGCCCGACCGTCTGGCCGGGATGGCGGCCGATGAAGTACAGCGCGCGGTGATGGGCGCGCCCGAGCTGATAGCGCCGGAGCTGCTGGTCGGATTCGAAGGTGAAGTCGCGATAGGCATAGAACATCAGCTCGATGCCCTGTCGCAGCTCTTCGTCGCGCAGGAACAGGGGATTGGCGGGGGCTCTGGATTCCACGCCATCCTTTATAGTGCGGGCGGGCTGCGTTGACACCCCGCGCGACCTGATCCGGTCGCGCGCACTCCCGTCGGAAATTTTCTCAAACCCTGCGAGGGCACCATGCTCACCGTTCATCATCTCGGCATGTCGCAGTCCGAGCGGATCGTCTGGCTCTGCGAGGAACTCGGCATCCCCTACGAGCTGAAGGTCTATGATCGCGACGCCGTCACGCGGCTCGCGCCGCCGGAATACAAGGCCCTGCATCCGCTCGGCGCGGCGCCGGTGATCCAGGACGGCGACGTGCTGCTGGCCGAATCGGGGGCCATCGTCGAATACATCGTCGCCCGCCATGGCGAGGGCCGGCTGGTGCTGGCGCCCGATCATCCCGACTTCGCGCAGTTCCTCTACTGGTTCCATTTCGCCAACGGTACGCTTCAGCCGGCCACGGGTCGGAACATGATCCTCGGGCGGCTCGATCTGCCGGCCGACAATCCGCTCATCAAGACCATGAAGGCGCGCCTCGACCTCGCCCTCGGCCTCGTCGAGACGCGGCTCGAACAGGCGGCCCATCTGGCGGGCAACGAATTCACGACGGCCGACATCATGGCCGTCTTCTCCTTGACCACGATGCGCAACTTCCTGCCGTTCGACCTCGCGCCCTATCCCGAGATCCGCGCCTATCTCCAACGGATCGCCGCCCGCCCGGCGTACCGGCGGGCGATGCAGAAGGGCGATCCCGGCATGCCTCTCCTCCTGACCTGATCTTCACCGGCGAGAAGCCCGCGGGGTCAGTGTGATTGACAAGGTCAGTATTGCTGACCTATCTAGACGGATAGTTGTTCTGAGAGATCATTCAGAGACCTATTTGGAATCAATCGAGAGGGGATATCGCAATGTCCTTAACCATGGATGACCGAGACGGCGTGATCTGGCTGGACGGCAAGCTGGTGCCATGGCGCGAGAGCCGCATGCATGTGCTCACCCATGCGCTGCACTACGGCTCAGCCGTCTTCGAGGGCGAGCGAATCTATGATGGCCGTGTCTTCCGCCTGTCGGCGCACAGCGCGCGGCTGATCCGCTCGGCCAACCTGCTCGACTACGACCTGCCCTGGTCGCGCGAGGAGATCGACGAGGCGACGCGCGCCGTCGTGAAAGCCAACAATCTCACCGCCGGGTATATCCGGCCCATCGCCTGGCGCGGCTCGGAGGTGCTGGGCGTGTCGGCGATCGGCACGACGGTCCATCTCGCCATCGCCCCGTGGGCGCAGGAAGGCCGTCTCTCGGTGCAGGCGCGCGACGCCGGCATCAACGTGACAATGGCGAAATACCGCCGCCCTTCGCCGGAGACGGCGCCCGGCCACGCCAAGGTGGCCGGCCTCTACGTGATCTGCGGCATCGAGAAGGACCGCGCGCTCAAGGCCGGGTTCGACGATGCGCTGATGCTCGACTGGCAGGGCCGCATCGCCGAGACGACCGGCGCCAACATCTTCCTGGTGATCGACGGCAGGCTGGTGACGCCGACGCCGCACAACTTCCTCGATGGAATCACGCGTCGTGCGGTGATGGGCATGGCGCGGACCCGCGGCTGGACGGTCGAGGAGCGGGACGTGATGCCGGAGGAACTGAGCAAGGCGAGCGAGGTCTTCCTGTGCGGCAGCGCCGCCGAGATCGTGCCGGTCGGCTCGATCGACCAGCACCATTTCCAGGCCGGCCCCGTCGCCAAGACGCTGATGGCCGACTTCCAGAAGCTGGTGCGTGCGCCCGACAGCGAAGGCTTCGGCGAGGCCACGCACCTGATGACACCGGCATCCTCGCTGGCGGCGTGAGCCAGGGATTTAAGGATCGTAGACTGCGATGAAGATCACCGTTTCCCACCCTTCGGCCCGCAAGGTCCGGCGGCGGGAGGCGAACCAACAGCGGACGCGACCGTGGGCAATGCTTCGGTCGAGCTCATGGCCTTGCCGCAGATGGCCGATCCGCACCGTGGATCGGTCGGGTAAGTCTGCTTCGGCGCGGACGGCGTCCTCGCGATCGGGATTGTCGAGTTCGAGGATGAGGCGGATTGCGGTGCCCGGCGGCAGGTCGGCGATCGCTTCGGAGTCGCTGGAGATGGACGAATAGAAGCCACGCCAACCGCGGGGCAGCGCACCGGCCGCTTCCTTGTCCGCCTGCAGGGCCGCCAGAACTCCGACCAGCGCATCCGGAGGGAGCTCGCGCTGCTTCAAGCTGATCGGCGCCGCTTGGGGACGGTCGGTGCCCAAGGCCTTCCGAATAGCGACGATCAGTGGTCGGAACAGCCAGGCGACGAAACGCAGGGCCAGCTCGATGGTCAGGCCGACGATGGCGAAGACGGCTTCAAAATAGGGGCCGATTGCAATTCTCCCTCGTCAGCCATGAATCATAGGCTATGCCGCTCCGCTTGACATCGGGGCCTGCGATCCCCTTTTCTCGATGACGTCCGAGGGGTGCCCGGTCTCCACGCGGAGAGGGCTGAGACGGCCGCGCGGCTGAACCCTTTGAACCTGATCCGGGTCATGCCGGCGTAGGAACGGGAGCAATCGTTGGATCGTCCTGTCGTATCGATCATCGGAGCGGGCGTCGCGGGCCTGGCCTGCGCGACCGAGCTTGCCGACCGCGGTGTGGCCGTCGAGGTGCTGGAGCGCAGCGGCCGGGTGGGCGAGAGCGCCTGTTCCTGGATGGCCGGCGGCATGCTGGCACCGTGGTGCGAGCGCGCGACGACCGACGAGATCGTCGCCCGCCTGGGTGAGCCGTCGATCGACTGGTGGCGCCGTCATTTTCCCGGGACCGTCAGCCAGGGCAGCCTGGTCCTGGCGCCGCCGCGCGATGCGGCTGACCTCACGCGGTTCGCGGCGCGAACCGAACGCTACGAATGGATCGACGGCGACCGCGTCGCGTCCCTCGAGCCCGACCTCGCCGGCCGCTTCCGCCGGGCGCTGTTCTTCGCGGACGAAGCTCATCTCGACCCGCGCCGGGCGCTGGCGTCGCTCGCCGCGGGTCTCGAAGCGCGCGGTGTTGCGATTCACTTCGGCCTCGAGGGAACGCCCTCGGAGGGCGATTCTCGCTTCGTGGTCGATTGCCGCGGTCTGGCGGCGCGCGATGCGCTGCCGGACCTGCGCGGCGTGCGCGGCGAGATGCTCGTGGTGAGAACCCGCGATGTGTCGCTGTCGCGGCCGGTGCGGCTGCTGCATCCGCGCATCCCGCTCTACATCGTGCCGCGTGGCGAGGGCCTGTTCATGATCGGCGCGACGATGATCGAGAGCGAGGAACGCCGCGCCGTCAGCGTGCGTTCGGCCATGGAGTTGCTGAACGCGGCGTATACGCTGCATCCGGCGTTCGGCGAGGCCGAGATCGTCGAGCTGGGCGCCGACCTCAGGCCGACCTTTCCCGACAACCTGCCCTGCATCCGCCGCGCGGGCCGCGTGCTGCACGCCAACGGGCTTTTCCGGCATGGTTTCCTGCTCGCGCCGTGGCTGGCGCGGCAGGTCGCCGACGCCGTTCTTCTGGAGACGAGAGATGCGGATATTCCTCAACGACGACATGCATGAGGTTTCGCCCGGCACGCTCGCCGCGGCGCTCGAGACCCTGGGCTTCGGCGGTCGCAAGATCGCGACGGCGGTGAACGGCCGCTTCGTCGCGGCCGCGGCGCGGCCGCGCACCGAGCTGGCCGACGGCGACCGGATCGAGGTCGTCGCCCCGATGCAGGGAGGATAGGGCATGTCGTCCTTCTACGGCGTCGAGCTGAAGTCGCGGCTGCTGCTGGGAACGTCGCGCTATCCCTCGCCCGCGGTCCTCGAACGCGCGGTCAAGGCGTCGGGCGCAGAGGTCGTGACCGTGTCGCTGCGGCGCGAGAGCGGCACCGGCCGCGCGGGCCAGGCCTTCTGGTCGCTCATCCAGTCGATGGGCGTGCGCGTCCTGCCCAACACGGCCGGCTGTCATTCGGTGAAGGAGGCGGTGACCACCGCCCACATGGCGCGCGAACTGTTCGACACGCCGTGGATCAAGCTCGAAGTGATCGGGGAGGCCGACACGTTGCAGCCCGACGTGTTCGGGCTCGTCGAAGCCGCACGCATCCTCTCCGAGGACGGGTTCGAAGTGTTCCCCTACACGACCGAGGATCTGGTGGTCGCCGAGCGGCTGGTCGAGGCCGGCTGCCGGGTGCTGATGCCGTGGGGCGCGCCGATCGGTTCGGCGCGCGGCCTCAACAACGTCTACGGGCTGCGCTCGATGCGGGCGCATTTCCCCGACATTCCGCTGGTGGTCGATGCCGGGCTGGGCGTGCCCTCGCATGCCGCCGCCGCCATGGAGCTGGGCTACGACGCGGTTCTGCTCAACACCGCGGTCGCCGAAGCGGGCGACCCGGTCGAGATGGCGCGTGCCTTCGCGCTCGGCGTCGAAGCCGGTCGCGCCGCCTATCTCGCGAGACCGATGGAGCCGCGCGACATGGCCGTGCCGTCGACGCCGGTGATCGGCAAAGCGGCGCTTGGAGACTGAAGAGATGCTCGATCCGTTCTATCCCGTAGTGCCCGATTCCAGCTGGGTGACGAAGCTGGTGCCGATCGGCACGAAGCTCATCCAGCTGCGCATCAAGGACCAGCCAGAGTCCGAGGTGCGCCGCCAGGTGCGCGAGGCCAAGGCCGTCTGCGCGCAGCATGGTGCCGACCTGATCGTCAACGACTATTGGCAAGTGGCGATCGACGAAGGTTGCGCCTGGGTCCATCTCGGCCAGGAGGATCTGGTCGACGCCGACGTGAAGGCCATTCGTCGGGCCAGCATCAAGGTCGGTGTCAGCACGCATGACCATGCCGAACTGGACAAGGGACTGGCCATCGATCCCGACTATGTCGCGCTGGGCCCGATCTGGCCGACCAAGCTGAAGCAGATGCCGTGGGCGCCGCAGGGCACCGAGCGGCTGGCCGAATGGAAGAAGCTCATCGGCAACCGACCGCTGGTCGCGATCGGCGGGTTGACGCTCGAACGCGCTCTGCTGTGCCTGAAGGCGGGCGCCGACATCGCCTCGGTGGTGGGCGACATCGTGAACCATGACGATCCGATCGCGCAGGCGAAGGCCTGGATCGCCGCGACGAGACGGACGTGACCGACCGCTACGCCCGCCAGGCGGTGCTGCCGGAGATCGGTCCGGCCGGACAGGCGCGCCTCGCCGCGGCCTCGGTGCTGGTGGTCGGTGCGGGCGGGCTCGGCTGTCCGGTATTGCAGTATCTGGTCGGCGCGGGCGTCGGCCGGCTCACGATCGTCGATCACGACACGGTCGAGGAAACCAATCTGCATCGCCAGCCGCTGTATGGCATGGCCGACATCGGCAAGCTGAAGGCCGAGGCGGCGTGCTCCACGCTGCAGCGGTTCAACCCGCAGGTTCGAATCGATGCGGTGCCCGCGCGGCTGACCCCGCAGAATGTCGCGACGCTGGTGGCCGATGCCGACATTGTGGTCGATGCAGCCGACAGTTTCGCGGTGACCTACATGCTGAGCGACGTCTGCCATGCCGCAGCCAAGCCGCTGGTCAGCGCCTCGGTGATCGGCATGACCGGTTATGCCGGCGTCTTCTGCGGCGGCGGTCCGAGCTATCGCGCGGTGTTTCCCGAGGTCTCGGTCGATGGCGGCACCTGCGCCACGGTGGGCGTGATCGGCACGGCGGTGGCAACCGTGGGCAGCCTGCAGGCACATCTGACGCTGCATCACCTGCTCGGCCTCGAACCGGCGGTGCTGGGCCGGGTCGTCACCTTCGACGCGCGGCGCGTCGGCTTCGGCGGGTTCGACTTCACCGGCAGTCCCGAGCCCGAGGATCGGGTGGCGTTCATCGCGCCCGAGCAGGTGCGGCCCGACGACATCGTGGTCGACCTGCGCGGCCTCGACGAGGCGCCGGTTTCGCCCTTCGCCGGGGCGCGGCGGCTGGTCGTCGACACGATCGGCGAACTGGGCACGCCCGCGGGCCGGGTCGTGCTGGCCTGCCGCAGCGGCCAGCGGGCCTTGATGGCGGCCGACAGATTGCGCGAGCGCGGTGTCACGAATCTTGCTCTAGTCGCCTTGGGCTGAAGCGCCCCAGCCGAGAGGAGTTTTCGCGTGGCCGATCCCGTCTCGCCGACCCTGGAAGAAGCACGCCACCACCAGATGTATCCGGTGCTCACGGCGGCGGAGCTGAGGCGCATGGAACGCTTCGGCCGAAAGCAGACCTTCACCGCCGGCGACTTCCTGGCGCGGACCGGCAAGGACAGTCCCGGCATGTGCGTGATCCTCTCGGGTCGGATCGCCATCCTGGGGCACGACGGGCTGGATCACGTGTCGCCGATCGCGGTGATGGGGCCGGGCGATTTCGCGGCGGAACTGGCCGAGCTCGCGGGCCAGCCGGCGATGGTCGACGTGCGCGCCGAGGAGGATGTCGAGGCGCTGATCCTGCCCCACGATCGGCTGCGCGCCCTGATGGTGGCGGAAGCGGAACTCGGCGAACGCATCATGCGCGCCTTGATCCTGCGGCGCGTGCGCCTGCTCGAACTCAAGGGAGTCGGTCCTATCCTGGTCGGCGAACTCACGCAGCCGGGCATGATTCGCCTGCAGGGCTTCCTCACCCGCAACGGCCAGCCGCACACCATCGTCGATCCCGAGAGCGACCCCGATGCGGCCAAGATGATCGCGCGGCTGTCGCCCGACGCCGACGACTATCCCCTGGTCGTCTGTCCCGACGGCACGATCCTGCGCAATCCCAGCGACCAGGAACTCGCGCTCTGTATCGGCCTGCTGCAGGAAAGCGCGGAGCCGCCGCTCTATGACATCGCCATCGTTGGCTCGGGGCCTGCCGGCCTCTCGACCGCGGTCTATGCCGCATCCGAGGGTCTGTCGGTGCTGGTGGTCGAGACCCGCGCCTTCGGCGGCCAGGCCGGCGCCAGCGCGCGCATCGAGAACTATCTGGGTTTCCCGACGGGAATCTCGGGCCAGGCGCTGACGGCGCGCGCCTTCGTGCAGGCGCAGAAATTCGGCGCGCAGTTCGTCATCCCGCTCGAAGTCGCGCGGCTCGATTGCGGCGGCGGCCTGTCCCGGCCGATGGTGCTCGAGATGACCGACGGCTGGAAGGTGCAGGCGAAGACCGTCGTGATCGCTTCGGGTGCGCGCTATCGCAAGCTCGCCCTGCCCAATCTCGGCGACTTCCTCAATCGCGGCCTGTGGTACTGGGCCTCGCCCATCGAGGCGAAGCTCTGTGCCAATGGCGAGGTCGTGATCGTGGGCGGCGGCAATTCGGCGGGCCAGGCGGCGGTGTTCCTGTCAGGCCACGCGGCCAAAGTCTGGATCCTGGTCCGCGGCCCCGGCCTCGCCGAGACCATGTCGCGCTATCTCATCGATCGCATCGCGGCGGCGCCGAATGTCGAGGTGCTGGCCGAGACCGAGATCGTCGAACTCGTCGGTTCGGAACAGAGTGGCCTGCGCGGCGTGACCTGGCGGCACCGTCCGACCGGGGCCGACACGCACCGGCCGATCCGGCACGTCTTCCAGTTCCTCGGCGCCGAGCCCGCGACCGAGTGGATGCAGGAGTGCGGCATCGACGTCGACCGGACCGGCTTCATCCGCACCGGCGCCGATGTCGAGGCGCCCTGTCCCAAGCGCCCGCCGCTCGCCTACGAGACCAACGTGCAGGGAGTCTTCGCGGTGGGCGACGTGCGATACGGCTCCGTGAAGCGAGTCGGTGCCGCGATCGGCGAAGGCGCCAACGTGGTCGCCCAGATCCATGGCGTGCTGGAGGCGATGAACGAGGCGACGGAGAAGGTCGAGTCGTCTGGAGCGACGCAATCAAGAAGTCCCGTCATCTCGACCGAAGCCTCGCGCAGGGAGGCGTAGCGGAGAGACGATGGACACTTACGGCGCTACTTCTTCTCCCACCGCGCCGCGGCAGCGTCGTCTTCCTGATGGGCGCCGACCCATTGCTCGCCCTTGGGCGTGTCTTCAAGCTTCCAGAACGGCGCCTTGGTCTTCAGCCAGTCGACCAGGAATTCGCAGGCCTCGAAGGCGGCCTCGCGATGCGGCGAGCCGACGGCCACCAGCACGATCCGTTCGCCCGGCTCCATGCGGCCATAGCGGTGCACGATCAGGGTCGCCTCGAGCGGCCAGCGCCGGTTGGCCTCGGCTTCGATCTCCTGCAGCGCCGTCTCGGTCATGCCGGGATAGTGCTCCAGCGTCAGCGCATCGACCCGGTCGCGATGATAGCCCTCGCGCACATGCATCTCGCGCACCAGGCCGACGAAGACCGCGAGTCCGCCGATGCGCCTGTTGCCGTCGGTGAGACGCGACAGTTCGGCACCGATGTCGAAATCCGCTTCCTGGACGCGCACGCTCATGATCAGCCGCCGGTGAAGGGCGGGAAAAAGGCGACTTCGCGTGCGCCGGCCAGTTTCACGTCGAAAGTCGCGGTGCGCTGGTCGACGGCGGCGCCGAAGGCCGCACCCTCGGCGAGCGCCTCGGCATGGCCGGAGCTGCGGCTGCGCAGCCAGACGACGAGGTCGCCGACCGTGTCGATGCCGGCGGGCGGGGTCACTTCTTCTTCCGGCACGCCGACGGTGCGCTTCATCCAGGCGAAGTAGCGGATCTTCACTTCGGGCTTCCCGGCGGCGGCGCGTCTTCGGCCATGTGGCGCAGGCCGGTGCGCAGATAATCGTAACCGGTGATGAGCGTGAGCGCCGCGGCGATCCAGATGAGCACGATGCCCGCCTGTGTGACCCAGTGGGCCGCCGAGTCGCCGACCAGCAGAGCGGCGATCGCCACCATCTGCACGGCCGTCTTCCATTTGGCGAGCGCGCTGACCGGCAGGCCGACGCGCAGTTCGGCGAGGAACTCGCGCAGGCCGGAGACCAGGATCTCGCGCGCCAGGATGATGAGGGCCGCCAGCACGTTCACGCCGGCCAGGGTGCCGTTGTTGACGAGCATGACCAGAGCTGCGGCCACCAGCAGCTTGTCGGCGATCGGATCGAGGAAGCGACCGAAGCGGGAGATCTGGTGATAGCGCCGCGCGAAATAGCCGTCGAACCAGTCGGTTACCGCGGCGGCCACGAACAGCGCCATCGACAGCCACTGTGCCCAGCCGCGATCGAGCCAGAAGCAGGCGACGACCAGCGGAATCGCGACGATGCGCGACAGGGTGAGCATGTTGGGGAGGTTGAACAGCATCGACCCGGACATTACCGGCCGCCCCGGAAGTGGTCATGGATTTTCTGGGCGAGTGCACTGGAGATTCCGGGCACCGACTTGATGTCCTCCAGGGTCGCACCGGAGACTGCACGGGCGCTGCCGAAATGATTGAGCAGGGCGCGCTTGCGGCCGGCGCCGATGCCCGGCACCTCGTCGAGCGCCGAGCGCGTGAGGTCTGCTGCGCGGCGCGTTCGGTGAGTGCCGATCGCGAAGCGATGCGCCTCGTCCCGCAGTCGCTGCAGGAAGTAGAGGACGGGATCGCGTGGCTCGAGCGAGAAGGGTGGTTTGCCGTGCATGAAGAAGCGCTCGCGACCGGCATCGCGGTCGGGGCCCTTGGCAATGCCGACCACCGCGATGTCCTCGAGGCCGAGCTCGCCCATCACCTGGCGCACCGCTTCGAGCTGGCCCTGTCCGCCGTCGATCAGCAGCAGGTCCGGCCAGTGCTCGTCGTCGCGCTCGGGATTTTCCTTGAGCGCGCGGCCGAACCGGCGGCTCAGCACCTCGCGCATCATGGCGAAGTCGTCGCCGGCCGCGCCCTCGGTCTTGATGTTGAACTTGCGATAGGCGTTCTTGAGGAAACCCTCGGGGCCTGCGACGACCATCGCCCCGATCGCTGCCGTCCCCTGGATGTGGCTGTTGTCGTAGATCTCGATGCGCTCGGGCGGCGCATCGAGGCCGAACACGCGGGCCACGCCTTCCAGCAGGGTGCGCTGCGTGCCGCGCTCGGCCATGCGACGGGCGAGCGCCTCGCGCGCATTGTTCACGGCTTGGTCGAGCACGTCCTTCTGGTCGCCGCGCTTGGGCTGGCGGATCTCGACCTTGTGGCCGGCCGACAAAGCCAGAGCGCTTTCCATGAGCTCTCGCTCCGGAACGTCATGGCTGGTGAGGATCAGCTTCGGCGCCTGCCGTGCCTCGTAGAACTGGCCGATGAAGGCCTCCAGGACCTGCGCCTCGTCGAGTTCTCGTCCATGACTCGGGAAGTAGGCGCGGTTGCCGAGATTCTGGCCCGCGCGCAGGAAGAATACCTGGATGCAGATCTGACCGCCTTCGGCATGGGCGGCGAAGATATCGGCCTCGTCGATCGACGGCAGGCTGATCGACTGGTGCGACGTGATGTGCGCCAGCGCCCGGATGCGGTCGCGCAGGATGGCGGCGCTCTCGAACTCGAGATTCGCGGACGCCTGCTCCATGCGCTGCGACAGGGTCTGCTGGATCTCGCGGTTGCGGCCGCCCAGGAAGCCGCGGACATCGTCGACGATGGCGTCGTATTGCGGCTTGTCGATGCGGCCGACACAGGGCGCCGTGCAGCGCTTGATCTGGTACTGCAGGCAGGGCCGCGTGCGGGTCGTGAAGACGCCGTCCGAACAGGAGCGCAGCGGGAAGGCGCGTTGCAGCGCGTAGAGCGTGCGGTTGACCGCGGTGGCCGAGGCGAACGGTCCGAAATACTCATTGGCTGGTTCGCGCGTGCCGCGGTGCTTGGCGAGCTGCGGCCATTCGGTATCGCGGCGGATGACGATGTAGGGAAACGACTTGTCGTCGCGCAGCAGGACGTTGAAGCGCGGCCGGAAGCGCTTGATCAGGTTGTTTTCGAGAAGCAGCGCCTCGGCTTCGCTGTCGGTGACTGCGAATTCCATGGTGCGCGTGGCGGACACCATGCGGATGAGGCGTGCGGCGAGGCGCGTCGGCTGCGTATAGGCGGCCACCCGGCTGCGAAGCGAGCGTGCCTTTCCGACATACAGGACCTCGCCGTCGGCCGCGATCATGCGGTAGACGCCGGGCTTGCGCGGCAGCGTCCGCACGAATTCCGCGATGATCCGCATGCCATCGGCAAGGGAGCCTTCGCTGGGCGGCTGGTCGAGGTCGGTTTCGTCGCTCACGGGGCCGGAGAATGGTGTCGCCGGGGCGCCGGTACAAGCCAATCCGCCCCATGTGGGAAAGTCTGTGAGAAAACCTACCGTCCCTGGGGCGTTACCGGGACGTCACCATATTGACTCAATCCGGGAGGGGTGACAGTCGGGTGTCTCCCCTCTCCTAGTGCTTTGTTATAAAAGGGATTTCTGCCGATTTAGCTTTGGGCAGAAAGTTCTGGCTATCCTCTTTGTTCCCGTTTCAATCCAATTGGTTGCTTCGCTGCAATCTGTGGATAAATTCGGTGGTTTTACAGCACTGACAACATGCGGCCGACAAGGGGATGGCGGACCACGTCGCCTTGGGTGAGCCGCACGACCGCGACGTCTTCGAGCCCGTCCAGCCGGGAAGCGATCGAGGCCAGACCGGACAGTTCCGGCAGCAGGTCGGTCTGGTCCGGATCGCCCGTCATCACCAGGGTGGAGTGCCAGCCCAGCCGCGTCAGCAGCATCTTGAGCTGGCCGTAGGTGCAGTTCTGGGCCTCGTCGATCAGGACGAAGGCGTTGTTGAGCGTCCGCCCGCGCATGAAGGCGACCGGGGCAATCTCGATCGTGCCGTCGTCGAGATGCTGGCTGAGGCGCTTGGCGCCCAGCCGGTCGTTGAGGGCGTCCCAAAGGGGCCGCAGATAAGGATCGAGCTTTTCTCGCATGTCACCGGGCAGGAAGCCGAGATTCTCTCCCGCCTCGACGGCCGGCCGCGACAGGACGATCCGCGAGACGGTGCCGCTCTCGAGCGCCTCGACGGCGGCGGAGATCGCCAGATAGGTCTTGCCGGTGCCGGCGGGTCCCAGCGCGACGGTCAGCGGCTTGGACTCGATGGCCTCCATCAGGAGCCGTTGATTGTCGCTGCGCGGTCGGACTTTCTTGATGTAGCTCTGGTCGCGATCGTTGGCCGGAGTGTGGTCGAAGACGACGTTGTGAATACGGGCACCATCGATGGCGTGCAGCTTGGCTCGGCGTGCGGCGCGTTTGGCCATATTCTTACTCCGGTGTCAGGGTCAAAGGAGCGTGAGCGATCGCCAGAAACAAAAAACGCCCCCGGCGAGCGGAGGCGTTGGCGATCGGTGGTCTGGCTGCAAGGTGAGGCCGTCGGGCACGCGGTGGGACTTCCACCGGTGAACCAATTTCCGTCGGGGGACTTGTCCTCGAACGGATAAAAACCCTCCTTCAGCTACCTCTGGAACCGTACCGGCTATCGAGCCCTGCTTCCACCATATTTATGGTCTGCCACCGAAATTTAACGCAAGGGAAAGCGTTCAGTCTCAACGCTCGTACGCCAACCGGCCGGCCACGTAGGTCGCCTGGACGGCCCGGTCGTCGCCCAGGATCATCTGGATGAAGAGCCGTTCGGCGAAGTCGCGGGCCTCGTTCATGCGGAAGGCGATCAGGGGCGTCGAGCGCATGTCGAGCACGACCAGATCGGCTTCCATGCCGGGTGCGATGCTGCCGATCCTGTCCTCGAGATGCATCGCCGCCGCGGAACCGCGGGTGGCCAGATAGTAGGCGTGGGCGGCCGACAGAGCGTGGCGGTTGAGCTGCGCCGCCTTGTAGGCCTCGTTCAGCGTCTGCAGGATCGAGAAGGACGTGCCGGCACCGATATCTGTGCCGAGCCCGACGCGGACCGGCCGGTCGCTGCGTTTGGCGCGCGCGATGTCGAATGCGCCGCTGCCGAGGTAGAAGTTCGAGGTCGGACAGTGGGAGATCGCGGCGTCGGCGTCATGCAGGCGCTTGAGCTCGCCGTCGCCCAGCCAGATGCCATGGCCGAACACCGCGCCTCTTCCGCAAAGTCCGTGGTGATCGTAGACGTCGAGATAGTTGCCGCGTTCGGGGAACAGTTCCCGGATCCAGGCGACTTCGGCCTGGGTTTCCGCAACGTGGGTCTGCATCAGGCAGTCGGGATGGTCGCGCCACAGCGCGCCGGCGGCGGCGAGCTGCTCGGCCGAACTCGTGCCGGCGAAGCGCGGCGTGATCGCGTACATCAGGCGCCCGCGACCATGCCACTTGCGGATCAGCGCCAGCGACTCGTCGTAGCCGCTCTGGGCGTCGTCGCGCAGCGCCTCGGGTGCGTTGCGGTCCATCAGCACCTTCCCGGCGGCCAGTCGCAGGCCGAGCGCCTCCGCCTCCTCGAACAGGATGTCGGCCGAATGCGCATGCACCGAGCAGTAGACGCAGCTCGTCGTGATCCCGTTGCGCAGGTTCTCCTGCAGGAAGGCGCGCGCGACGCGGCGCGTATAGTCGCGATCGGCGAACTTCATCTCGGCCGGGAAGGTGTAGCGTTCCAGCCAGTCGAGGAGCTGGGCGCCGTGACTGGCGATCATCGGCGTCTGCGGAAAGTGCACGTGAGTGTCGATGAAGCCGGCGGAGATCAGCGACTCCTGGCCGTAGTCCCGGACTTCGGTGCCCGCCGGCAAGTTCGGGGCGATCTGCGCGGCCGGTCCGAAATGTGTGATGTGCCCGTCCTGCATCACCACGATCGCATCGGGCTCGTGGACGAGGGTGCGTTCGGGCCCGTCCCGGAACGGGTCGCCGGTATAGGTAAGGACGGGGCCGCGCAGGGCGGTCGGTCGAGCGGCGGAAGACATCGAAGCGACGTTCGCACCGAACGGCAAAGCGGGGAAGGGCCGTGCTACAGGAGACGCCTGCAACGGGGAGATCGGCGATGAGTGAGAACGTGTGGCGCGGCATGACGCGGGCTGAACTCGACAAGGCCTACGACAATACCAATGCGGTGGCCGATTCCGGCGCGCGCCGCGACGGCTGGATAGAACGCAGCGAGCGCTTCCGGGCGCTTCATGCCGAGGAACTCGATCTCGCCTACGGCCCGCGGCCGCGCAACAAGCTCGACCTGTACCGCTGCGGCCGCGCGAAGGCGCCTCTGTTCGCCTTCATCCATGGCGGCTACTGGCAGCGCAACAGCAAGGAGATCTTCGCCTGCATGGCCGAGGGGCCGCTCGCGAACGGGATGGACGTCGCGTTCCTGGGCTACACCTTGGCGCCAGAGGCCACGCTGTCGGCGATCGTCGGGGAAATCGCCGAGGCGGTGCGCTGGCTGCGCCGCGAGGGCCCGCGGCGCGGCGTGGCCGAGGGCAAGCTCGTCGTGTCGGGCTGGTCGGCGGGCGGTCATCTGACGGCGACGACGCTGGCGATGGACGAGGTCGATGCCGGCCTAGCCATCAGCGGCATCTACGACGTCGAACCCTGCCGCCTGAACTATCTCAACGACAAGCTCGGACTGACGGCCGAGGAAGCGGCGGCCACGAGCCCGCTGCTGCATCTTCCCAGAAAGAGTGCGCCGGTGATCCTGGCCTACGGTACCGGCGAGTTGCCGGAACTGCAGCGCCAGTCGGTCGCGTATCACGAGGCCCGCCGCGCAGCCGGCCTGCCGAGCGAATTGCTGCCGCTCGCCGGCCTCGATCACTTTTCGATTATGGACCAACTGGAGGCCGGCGAAGGAGCCCTCGCGAGGGCGGCCGGGCGTCTCGCGTTTTCGTCGGCCTCCTGACGAAGAGGAGAATCTTCCGGTATTTCGGCTACCATAACATGTATTGGTTCGGGGCGAACGACCGCCGGTCGTTTCGGTGGCGCCAAGAATCGGCCGATGGCGTCGAAACAGAAAACGCCGGGGCCCGTTCACGATTGCGGCCGCACCCGTCCTGTGGCTTTTATGAGCTTCCGAAACGATGATCTGAGGTTTCCTGATGCCCGACAATTGGCGGCCGGTGTAAATGTTCGAGCGGATGCCGTGGGCTGTAAAGCAACACGCTCATCGTCCTCTCAAGGTACTTCCCGTGGTCGCGTGCGTGCCTGGCACCGATGTCTGGTTTCTGCGCTTTGCGTTGGCGTTCCTGTCTCATCTTCAGCACGGCGGCCACATCGTCGACCGGCTCGACGGGCAATGTATCGGCAATCCCGCGGGCCCGTCGTTCAACTTCGACCATATGAGCGGAGGCCCTCTCCTCTGGGTGCCGGATCTACTGCCGTCTCGCCATCTCTTCATTGGTCATACGGTCTGTCCGGGATTCAACAGAATTTCTTCGGAGTTTGACTGGTGGGCGCGCACGCCGTTTTCTGCACCAGGCTATGATTATTTGCACGACGGCGTGAACTACGCGCATGTGCAGGTCGATCTGGCGCCCCACGCCTTTGCGGCGGTGTCCGTAAGCGATGTCGAGGCGGCCGCCTGGACACACGCCGGACAGCGCATGGTCCTCGTCTATGACGATCCGATCGAGCAAGCCGTCTTCTCGTTCAACCAGAGACGAAGCCCAGGGCGCCGGGACCACGCTCGATCCGGCGAGCGGCGCACGGAGGATCACCCGTTCCACGACTATCTGTTCCGCCAGGCATTGCCCGGGTACGCGAAGATGATGGTTTCCTACCAGGCCATGGCCAAGGCCGTGCCCGGTGCGGTCCGGATCATAAGCGAGGATGTCCTGCGAGCGGAGCCCGAGCGCACCCTGTCTTCGATCCTGTCGCATCTGAGCCTCGATCGCTGGCGGTCCAGCCTGATCGACGCGGCGGTCCACCTGGCTCGGCGCGAGCACATCGAGGCCATCGAGAGGGAGATCGGGCGAAGCCTCATCAGTTCGCGCCGCCGCCGCGGGACGTCCATAGCGTCGGAGGCGGCCGCCGCAGCTGCCGGCGACGCCGGGCTGCGGCGCGAAGCCTTGACCCTGCTTGCGTCGATGGGCGTGAACATCGCGTATTTTCAGACTCTGCCGTCTCGATCGGACGCCGCGACCACCGGTAGCGCAAGGGCACGTTGAATCGTGTACCACTGTGCCGTGGAGCGGACGGAAGATTCGTCAGGTCCAGCGGGCCTTGTGGTGCCCCGCGGGGTGCTGCCATGCTCTCGGCAGGACTTTCGCTTACGCAAACTAGGATTCGTCGCCGGTTGGGAATGGTAGCGTGAAGCAGAACATCGTGGTCGCGACGCATCACAAGACCGGAACCGTCTGGATGGCGACGGTGTTCAAGGCGATCGCCCGAAGGCTGGGCGCTCACTATGTCGACTTCTGGACGCACTTCGGTCGGCTGGATCGGGCCCTGAAGCCGCCGTTCATTCTTCTGAATCACAACTCGATATTCTCGCGCCATGCGAGCACGCTTCGCCGCGACGACGTCCGGATCCTCCATCTCATACGTGATCCGCGCGACGTGCTGATCTCGGCCATGCACTATCACAAGAAGGCCAGCGAGCCCTGGCTCCATGAAACCATTGCGGGTGGCAAGGAGGCCTCCTATCAGCAGAGGCTGAACGCCCTCGCAACGGTCCACGAGCAATATGTCTTCGAACTCGAGAACGCGACGGGCAGCACGATCGAGGCCATGCTCGACTGGCAATATGACAGGCCGAACTGCCTGGAGATCCGTTACGAAGACCTTTGGGGCGATCGCTCGCTGTCCCTCTGGCGGGAGGTCGGTTCCTTTCTGGGTTTCGAAGGGCCGGAACTGGAAGTCTGTGAGAAATGCTTCTGGGAGCACAGCCTGTTCGGCAAACCGTCGAGAGCCAACCTGCGGCATTCAAGGTCCGGCGAGGCGCAGCAGTGGACCCGCGAGTTCACGCCGGAGTTGGCCGAGGCCTTTGTCGACCGCTTTCCCGATGCCTTGCAGACACTGGGATATGAAGAAGACGACCGTTGGATCGAAAGCCTGAACGGCTCATCGAAAGCCCGGGAAACAGCCTGTCCGGCGACGTAGCTGCAATTTCGGGTGGGGAAGGAGTGCCCCTTTGGAGGGGCACCCGTAGGCGCAACGAGCGGCGATGGGACCGCCGGCCGTGGGGAATTCGAGGCTGCTGCGGTGCGCTCCGGATCGACCGACTCGCGGGCGGGCGGCCCTCAAACTGCCATTCGGGGTTGTCCAATCACATTGCGATTGTCCAGTCACATTAAGGTGCTAGAAGGCATTCGCTTCGGCTGATTTCCGCGTCTGGAACCGCGGCCTGAACCGCCGGAAGCAGGAGGCGAGTGTGGCATTTCCGGCGAATATCAACCTTTCCAGTCTCGACGGCACGAATGGATTTCAGCTAACCGGCGTCGCGGCGGGCGACCGGAGCGGTTTTTCGGTTGCGTCTGCGGGCGATGTGAACGGCGACGGCTTCGCCGACATCATTGTCGGCGCCCCGAATACCGGCGCGGTCGGCTTCTATGCCTATTCCGGCGCGAGCTACGTCGTTTTCGGCAAGGCGTCGGGTTTTGGGAGCAGCCTCGCGGCGTCATCGCTCGACGGTACCAACGGCTTCATCTTGACCGGGGTCGGCAGCGAGCGGAGCGGTTTTTCGGTTGCGTCTGCGGGCGACGTGAATGGCGACGGCTACGACGACCTGATCGTCGGTGCGCCAAACGCCAGCAGCAGTGCCGGTGCGAGCTACGTGGTGTTCGGCAAGGCGTCGGGCTTCGACGCGAGCCTCGACCCGTCGTCGCTCGATGGCACCGATGGTTTCCGGCTGACGGGCGGGGCCGCCGGAGACGGGAGCGGTCGGTCGGTTGCGTCGGCAGGCGACGTAAACGGGGACGGCTTCGACGACCTGATCGTCGGCGCACGGTATGCCGACCCGAACGGCAACAGTTCCGGCGCGACCTATGTGGTATTTGGCAAGGCGTCGGGCTTCGATGCGAGCCTCTCCCTGTCGTCGCTCGACGGCACCAACGGTTTTCAACTCGCCGGCGCGGCCGTGGGCGACCGGAGCGGCTTCTCGGTCGCGTCTGCGGGAGATGTGAATGGCGACGGCTACGACGACCTGATCGTCGGCGCGCCGCTTGCGGATCCGAATGGCAAGTATTCCGGCGAGAGCTACGTGGTGTTCGGCAAGGCGTCGGGCTTCGATGCCAGCCTCTCCCTGTCGTCGCTGGACGGCACGAACGGTTTCCGGTTGACGGGCGCGGCTGCTTACGACCAGAGCGGCCGGTCGATCGCGTCTGCGGGCGACGTGAACGGCGACGGGTTCGCCGACCTGATCGTCGGCGCGAATTATGCCGACCCGGCCGGCGACGCTTCCGGTGCGAGCTACGTGGTGTTCGGCAAGGCGTCGGGCTTCGACGCCAGCCTGTCCCTGTCGTCGCTGGACGGCACGAACGGTTTCCGGCTGACGGGTGCGGCCGCGTCCAACCAGAGCGGATTCTCGGTTGCGTCAGCGGGCGACGTCAACGGCGACGGTTATGTCGATCTAATCGTCGGCGCGCGCTTTGCCACTCCGAACGGCACCGGTTCCGGCGCGAGCTATGTGGTGTTCGGCAAGGCGTCGGGCTTCAACGCCAGCCTCTCCGTGACGTCACTCGACGGCAGCAACGGTTTCCAGGTGTCTGGCGGGCCCGGGAGCGAGCGGAGCGGCTGGTCGGTCGCGTCTGCGGGAGATGTGAATGGCGACGGCTTCGACGATCTGATCGTCGGCGCGACCTATTCCGCTGCGAACGGTTCCGCGTCCGGCGCAAGCTACGTGGTATTCGGCGGCGCGTTCGGGGCGACGGTGACGACGGATGGCACGGCGGCGGCCGAGATGCTGATCGGCGGTGCTGGCGACGACGTCCTGACGGGCGGTGGCGGCGCCGACGTGTTTCGAGGCGGTGCGGGCGACGATCGCATTATTGCGGCAGACCTTGCGTTCCAACAGGCCGACGGCGGCACCGGTATCGATACGCTGGCCTTGTCGGGCACCGACCTCAGCCTCGACCTCGTCGACCCGTTGGTCGCGGGGAAGCTCGACGGAATCGAGCGCATCGACCTGACGGGCACCGGCCTCAGCGACCTGCGCATCAGCCAGCTCGCCGTGTTGGGGGGCATAGGCGCCGTGACGGATGGCAAACACATCCTCACGGTGCTGGGCGACGGCGACGTCACGGTGCTGTTTGGCGAACCGCAATGGGGGAAGACGGGCACTTTCACCAATGCCGACGGCACGTTCGACCGCTACGAATTCCGCAATGCCATCGTGGACATCCAGCAGGGCATCGCCGTGCCTGGCGCGACCGTCGAGGGTACATCAGGCGACGACAGGATCTCGCTGACGACGACGGTGGCGGGGCAGCCCTTCGCAACCAATCGCGACGACGTGCTGAACGGCGGCGACGGTGACGACGGCCTGCGCGGTGGGGCGGGCCAGGACAGGATGACCGGCGGGCAGGGCGACGACACCTACCATGTCGACGATGCCGGAGACGTGGTGGTCGAGCTGGCAGGCGAAGGCACCGATATGGTGCGGACGACGCTGTCGACCTACACGCTGGGAGATCACGTCGAGCGTCTGGAGTTCGATGGCACGGGCGACTTTACGGGTTTCGGCAACGCGCTGAACAACATTCTCCTGGCCGGTGCGGGCGACGATGTGCTGAACGGGGGCGAGGGTGACGACACCCTGCGCGGCGGGGCAGGCCAGGACGCGATGACGGGCGGGCTGGGCGACGACACGTATCAGGTCGACGATGCGGGAGACGTGGTCTTCGAACTGGCCGGTGAAGGCACCGATTTGGTACGGACGACGCTGTCGATCTACGCGCTAGGGGAGCATGTCGAGCGTCTGGAGTTCGTCGGCAGCGGCGCCGTCGCGGGCTCCGGCAACGCGCTGAACAACATCCTCCTGGCCGGTGCGGGCGACGACGTGCTGAACGGAGGAGACGGCAACGACTCGCTGCGTGGCGGGGCGGGCAAGGACGCGATGACGGGCGGGCTGGGCGACGACACCTATCAGGTCGACGATGCCGGAGACATGGTCGTCGAACTGGCCGGTGAAGGCACCGATATCGTACGGACGACGCTGTCGACCTACACGCTGGCGGACCATGTCGAGCGGCTGGAGTTCGTCGGCAGCGGCGCCTTCACGGGCTCCGGCAACGCGCTGAACAACCTGCTCACGGGCGGTACGGGCAACGACGTGCTGAACGGAGGGGACGGCAACGACACCCTGCGCGGCGGGGCGGGCCAGGATGCCATGACCGGCGGGCTGGGCGACGACACGTATCAGGTCGACGATGCCGCAGACGTGGTCACCGAACTGGCCGGTGAGGGCACCGATATCGTGCGGACGACGCTGTCGACCTATGCGCTGGGGGAGCACGTCGAGCGTCTGGAGTTCGTCGGCAGCGGCGACTTCACGGGCTCCGGCAACGCGCTGAACAACGTCATCCTGGCCGGTGCGGGCAACGACGTGCTGAACGGGGGCGACGGCAACGACTCCCTGCGCGGTGGGGCGGGCCAGGACACCCTGACCGGCGGTGGGGGCACCGACACGCTGACCGGCGGCGCGGGTGCGGACGTGTTCGTGTTCCGCGACGCCTCGGACTCGATCCGTGGCGCGCGCGATACGATCGCCGACTTCACGGTCGGCGAGGACAGCATCGACTTCACGCAGATGAACAGCGGCGGCAGCTTCCACGCGCTGCAGACCGTGACGTCGATGCCGACGACGATCGACGCCCATTCGCTGGTCGCCTATGTCGGGTCGGCCGGCAACACGGTGCTCTACGTCAACGACACCGGCGCGGCGCAGACCACCAGCCAGGCCAGCATGGAGATCCTGCTGAAAGGTGTCACCACGCTCAGCGACGCGGATCTCGACTACTTCCTGATTTGAGGACGCTGTTGTTGATTGCCGAGGCTTGCCGCATTTCTCGTCATTCGAGGGCGGCGGGTTGCCTCGTGGCGTTGCCATTCCTCGGGCAGAGACCGCTGGTGCATCTTCCAGGTCGGTCTCCCCGAACAGGGTGCCCCAAAAACGAAGGGCTTAGCCGTTGCCGGCTAAGCCCTTGTTTAGTTGGTGGAGCCAAACGGGATCGAACCGTTGACCTCTACAATGCCATTGTAGCGCTCTCCCAGCTGAGCTATGGCCCCGAAATCCTTGGGAAGGCGCGAGGTTATAGTTCCTGCCTCGCGCTCTGGCAACAGCTCTATCGATCGCCTTCGCCCTTGTCGTCGACTTCGACTTCGACCTCGACCTCCAGATCGTCCTCGTCATCGTCCAGATCGTCGGGCGACAGCGCCTCGTCTCCGTCGACATCCGGCAAATCGTCACCGTCGAGATCGTCCACCTTCTTCTTGGCGGCGGCGGCCTTGGCCGCTGCTGCGGCGGCCGCTGCCGCCGCTGCCGTCGCCGCGGCGGCGCCGCGGCCGCGGCGGACCTTCACGAAATCCTCGCGATCGTGTTCACGCCCGCACTTGGGGCATTTGATCGGGCTCTTGCCCAGGTCGTAGAAGCGCGCTGCACAGCTCTGGCAGGTGCGTTTGGTGCCCCAGCTCGCTTTGACCACGCTGAATCTCCTGCAAATGTGCTGGAATGGGCCGCAAGGGCCGCGAGGGAGCGCGTATGTCACGCGTCTTTCACCCTGTCAAAACCAAATTCCGGCATGCTACGAGGGCCGCGCCGCAGTTCCGGCTGCCGCCAAACTCTGCAGTGGAGACCGCCCTGTCCGCCCATGCCGCTCCCGCGAAGCTGATCGCCCGTCCCGTCGACCGCTTGCAGGGGCGGGTCCGGGCACCGGGCGACAAATCGGTTTCCCATCGCTCCCTGATGTTCGGCGCCCTGGCGCTTGGCGAAACGAAGATCACCGGCCTGCTGGAAGGCGAGGACGTGCTCGCCACCGCAGCCGCGCTGCGGGCGCTCGGTGCCAAGGTCGATCATGAGGGCGGCGGCGCCTGGCGCGTGCGCGGATTCGGCGTCGGCGGGGCGCGCGAGCCCGACAATGTGCTCGATCTCGGCAATTCCGGGACATCGGCCCGGCTCCTCTCGGGGATCCTGGCCAGCCACCGTTTCACCAGCTTCATGACCGGCGATGCCTCGCTGCGCCGCCGGCCCATGCAACGGGTCATCGCGCCGCTGTCGCAGATGGGCGCCCGCTTCGAGGCGCGCGAGGGCGGCCGCATGCCGCTGGCGATCGTGGGTACCGACGAAATGGTGCCGATCGAATATCGGCTGCCCGTCGCGTCGGCGCAGGTGAAGAGCGCCATCCTTCTCGCCGGCCTCAATACCGCAGGCGAGACGACGGTCATCGAACCGGAGGCCACGCGCGACCATACCGAGCGCATGCTGCGCCATTTTGGCGCCGAGGTGAGGGTGGTGCCGGCCGACGGCGGCGGCAAGCGCATTACCGTGGTCGGCTGGCCCGAACTGAAGGCGCGAGACATCGTGGTGCCGGGCGATCCCTCGTCGGCGGCCTTCGCCGTCGTGGCGGCCGCGATCCGTCCGGGCAGCGACGTGACGGTGGAGAATGTCGGCCTGAACCCCCTGCGCGCCGGCCTCTACGACACCCTGCGTGAAATGGGCGCCGACATCACGGCCGAGAACGCCCGCGAAGTGGGCGGCGAGCCTGTGGCCGACCTGCGCGTGCGCGGCGGCGAACTGCGCGGCGTCGAGGTGCCGCCCGAGCGGGCGCCGTCGATGATCGACGAGTATCCCATCCTGGCGGTCGCGGCGGCCTGCGCCCGCGGCACCACGCGCATGCTGGGCCTGGCCGAGCTGCGGGCCAAGGAAAGCGACCGGCTGGCCAGCGTCTCTGCCGGCCTGGCGGTGAACGGCATCCGCCACGAGATGGGCGCCGACACGCTGTTCGTTCATGGCACCGGGGAGGTGCCGGTGGGTGGCGGGACGGTGGTCACCCATCTCGACCATCGCATCGCCATGGCCTTTCTCGTGCTGGGCCTGGCCTCGCGCGACGGCGTTGCCGTCGACGATGGGTCGCCCATCGACACCAGTTTCCCCGGCTTCGCCCGGCTGATGGGCGACCTCGGGGCCCGGATCGAGGCGGCGTGACGGACCGGCCGGTCATCGCCATCGACGGGCCCGCCGGCGCCGGCAAGGGCACGCTGGCCCGCCGGCTGGCCGAGCATTTCGGCCTGCCCCACCTCGACACCGGGCTGCTCTATCGCGCGGTGGGGCTGAAATCGGAAAGGACCGGGCGCTCACCGGTCGAAATCGCGGGCTGCCTCGATCCATCCGACCTGGCCGATCCGGACCTGCGGACCGATGTGGCGGGACAGGCCGCCTCGAAGGTGGCAGCGATCCCGGAGGTTCGGGCCAACCTGCTGGATTTCCAGCGAAAATTCGCCGCCCAGGCGACCGGTGCCGTGCTCGACGGGCGGGATGTGGGTACGGTCATTTGCCCTCGTGCGTCAGTGAAATTATTCGTGACCGCCAGCGCCGAGGCGCGGGCGGAGCGGCGGTACCGGGAGTTGCGCGCCAAGGGGGTCGACACTATAAAGCCGCGCGTTCTTGCCGAGATGGCGGAGCGGGACCGTCGCGACAGCGAACGGGCGGCTGCACCTCTTAAAGCCGCACCCGATGCTTACCACCTCGATACCAGCGACATGGATGCCGATGCGGCCTTCGCCGCCGCCTTGGCGTTCATGGAGAGCAAGGGCTTTCGATCCTCCGGGCCGTAAGTCGCCGCCGGCGGATCGAAGACTTTCAGCGGCGATTGCGCCGGGACGTGTCGTTCCGGCGTCGGTGTTTCAAAGGCAGTGGATCCGCCGGACTTAACCGGTTGGCCGACGGGCGGCAGCGTTTCGCCCGGGATCGATGAAGGAGAGTTTGAATGGCCAAGGGCAGCGCCCTGCGTACCCCGAACGACGCCGCCAGCGCGGAGTTCGCAGCACTACTCGAAGAATCGCTGGGCGGTTCGTCGAGCTTCGAAGGCACGGTCGTCAAGGGCCGCGTCATTCGCATTGCCAACGATTTCGTCGTGGTCGATGTCGGCCTCAAGTCCGAGGGCCGCGTCGCCCTGCGTGAGTTCGCCAACGGTGGCACCGGAGCCCCCGAGGTCAAGGAAGGCGACATCGTCGACATCTTCGTCGACCGCATGGAGAACAAGGAAGGCGAAGCCGTCCTGTCACGCGACAAGGCTCGCCGCGAAGAGGCCTGGACCGTCCTCGAGAAGGCGTTCACCGACCAGGAACGCGTCATGGGCACGATCTTCGGCCGCGTGAAGGGTGGCTTCACGGTCGACCTGTCGGGCGCCGTGGCCTTCCTGCCGGGCAGCCAGGTCGACGTGCGCCCGGTGCGCGACGTCGGCCCGCTGATGGGCCAGGCCCAGCAGTTCGCCATCCTCAAGATGGACCGCCGCCGCGGCAACATCGTCGTGTCGCGTCGCGCCGTCATGGAAGAGACCCGCGCCGAGGACCGCACGCGC
>CAZPOS010000028.1:0-3378 GCA_964588065.1 uncultured Reyranella sp.
GTGCAACGGCGGGCATCGCGGATGCTCCTGCATGATGAAGACGAATTGAAATGGATCGGTGATCGCCAAACGCGATCGTGCCCCGATGCCGGGACACAGGGAGGCCGGCTCGGGGTTTACGCTTCCGCGATGGGATGGTTCCGTCGCGGCACGCGCGAGAAGGGGCCCGAAAAGCTCATGGGAGGAGTTAAGCCCCTCCGCCGCCGGCTTTCAAGCCGCTTTGCGTGCACGCTTCGCGAGATAGACCTGCAGGTGCGCGTAGGCGAGACGCAGGTTCGGCGTGGCGAGGCCCGCCTTCTTCGCACGCGCGATCATGTCGCCGACGATATGGTCGGCCTCGACCATGCCGCCCTTCTCCAGATCGTGCAGCATCGACGCGGTGAACTTCGAGCCCTTCACCGTCAGGAACGAGCGAATGGTCTTCAGGCCCTTCTCGCCGGGATCGTGACCCGCCGCGGCCGCCACCTGGCGAGCTTCCTCGATCGTCTCCAGCACGATGGCGAGGCCCTCGTCGGCTTCGAGAACGTCGCCGGACGAGCCGCGCATCAGGCAGCAGGTCGCCGCCAGCGTGCATAGCATGATCCACTTGTCCCAGAGGTCCTGCACGATGTTTGCGTTCAGCCCGCCATCGATGCCCGATTCCTTGATGGCGGCATCGAGATCGACCAGCGCTTTGCGCGCCGGCTTTCCGTCGCGCTCGCCGAAGGAAATCACGGCGAAGGGGCTGGTGTGCAGGATATGGCCCTCGCCGTTCATGGCGACGCCGATCCTCGCGAGGCCGCCCACCACCTTCTCCGCGCCGAACCGGGCATCGAGCGCCTCGAGATGGCGCATGCCGTTCAGCAGCGGCACGATCGTGGTGTTCGCGCCGACCGCCGGGGCAATGGCCTCGATCGCCGAGTCGAGGTCGTAGGCCTTGCAGGTCAGCAGGACGAGGTCGTACGGGCCACCTTCGCTGCCACTGGTGACGGTCTTCACCGTCTGGGTGATGTCGCCCTTGGTGCTCCTGATGACCAGCCCGTCGCGCCGCAGCGCCTCGTTGCGCTTTTCGCGCACGAGGAACGTCACGTCGGCGCCGCTCTGGTGCAGGCGCCCGCCGACATAGCCGCCGATCGCGCCGGCGCCCAGGATCAGGATCTTCATGGCAACCTCTACTTCAATCCGCCCACTACTTTAGCCCACCTCGGGCGCGGCGGGCTTCGTATGTCTGGAGATGGGCATAGGCGAAGCGCAGGTTGGGCGCAGCGACGCCATGCTTGCGGGCACGCGCCAGCATGTCGCCGACAATCTGCTTGCCCTCGGCCGCGCCGCCCTTCTCCATGTCGCCCAGGATCGAGGCGACCGCCTTGGAGCCCTTGGCCGTCAGCATGCCCTTGAGGTTGGCCACGACCTTGTCGCTGGGAGCCTGGCCCTCGGCGACGGCGACCTTGCGGCTCTCCTCGAGCGTCTCGGCGACGATCGCGGCGCCGTCCTCGCTCTCCATGATGTCGCCGATCGTGCCGCGCATCGAGGCGCACATGCCGGCGATCGTCGACAGCATGATCCACTTGTCCCAGAGATCCTGGTTGATGTTGTCGTTCAATCCGCCGTCGATGCCGGCCTTCCGGCAGGCGGCGTCGAGCTCGACCAGCGCCTTGCGCGCCGGCTTTCCGTCGCGCTCGCCGAACGACACGCCCGAGGCGCCGCTGTGCAGGATTTCGCCGTTGGGCCCCAGCATGCCGGAGATGCGGGCGAGCCCGCCGGCGACATGCGACGTGCCGAACTTGGCGTCGAGAGTGGCGAAATGGGCGTGGCCGTTCAGCATCGGCACGATGGTGGTGTCCGGTCCGACCGCCGGGGCGATGGCCTCCATCGCCGACTCCAGATCGTAGGCCTTGCAGGCCAGCACGATGACGTCATACGGGCCACCTTCATTGCCCTTGGTCACGACCTTGACCGGCACCACGGCGTCGCCCTTCGGGCTCTTCACCACCAGCCCTTCCGCGCGCACCTTCTCGGCGCGCTTCTCGCGCAGCAGGAAGGTCGTGTCGATGCCGGCCTGGGTGAGGCGCGCGCCCCAATAGCCGCCGACCGCGCCGGCGCCGAGAATCAGGATCTTCACGTCTTGAGGTTCCTTTCGGTCAACCAGTCGTCGAGCCATGTGGCGAGGTCGTCGGTCTGGTGATGGATGTGGCTGAGGTCGGCGTCGGCCGCGCGCTTCACGCTCTCGTCGGTGCGGATCCACACCGTGCGCATGCCGATGTCGGCGGCGGGCTTCAGGTTGACCGATATATCGTCGGCGAAGCAGGCGCGCGTCGGATCTACGCCGTGCTTCTTGACCAGCGCTTCGTAGATCTGCGGATGGGGCTTCGGCCAATATTCGCCCGCGGCGATGTCGAAGATCGCCTCGAAATGATGCGCCACGCCCAGCCGCTCCATCACGCGCTCGGCATGCGGCACGTCGCCGGCGGTGAAGATGATCTTGCGGCCGGGCAGCGCACGCAGCGACGCTTCGAGCGCGGGATTGGCCTCGACCGGCGAATAATCGATGTCGTGCACGTAATCGAGATAGTGCGTGGGATCGACACCGTGCAGCGTCATCATTCCGCGCATCGAGGTGCCGTGGTCGCGCCAGTACTGCTTCTGCACGACCCGCGCCTCTTCCGGCGTGACCTTCAGCCAGTCGGCGATGTAGCGCCCGATGCGCACGTCGATCTGCGCGAACAGGTTGCAGCGCGCCGGGTAGAGCGTGTTGTCGAGATCGAACAGCCACACGTCCGGATCGTGCGCCGGGGGATCGTATTTGCGTGCCATGGGATGCTTGGATTACCGGCCAGCCGTGCGCTTGTCGAGCCGGCGGATTATAAGGGAAGACAATGGATATCCTGTCGATCGCCCTCCTGGCTGCCGTCGTCCTCCTGGCCCTCCTTCTGGTCGTCGTGCTGATGCGCCAGGGCGGCGGCAACCGCGAGGCCGAGCAGCGGATGCAGCAGCAGCTCGCTTTGGCGCTGAGCCAGCAGGCCGAGACCGTGCAGCGGGTCGAGAAGTCGCTGCGCGAGCAGGAGCAGGCGCTGGCCAAGGTGGTCGTCGAGCGGCTCGACCGCACCGAGAAGGCCACGGGCCAGATCGTCACCGACCTGCGTGAGCGGCTGGCGCGCATCGACGAGGCGCAGAAGAAGATCGGCGAACTGTCGACCCAGGTCGTCAGCCTGCAGGAAGTCCTGTCCAACAAGCAGGCGCGCGGCGCCTTCGGCGAGGTCCAGCTGAACGACCTGGTCCAGAGCGCCCTGCCGCCCTCGGCCTATGCCTTCCAGGAGACGCTCTCGACCGGCGTGCGCGCCGACTGCCTGCTGCGGCTGCCCAACCCGCCGGGTCCGATCGCCATCGACGCCAAGTTCC
>CAZPOS010000028.1:3388-24610 GCA_964588065.1 uncultured Reyranella sp.
CAGCCAGCTGCGGGCGGTGCCGGCCGGCGACGGCGCGGCTCTCCTGGCGGCACAGCGCAGCTTCCAGCAGGCGATCCGCAAGCACATCGGCGACATCCGGGCCAAGTACATCGTGCCCGGCGAGACCGCCGAATCGGCCCTGATGTTCCTGCCCTCGGAAGCCGTCTACGCCGAGCTGCACGCGAACTTCACGGGGCTGGTGGAGGAATCCTACAAGGCCCGGGTGTGGATCGTGTCACCCACGACCATGATGGCGACTCTGAACACGGTGCGCGCCGTCCTGAAGGACGTGCGCATGCGCGAGCAGGCCGGCGAGATCCAGAAGACGGTCGGGCTGCTGTTGGGCGACGTGAAGCGGCTCGACGACCGGGTCGACAATCTCAAGAAGCACTTCGCGCAGACCGAGAAGGACCTGCGCGAAATCGACACCTCGACCACGGCGATCACCCGCCGCGGCGAACGCATCCTCGCCGTCGACCTCGGCGAGGAACCGGCAGCCCTGCCGCCGAAGGGTTAAAATACGCCGTCGTCTCGACCGGAGCGCGCAGCGCGGAGTGGAGAGACCTGCTCTCGACGATTGGCCGGCTTTTGGTGGAGAGAAGATCTCTCCACTTCGCCCCTTCGGGGCTCCGGTCGAGATGACGGATGTTTGTTGCTCTGGCCTTAACCCCACGGACCGCGGCGCGGGGTCTGGGCGGCAGCGCCGCCCCACGGGCCGTTCCGGGGCGTCGACGAGGCCTGCGGGCGCTGCGGCTGCGCGTAGCTGTGGCCGCCCATCGCCTGCAGGCGCGCGATGCGCTCCTCCATCGGCGGGTGGGTCGAGAACAGGCTCGACATGCCGCCGGCCAGGGCGAGCGGGTTGGCGATGTACATGTGGGCGGTCGCCGGATTGCGCTCGGCCGCCTCGTTGTGGATCTGCTGCGTGCCGGCATGCAGCTTGGCCAGCGCCGAGGCAAGCCACTGCGGCTGACCGCAGATCTCGGCGCCCATGCGGTCGGCCTCGTATTCGCGGCCGCGGCTGATCGCCATCTGCACCAGCATGGCGGCCATCGGCGCCAGGATCATCGCGGCGATGGCGACGATCGGATTGACCAGCGGCCGGCCCTCGGAATCGCGGCCGCCGCCCATCAGGCCGCCGAAGCTCGCCAGCATGCCGATCGCACCCGACAGGGTCGCGGCCACGGTCATGATCAGCGTGTCGCGGTGGCGGACATGCGCCAGCTCGTGCGCCATGACGCCGGCCACTTCCTCGCGGCTGAGGTAGCGCAGCAGGCCGGTGGTCGCGGCGACGGCCGCATGTTCGGGGTCGCGCCCGGTCGCGAAGGCGTTGGGCTGGTCCTCGTCGATCAGGTAGACGCGCGGCATCGGCAGGCCGGCGCGCTGCGCCAGCTCCTGGACGATCCCGAACAGCTCGGGCGCGTTCTGGGGCCCGACTTCCTGGGCATTGGCCATGCGCAGGACCATCTGGTCGCTGTTCCAGTAGGCGAAGAGATTCATGCCCAGCGCGGCGACGAGGGCGATGACGAGGCCGGTCTGGCCTCCCAGCAGGTAACCCGCCACGAGGACGAAGCCCGTCAGCGCGGCGAGCAGGAGGGCGGTCTTGAAGTAGTTCATGCCGGGTAAGTTGGTCTGCAAAAGTGGCGAATCAAGGTAGGGACAGGCATCATGCGGCCATGACCGACAGCAACAAGCCCACCCCGCCGGAGCCGCCCAAGGCCGAGCCGGCAACTCCCCCCGTCCCTGAAAAGCCCAAGAAGGTCGAGGAGATCGGCGGCCCGCCCGGCCCCGAGCCCACCCGCTACGGCGACTGGCAGTTCAACGGCAAGGTGACAGACTTCTAGACACGAGGCGGTGGCACGAAGACTGCCTCGCGGTGCCCGACACGAAGAACGCCGAGCAAGCCCATGACCAAATCCGACATCTTCCACCCCAGCTTCAAGGCGCAGCCCTGGTGGTGGGAGGCGTGGACGCCCAACAACGCGCTAAGCGTCGATCCGCCAGCGAAGACCGACGTGGTGATCGTGGGGGCAGGCTATGGCGGCCTGTCGACGGCGCTGGAGCTGCGGCGCAACGGCATCGACTGCGTCGTGCTGGAACGCGGCGTGTTCGGCATCGGCGCCTCGACGCGCAACGGCGGCATGCTCTCGGGCGGCACCAACATCGCCAAAGGGCTGGGCGGCAAAAACCCCAAGGTCGAGGCCGAGTTCGAGGCCAACAAGGCAGCCTTCCTGGGCAGCGGCGCGGATTCGCTGCAGACCCTGATCGACATCATCCATCGCGAGAAGATCGACTGCGGCCTGATCACCAACGGCCGTTTCACCGGCGCCTGGACGCCGAAGCACTACGACGACCAGGCGCGCAAGGTCGAGATGTTCAACAAATACGCCAATGTCGGCGCCGAGATGATCCCGCGCGAGCGGGTGCGCGAGATGATGGCGTCCGACTACTATTATGGCGGCATGTACGTGAAGAGCGGCGGCAATCTCCACCCCGCGCGCTATTACAAGGGCCTGCTCGAAGCCGCGCACGCCCAGGGCGCCGTGCTGTGCGGCGAGGTCGAGGCCGAGCGCATCGAGAAGACGAAGGATGCGAAGACCGGCAGCGGCTGGCGGGTGCTGACCGCCAAGGGCCCGATCGCCTGCCGGGAAGTCGTCATCGCGACCAACGGCTATACCGGCGACCTGACCCCGAAGCTGAAGATGCGGGTCGTGCCGGTGGCCAGCCACATCATCGCCACCGAAGAACTGCCGATGCCGGCGACGGAGCTGATCCCGCTGCAGCGCTCGATCGGCGACACCAAGCGGGTACTGACCTACTACCGGCCCTCGCCCGACGCCAAACACATGATCTTCGGCGGCCGCGCCCGCTTCACCGCGGCACCGCCGGAGGTGAGCGCGCCGATCCTGTACCAGTACATGATCGACCGCTTCCCGCAGCTGAAGGGCATCCGCATCACCCATGTCTGGACGGGCAACGTCGCCTTCGCGCTCGATTCGATGTCGCACATGGGCCAGGACGACGGCATGCACTACCTGCTCGCCTGCAACGGCAGCGGCGTCGCCATGATGACCTATCTCGGCACTCAGACCGCGAAGAAGATCGCCGGCGGCTCCAACGCACCGGTCAACGCCTTCGACGGCCGCGACTTCCCCGAGCATCCGCTCTACAACGGCGATCCCTCGCTCTACCTCCCGCTGATCGGCGCGCTCTACCGCACGCGCGACTGGCTCGATCGCAAGATGGCCGGTTAGCGGTTCATTGGAGCGCGCCACTCCAGTGGCGCTCATGCGCCGTCGCCAAAGCAGGATATGAGCGCCACTGGAGTGGCGCGCTCCCATGAGATTGAGTCCGATATGACCAGCGCTTCGACAGACACCCTCCCCGTCTCCCTCGCCGACGTGCGCGCCGCCGCCGCGCGCATCGCGGGCGCGGTCGTGCACACGCCCTGCCTGCGCAGCGAGACCCTGTCGCGCATCGCCAGGGCCGACGTCTGGATCAAGTTCGAGAACCTGCAGTTCACCGCCTCGTTCAAGGAGCGCGGCGCGCTGAACACGCTGCTGCAGCTCAGCGACGAGGAGCGGCGCCGCGGCGTCATCGCCATGTCGGCCGGCAACCACGCGCAGGGCGTCGCGTATCACGCCGGCCGGCTCGGCATCCCCGCGACCATCGTGATGCCGTCCTTCACGCCCAACACCAAGGTGAAGCACACGCGCGGCCACGGCGCGCGGGTCGTGCTGAAGGGAGACACGCTGGCGGAAGCGGCGGCCGAGGCGCATCGCCTGGCCGACGCCGAGAAACTCGTCTTCGTCCATCCCTACGATGATCCGCGCATCATCGCGGGCCAAGGCACGATCGCGCTGGAAATGCTGGCGGACGCACCCGAGATCGACACGCTGGTCGTGCCGGTCGGCGGCGGTGGCATGCTGGCGGGCTGCGCCGTCGCCGCGCGCGGTCTCAAGCCCGGCATGACGATGATCGGCGTCGAGACGGCGGGCTACTCGGCCATGCGGCAGCTCCTGGCCGGCGAGCCGGTGACGGTGGGCGGTGACACGATCGCCGAGGGCATCGCGGTGCGCGACATCGGCCGGACGCCGCTCGCCATCGCCCGCGCCCTGGTCGACCGGGTGCTGACGGTCGACGAGGTGGCGATCGAACGCGCCATCGCGCTGTTCCTCGAGGTCGAGAAGACGGTGGCCGAGGGTGCGGGTGCCGCCGGGCTCGCCGCCATGCTGGCCCATCCCGAGGTCTTCGCCGGCCGCAAGGTCGGGCTGATCCTGTGCGGCGGCAACATCGACACCCGCCTGCTGGCTTCCGTCCTGCTGCGCGGCCTGGTCCGCGATGGCCGCATCGTGCGCCTGCGCCTGATGATCCCCGACCTGCCAGGCCAGCTCGCCCGGGTGGCCGGCCTGATCGGCGGCGCCGGCGGCAACATCGTCGAAGTGCAGCACCAGCGCCTGTTCGGCAGCGTGGTCGCCAAATCCACCGAACTCGACGTCACGGTCGAATCCCGCGACCGCGACCACGCTCGCGAACTGGTCACCGCGCTGCAGGCGGAGGGCTTCACGGTCCGCGTCCTGGAGGGGGCGGACGCGTAAATCCGCCGCTTTCTCCCCACCGGAGAGGGGGCTAAAAGACCGGCCATGTCCGCCTCGACCCAGTACGTCCCCTCGCCCACGCCCGACCTGGCCCGCATCCAGCGCGCGTTGATCTCCGTTTCCGACAAGGAGGGCCTGGTCGAATTGGGCAGGGCGCTGGCGGCGCATGGGGTGGAAATCCTGTCGACCGGCGGCTCGGCCAAGTCGCTGCGCGACGCCGGCCTGAAGGTGGTCGAGGTCAGCGACCATACCGGCTTCCCCGAGATCATGGACGGGCGCGTCAAGACGCTGCAGCCCTCGATCCATGGCGGCATCCTCGCCCGCCGCACCGACGCCGGGCACCAGAAGGCGATGAGCGACCACAGGATCGCGGGCATCGATCTCGTCGTGGTGAACCTCTATCCGTTCGAGGCCACGGTGGCGCGCGGCGCCGACTTCCCGACCTGCGTCGAGAACATCGACATCGGCGGGCCGGCGCTGATCCGCGCCTCGGCCAAGAACCACGACTTCGTGACGATCGTCGTCGACCCCAAGGACTATGCCTCGGTGCTGCAGGAACTCGACGCCAACAAGGGCGCGACGACCCTGGCGCTGCGCCGCAAGCTGGCGGCCAAGGCCTATGCCCGCACGGCCTCCTACGATTCGGCGATCGCCAACTGGTTCGCGACCCAGGAAGGCGAGACCTTCCCCGAGCGGCTGACGCTCTCGGCCGAAAGGGTGCAGACCCTGCGCTACGGCGAGAACCCGCACCAGAAGGCGGCCTTCTACAGCGACGGCAGCAAGCGGCCCGGTGTCGCCACGGCGCGCATGATCCAGGGCAAGGAACTGTCCTACAACAATATCGGCGACACCGAGGCGGCCTACGAGTGCGTCGCCGAGTTCGCCGAATCGGCCATCGTGGTCGTGAAGCACGCCAACCCGTGCGGCGTGGCGGTCGATCCCGACCAGTTCAAGGCATACCAGAAGGCCTATGCCTGTGACCCGGTCTCGATCTTCGGCGGCATCGTCGCGGTGAACCGCACGCTCGAAGCCAAGGTCGCCGCCGAGTTGGTGAAGCTGTTCCTCGAAGTGGTGATCGCGCCCGACGCGACGCCGGAAGCACTGGCGATCCTCGCCACCAAGAAGAACGTGCGCGTGCTGCTGGCCGGCGCCCTGCCCGATCCCTCGACCGCCGGCATGACCCTGAAGAGCGTGGCCGGCGGCTATCTCTTCCAGACGCGCGACAACGGTCATCTCGCCAAGGCCGACCTCAAGGTCGTGACCAAGCGGTCGCCCACGCCCAAGGAACTCGACGACCTGCTGTTCGCCTTTACGGTCTGCAAACACGTGAAGTCGAACGCCATCGTCTATGCCAAGGACGGCGCCACGGTGGGCGTCGGCGCGGGCCAGATGAACCGCCGCGATTCTTCACGCATCGCCGCCATCCGCGCCGCCGAATCGGGCGAGGCTGCGGGCCTCACGGTCAGCCCGGCGGTCGGCAGTGTCGTGGCGTCCGACGCCTTCTTCCCCTTCGCCGACGGTCTTCTCGCTGCGGCCGAGGCCGGCGCCACCGCGATCATCCAGCCCGGCGGCTCGATGCGCGACAAGGAAGTGATCGAGGCCGCCGACGAGAAGGGCCTCGCGATGGTGTTCACCGGGATGCGGCACTTCCGGCACTGAGCGTCTCAAGGGAGCGCGCCACTCCAGTGGCGCTCTTCTCATGCCTTGCTGACGTTCCTTGAGCGCCACTGGAGTGGCGCGCTCCAATGACTACTCCACCCTGATCTGCCTGGCCGACGCCATCGCCTTGCGGCGCGCGTCCTTCACGGTGCGGCCGGTGGCCAGCGCGACAGCCATGCGGCGGTGGCCCTTCACCTCGGGCTTGCCGAAGATGCGCACCGACGTGCCGGGGGCAGCCAGCGCCTTGGCGATGCCGGTATAGGTCGGATCCTCGATGGTGCCGTCGCCGAGGACGGGCACCGAGGCGCCGGGCTGGCAGGTGATCTCCGGGATCGGCAGGCCGAGGATGGCGCGCACGTGCAGCTCCATCTCGCTCATGTTCTGCGAGACCATGGTCACCATGCCGGTGTCGTGCGGCCGCGGCGACAGTTCGGAGAACCAGACCTGGTCGCCCTTCACGAACATCTCGACGCCGAACAGGCCACGGCCCTTGGCGCCGCACAGTTCGTTCACGACCTTCTTCGCGATGTCGCGCGCCTTGCGCAGCGCCGCCTTCGACATGGGATGCGGCTGCCAGCTTTCGCGATAGTCGCCGTCGACCTGGATGTGGCCGATCGGCTCGCAGAAGCCGAAGCCGTCTTCGTGGCGCACGGTGAGCAGGGTGATCTCGTAGTCGAAGTCGATGGCGCCTTCGACGATCACCAGCCCGGTGCTGGCGCGCGTGCCTTCCATCGCGATCTTCCAGCTCTTCGCGACGTCGGCAGGCTTGCGCGCGACGCTCTGGCCGTGGCCGGACGACGACATGGTGGGCTTGATGAAGCAGGGAAAGCCGACGGCTTCGGCGCCGGCCTGCAGCTCCTCGAGGCTGGCGGCGAAGCGATAGGGCGAGGTCGGCAGCCTGAGCTTCTCGGCCGCCAGCTTGCGGATGCCGCGGCGGTCCATGGTGAGCTGAGCCGCGCGCGCCGTCGGGATGACGGTCCAACCCTCCTTCTCCAGCTCGACCAGCGTGTCGGTGGCGATGGCCTCGATCTCGGGGACGATGAAGTCGGGCTCCACCGCCTCGACCACATGGCGCAACGCCTCGCCGTCGCGCATGTCGAATACATAGGCGCTGTTGGCGACCAGCATGGCCGGCGCGTCTTCGTAGCGGTCGCAGGCGATGACCTCGATGCCGAAGCGCATCGCTTCGATGACGACTTCCTTGCCCAGCTCGCCGGAGCCCAGCAGCATCAGCTTGACGGCGGAGCCCTTGAGCGGCGTGCCGAATTTCTTGATCTTCATCGGGCGATGATAGCAGGTGCCCCCGCCGCGCGCCTCTAGTGCGCGGCTGGCGGTGTCGAGTTCGCCCCGTCCGGCTTCGCCGCCTCCTTGCGACCACGCGTCAGCAGACGGAAGAACAGCGGGACGAAGAGGATCGCGATGAAGGTCGCGGCCAGCATGCCGCCGATCACGCCGGTGCCGATCGAGTGGCGGCTGGCCGAACCGGCGCCGCTGCTGATGGCCAGCGGCACCACGCCCAGGATGAAGGCGAGCGAGGTCATGACGATGGGACGGAAGCGCAGTTTCGCCGCCTCCATGGCCGCGTCGTAGGCCGAGAGGCCCTGCTGGTAGCGCTGCGAGGCGAACTCGACGATCAGGATGGCGTTCTTGGCGGCGAGGCCGATCAGCGTGATGAGGCCGATCTGGAAATAGACGTCGTTCTCCAGGCCGCGAACCCACACCGCCAGCAATGCGCCGAACACCGCGAAGGGTACGGCAGTGAGCACGGCGAGCGGCAGCGACCAGCGCTCGTACTGCGCCGCCAGAATGAGAAAGACCATGACGAGTCGCCAGTTCCTGATAGGCCGAGCCGGTCCAGCCGATCGTGTAGTCGCTCGGCAAAGTCTCCGCCACGGCCTGCTGCATGGCCGCGATCGCCTGGCCCGAGGAATAGCCCGGTGCCGGCCCGCCCAGGATCTTCGCCGCGGGGAAGATGTTGAAGCGGTCGACCGTGTCCGGCCCGACGATGCGCGTCACCGTCACCAGCTCGTTGAGCGGCACCATGACGTTCTTGTCGGACTTTACGAAGACATGCCTCAGGTCCTCCGGCCGCTCGCGGAAGTCGGGCTCCGACGACAGGCTGACGCGATAGGTGCGGCCGAACAGGGTGAAGTCGTTGACGTAGAGGCTGCCGAACGAGCTTTGCATCGTATCGAAGATCGAGTTGATCGGGATGCCGAGCGCCTTCGCCTTGTCGCGGTCGACGTCGATCCGATACTGCGGCACGCTGGTGGAAAAGGTGGTGGAGACACCGGCCAGCTCGGGATGCTTGGCCGCCGCCGCCACGACTTTGTTGGCCGCTTCCGCGAGGCTGGCCAGCGAGCCGCCGGACCGGTCCTGCAGGTAGAATTCGAAGCCGCCGGTCGTGCTCATGCCCTGGATGGGCGGCGGGTTGAAGCCGATGACGACGCCATCGCGGAAATGCGCGTTCAATCCGGCGAGGGACGGCGCGAGGTTGCGCGCGTCCTGCGCAGGCTCCTTGCGCTCGGACCAGTCCTTCAAGGTGACGAAGGAGATGCCGGAATTGGTCTTCTGCGCGCCGGAGAGCAGATCGAAGCCGGAGAAGGTGACGACGTTGGCGACGGCCGGGTTCTTGCCCAGTTCCTCGGTCGCCTTGGCGGTCACTGCGCGCGTGCGCGTCAGCGACGCGGCGGGCGGCAGGGCCGTCACCAGGAAGACATAGCCCTGGTCCTCGTTGGGCACGAGCCCGCCCGGCACCTTCTGGAACAGGAAGACGGTGGCACCGACGATCACGGCGAAGCCCACCAGACCGAACGAGACTCGCTTCAGCAGGAACGCGACGCCTCCGGTGTAGCGGTCGGTCACCCAGCCGAAGCCCTTGTTGAACTTCGCGAAGAACCAGCCGGGCTTCTGGTGGCCGGGCTTCAGGATCAGCGCCGCCAGCGCAGGCGTGAGCGTCAGCGCGACGATGCCCGAAATCACCACCGAGACGGCGATGGTCACGGCGAACTGGCGATAGAGCTCGCCCGCCAGGCCGCCGAGGAACGACACGGGAATGAACACCGCGCAGAGGACCAGCACGATGGCGATCACCGGCCCGGTCACCTCCTGCATCGCCTGGACCGCCGCGTCGCGCGGACTCTTGCCTTCGGTGGACATGATGCGCTCGACGTTCTCCAGCACCACGATCGCATCGTCGACCACGATGCCGATCGCCAGCACCAGCCCGAACAGGGTCAGCAGGTTGATGGAGAAGCCCAGCAGGTACATGCCGGCGAAGGTGCCGACGATCGAGACCGGGATGGCAATGACCGGAATGAGCGTCGCCCGCAAATTCTGCAGGAACAGGAAGACGACCAGCACCACCAGGACGATCGCCTCGACGAAGGTGATCACCACCTCCTCGATCGAGACCTCCACGAAGCGCGTGGTGTTGAACGGCACGTCGTAGCGCAGCCCCTCGGGAAAGCGCTTGGAGATGCGCTGCATAGTCTCCTGCACCGACTGCGCGACCTGCAGCGCATTGGCGCCGGGCTGCAGATAGACGCCGATCGGCACCGCCGGCGCGCCGTTGAAGATCGCCGAAAAGCCGTAGGTCAGCGCGCCCAGCTCGACCCGCGCCACGTCCTTGAGGCGCAGCGCGCCGCCGATCTCGGCGGAGCGGATGATGATGTTCTCGAACTGGGTCGGATCGACCAGCCGCGCCGGGGTCGTCACCGAATAGGTGAACTCCTGCGGGTTCTTCATCGGCTCCTCGCCGAACCGGCCCGCCGCGAACTGGGAGTTCTGTTCGCGAATGGCGGCCGCCACGTCGCCCGGCGTCAGATTGTATTGCGCCAGCTTGTCGGGGCGCAGCCAGACGCGCATCGAATAGTCGGAGGCGCCGAACAGGGCGGCGTCGCCGACACCGGGCAGGCGGCGCAGCTCGTCGATCACGTTGACCAGCGCGTAGTTGCTGATGAACACCGTATCGTAGCGCCGGTCGGGCGACGACATGGTCATCACCATCAGGATCGACGACGATCGCTTCTGCACGACGACGCCCTGCCGCGCGACCTCGGCCGGCAGCAGCGGCAGCGCACGCTGCACGCGATTGTTGACGTTGATGGCGTTCTGGTCGGGATCGGTGCCGATCTCGAAGCTGACGGTCAGGCTCATCGTGCCCGAGCCGGTGGAAGTCGAGCGCATGTAGATCATGCGTTCGACGCCGTTGATCTGCTGCTCGAGCGGCGCCGCCACCGTCGAGGCGATGGTCTCGGCCGTTGCGCCGGGATAGCTCGCCGTCACCACGACATCGGGCGGCACGATCTGAGGATATTGCGAGATCGGCAGCGCCCGCATGGCCACCAGGCCGGCGAGCACGATGACGATCGACAGGACACTGGCGAAGACCGGCCGGTCGATGAAGAATTTCGAGATCACGGCCGGGTCCCGGCCGCAGCAGGCGTTGCCGGCGGGGCGGCTGGCGTTGCGGCCGCAGCGACCGGTTTCACTTTGGCGCCGGGCCGCACGCGGATGACGCCGTCGGTGACGACCCGCTCGCCGGCCGTGAGGCCGCTCTTCACGATCCAGCCCTTCTCGACCTCGCGATCGAGCTGGACGGGACGGGCCTGCGCCACGTCGTTGGCATCGATCACATAGACGGCCGCCCCCTGCGGGCCCTGCACGATCGCCGTCTTCGGCACGAGCACGGCGTTGGGCATGGTGACGCCGATGATCTCGACCCGAACGAACTGGCCCGGCAGCAGGCCGCGCTTGTCGTTGGGGAAGACGGCGCGGATCTGGACCGTGCCGGTGCGCGGGTCGACGATGCTGGAGCTGATGTCGACCCGGCCGTCGAACGGATAAACATCGCCGTTGCCGAAACGCAGCTTCACGGTGACGTCATCCTCTGTCAGCGGCTTGGCGCGCGAGCGGTTGATCTCGGTGAGTTCACGCAGTTCGCGGTCGGTGGTGGTGAAATAGACATAGGCGGGATCGAGCTGGGTGATCCGCGTCAGTACCGTCTGCTGCGGCTGCACCAGCGTCCCCTCGGGCGGCGAGGCCTCGATGCTGGTGAGGCCGGAGATCGGCGCCTTGATCACCGTGTATTCGAGATTGAGTTCGGCGGTCTGGACGTCGGCCTTGGCCGAGGCCAGCGCCGCGGTCGCCTGCTCGCGCGCCGCCGTCGCATCCTCGAGCGCCTTCTGCGTCGAAACCTGACGCGCCGCCAAGCCCTCGACGCGCGTGAAATTCTCGCTGGCCTGGGTCAGCGTGGCCTGGGCCTGCGCTTGCTGCGCCTTGGCACGCGCCAAGGCGGCTTCGTAGCTTCGCGGATCGATGCGGAACAGGACGTCGCCCGCCTTGACCGCCTCACCGTCGGTGAACTCGCGCTTCAGCAGGAAGCCGCCGACCTGCGAGCGGATCTCGACGATCCTGAAGCCGGTGACGCGTCCCGCATAAAGCAAAGGCAGCGGCACATCGGCCGACACCAGCGTCGTCACGCCCACTTCGGCCGGTGGCGGCGCTGCGGCTGCGGGAGGTCCCTTGGCGCCGCGTGACATGAAGCCGTACACCGCGGCGGCCGTGATGGCGGCCAGGATGACAGCAATGACGGCAATGCGACCCGGAGATGCCTTGGCCATCTATGCAGCTCTTCCATTCGGGAGGCCGGTGAGCACCACCGTCATGAAGGTGACGGACGGCGGCACGGTTCGCAGGTTTTTTCCAAACGTGAACATCGCCCGCCCCCTCTCGACACCGGCAAGGCGACGTGCGACCACACCAGCCAAGCTCACCATCGAGTTGAACGCGGGATCGAGCGCAACGTTGCGAACACATTTGCAGGCATTGCCCGCAGAGCGGCAGGCCCAATGTCTGTTTAACCCTACAGTTGTTGCTGAAAAGCCGTTCCCGCGGAGTGTGTCGGTTACTCCGCGAGGAATTGACACAGCGCGGTGACGCAACCACATGTCGACTTCGCGACGCAGAATTGTTCGCGGGGGAGTCCAAGTGTCCGTACGTCGCCGCCTGCTGGCCGTTGCCAGCCTCAGCCTGTTGGCATTTTCATCCGCCGCGTCCGCCCAGGGGGGCCCGCCGGCCATGCCGGTCGGCGTTGCCGAGCCGCTCGCGAAGCGCATCACCCAGTGGGACGAGTATTCGGGCCGCTTCGAAGCCGTCGCGACCGTCGAAGTGCGGGCGCGCGTCTCCGGCTTCATCGACAAGATCGACTTCCGCGACGGCCAGATCGTCAAGGAGGGCGATCCGCTGTTCACCATCGACAAGCGTCCGTACGAGATAGCGGTCGAATCGGCCGAGGCCGAGGTTGCGCGCAACAAGGCGCAGGTCGATCTGGCCGAGCTGCAGGTCGGCCGCGGCGCTTCCCTGATCGCCTCCCGCACCATTACCGAGGCGGAGCAGGATTCGCGCAAGTCGACGCTCGCGGTCGCCCGCGCCCAGCTCAAGTCCGCCGAGGCGGCGCTGCGCAACGCGCAGCTCAACCTCGAATGGACCAACGTCACGGCACCGATCGCCGGCCGCATCTCGGACCGCAAGGTCGACGCCGGCAACCTGATCTCGGGCGGGCAGACCGGCGCCACGCTGCTGGCCACCATCGTCACGCTCGATCCCATCCGCTTCGTGTTCGACATCTCCGAGGCCGACCATCTGCGCTACAGCCGCCTGATCCTGTCGGGCGCGCTCGCCTCCTCGCGCGACGGTGCCAATCCCGTGCGCATCCGCCTCTCCGACGAGACCGACTGGAAGCGCACCGGCAAGGTCGACTTCGTCGACAATGCGATGACGGCGCGGTCGGGCACCATCCGCGTGCGTGCCCTGGTCGACAACAAGGACCAGCTGCTGACACCCGGCATCTTCGGCCGCGTGCAGCTGTTCGGCGGCGAGTACGACGCGCTGATGGTCCCCGACTCGGCCATCATCTCCGACCAGGCCCGCAAGATCGTGTTCACCGTCGGCGACGGCGACGTGGTGCAGGCCAAACCCGTGACCCTGGGCGCGATCGTCGACGGGCTTAGGGTGATCCGCTCCGGCCTCGCGCCCACCGACCGGGTGGTGCTCGACGGCCTCGCCAATCCCATGGTCCGGCCCGGTGCCAAGGTCGTGCCGCAGAAGGGCGAGATCGTCGCCAAGGCCAAGTAAGGGCCCCCCATGCGTTTTTCCCATTTCTTCATCGACCGGCCGATCTTCGCGTCGGTGCTTTCGGTCATCATCGTGATCGTGGGCTTCATCGCCCAGCGCGGCCTGCCCGTGGCCGAGTATCCCGAGATCGCGCCGCCCACGGTCAACATCACCGCGACCTATCCCGGCGCCTCCGCCGAGGTGATCGCCGAGACGGTCGCCACGCCGATCGAGCTCGAGGTCAACGGCGTTGACGACATGCTCTACATCGAGTCGCAGTCGACCGGTGACGGACGCCTGTCGATCAACGTGGTGTTCAAGCCCGGCGTCGACATCGACCAGGCGCAGGTGCTGGTGCAGAACCGGGTCGCGGTCGCCCAGCCGCGCCTGCCCGAGGACGTGCAGCGGCTCGGCATCGTGGTGCGCAAGGCCTCGCCCGACCTGATGATGGTCGTACACATGGTCTCGCCCGACGGCAGCCGTGACCAGCAGTACATCTCCAACTACGCCACGCTCTACGTGAAGGACGTGCTGACCCGCGTCGACGGCGTCGGCAACGTGCTGGTGTTCGGCGGTCGCGACTATTCGATGCGCATCTGGCTCGATCCGGCCCGCGTCGCCGCGCGCAACCTCACGGCGGGCGAAGTGGTGCTGGCGTTGCGCGCCGCCAACCTCCAGGTCGCGGCCGGTGCGGTCAACCAGGCGCCGGCGGTGTCGCCCGGCGGGTTCACCCTGTCGGTGCGCACCCTGGGACGGTTGAGCTCGCCCGACCAGTTCGAGAACATCGTGATCCGGGCCGAGCCGGACGGCTCGGTGACGCGCCTGCGCGACATCGCCCGCGTCGAACTGGGCGCGCAGGACTACACGCTCAACGCCTATCTCGACAACAAGACGGCAACGGCGCTCGGCATCTTCCAGCGACCGGGATCGAACGCGCTCGCCACCTCGGACGCGATCATCGCCGAGATGGAGCGACTGAAGAAGAACTTCCCGTCCGGTCTCGACTACACGATCGTCTACAATCCCACGACCTTCATCCAGGCTTCGGTCGACGCCGTCATCACCACGCTGTTCGAAGCCGTGATCCTGGTCGTCGTCGTCGTGATCCTGTTCCTGCAGACCTGGCGCGCGGCGATCATCCCGATCCTCGCCATCCCGGTCTCGCTGATCGGCTCCTTCGCCGTGATGGCCGCGGTGGGCATCTCCTTCAACACGCTGTCGCTGTTCGGCCTGGTGCTGGCGATCGGCATCGTGGTCGACGATGCCATCGTCGTGGTCGAGAACGTCGAGCGCTACCTGACGCAGGGCATGTCGCCCAAGGAGGCCGCGCACAAGACGATGGACGAGGTCGGCGGTGCGCTGATCGCCATCTCGCTGGTGCTGATCGCGGTGTTCCTGCCGACCGCCTTCATCACCGGCCTGCAGGGCACCTTCTACAAGCAGTTCGCCATCACCATCGCCGCCTCGACCGCGATCTCGGCCTTCGTGTCGCTGACGCTGTCGCCGGCGATGGCGGCGCTGCTGCTGAAGACGCACGCCCTGTCGCATGTCGAGAAGCCGAAGCCCGGCCTGATGGACCGGCTCGCCTGGCCGGTCCATTGGTTCTTCGGTCACTTCAACCGCGGCTTCGAGGCGCTGTCGAACTTCTACGGGCGCATGACGGCCCGGGTGATCCGCATGGGCTTCATCATGCTGATCATCTACGCCGGCCTGCTGGCCCTCACCCAGAACCGGCTCGTCTCGACCCCCACCGGCCTGGTGCCGCAGCTCGACCGCTCCTACCTGATCGCGGCGATGCAGCTTCCGGCGGGCTCGACCCTCGAAAGGTCGGACGCGCTGGTGCGCAAGGCGAGCGAGATCATCATGTCGCGGCCGGGCGTCGCCAACGCCGTGTCGTTCGTCGGCTTCGACGGCGCCACCTTCACCAATGCGCCCAACACGGGCGTGATCTTCGTGACCCTGAAGCCGTTCAAGGAGCGGCCGGGCATCACCAAGGACATGATCCTGGCCGATCTGCGCGGCCAGATGTTCGCGCTGCGCGAGGCCTTCGTGTTCGTGCTGGAGCCGCCCTCGGTGCCGGGCATCGGCACCGGCGGCGGCCTAAAAGGGTATGTCCAGGACCGCGCCTCGCGCGGCCTGACGGCCCTGGAGGGTGCCACCTGGGCGCTGGCCGGCGCAGCCGGACAGGCGCCAGGCCTCACCCAGGCCTTCACGCTCTACAATACGCGTACACCGCAGATCTACGCCGACATCGACCGCACCAAGGCAGAACAGCTCGGCGTGCCGATCTCGCGCGTGTTCGAGACGCTGTCGGCCTATATGGGCTCGGCCTACGTCAACGACTTCAACATCCTCGGCCGCACCTACCGCGTCACCGTGCAGGCCGACGATCCCTACCGCCTGACCCTGCGCGACGTCGAGAACCTCAAGACGCGCAGCGTCAGCGGCGAGATGGTGCCGATCGGCGCCGTCGCGACCTTCGAGGACATCACCGGCCCCTACCGCGTGGCCCGCTACAATCTCTATCCGGCGGCCGAAGTGCAGGTGGCCCTACAGCGGGGCTACTCGTCGGGCCAGGGCATCGCCACCATGGAGGCGCTGGCCGAGAAGGTGCTGCCGTCCGGCTTCGGCTTCGAATGGACCGAGATCGCGCTGCAGGAGAAGCTGGCCGGCAACACCGCGATCCTGGCTTTCGGGCTGGCGGTGCTGTTCGTCTTCCTGCTGCTGGCGGCGCTCTACGAGAGCTGGCTGCTGCCGCTCGCCGTCATCCTGATCGTGCCGATGTGCATCCTCGCGGCCATGATCGGCGTCAACATCCGCGGACTCGACCGCAACGTCCTGGTCGAGATCGGCCTGGTCGTGCTGGTCGGCCTCGCAGCCAAGAACGCCATCCTGATCGTGGAGTTCGCCAAGCAGGCGCACGAGCAGGGCATGAACCGCTTCGACGCGGCAGTGACCGCCTCGAAGACGCGCCTGCGGCCCATCCTGATGACGTCGCTCGCCTTCATCCTGGGCGTGGTGCCGCTGGTCATCAGCACCGGGGCCGGCGCGGAGATGCGCCAGTCGCTGGGCACCGCGGTGTTCTCCGGCATGCTCGGCGTGACGATCTTCGGCCTGATCTTGACGCCGGTCTTCTACGTGCTGAGCGTCGGACTCGCCGAGCTGCGCTTCAAGTGGCGCAGGCAGGAGATCAAGCCCGACTTCAAGCCGGAATAGGCGTCGGCGCGGGTGGCGGACGCATCAGCGCGAACGCCACCTGCACGATGCCCGCGGTGAGCCCCATCGCGACGCCGAGGCGCCAGGCGAGGTCGTAGGAGCCCAGCGCGTCGAACAGCAGGCCGCCGCCCAGCGCGCCGACGAAGCTGCCGACCTGGTGGCTCATGAAGGCGACGCCCTGGATCATCGCCTGCCAGCGCAGGCCGAACATTTCCACCACGGACCCGGCGACCAGCGGACCGACGCCCAGCCACAGGAACCCCATGGCGGAAGCGAAGACCAGCGTGCTGGCGGGCGTCGGCGGCATCGCGAAGTAACAGGCGAGCACGATCGAGCGGGCGATGTAGATGCCGCCCAGCAGGCCGAGCTTGGACCAGTGTCCTCCGGCCCAGCCGAAGAAGAGACTGCCGAACACGTTGAACAGCGCGATCGCGCCCAGGGCACCGGCGCCGAGCGCGGGATCCATGCCGCAGATCGCGAGGTAGGACGGCAGGTGGGTGGTGATGAACAGGAGCTGCATCCCGCACACGAAGTAGGCCGCCGTCATCACCAGGAAGGACGGGTCGCGAAGCGCTGCCTTGAGGGCGACGCGCGGCGAGGCGGCGCTGATATCGCCCGCGGCCGGGACTGGAGGCGACAGGCGGTCGACCCGCCCGGCGATCCAGGCGGCCGGCAGCATGAACACGGTCAGCGCGAGAAAGCCCAGCAGTCCGGCGCGCCATCCCAACTCGGTCGTCAGAGCCTGACCGAGCGGCGCCGAGAGCAGCGCGCCCAGCGAGCCGGTCGCGGTGATCGCCCCCAGCACGAAGCTGCGGGACCTCGCAGGCACCGCACGGGCGCCGACGGCGAGCGAGATCGCGGAGGCGGTGCAGGCCAGCGCCATCCCGATCAGCACGCCGCCGCCCAGCATCACGCCCGTCAGGCCGTGCGCCCGCGAGAACAGACCGAGCCCGGCCACGTAGAGGGCCGCCCCGCCGACCATGATCGGCCGGAAACCCAGGCGCACCGCCAGCGCGCCCGCAACGGGCTGCAGGAATCCCCAGGCCAGGTTCTGGACCGACATGGCCAGCGCGAAGTCCGACACCGTGAGCGCGATGTCGCGCGTCAGCGACGGCATCACGAGGCCAAAACTCTGGCGTACGCCCATGCCGAGGCTCAACATGATCGAGGCGCCGATCAGGATCGGCAGGACCGGCCGCAGGTCCTTGAGGATGGTCATGGCAGCGCCTTCTGAATTACACCGATCTGTGTAATCTACGGACGGCGCCGGAGAGGGGTCAAGACGGTATGGCGAGAGCGGATGTCAGGGCAGCGATGCAGGAACGCATCCTCGAGACGGCAGACCGGCTGTTCTACGGCCAGGGCATCCGCGCCGTCGGCGTCGACACGATCGCGGCCGAGATCGGCATCAGCAAGCGCACGCTCTACAATCACTTCCCGTCGAAGGACGATCTGATCGTCGCCTACCTGTCGCGACGGCTGAAACCCGCGCCGCCCTCCGACCGGCCGCCGCTGGAGCAGATCCTGGGCGCCTTCGACCGGCTGGAACGCACGATCGCGACCGGCGTGTTTCGCGGCTGCCCGTTCGTGAACGCGGTCGCCGAACTCAAGGAGCCGGCGCACGCCGCCAATCGCATCGCGCTGGCCTTCAAGGAACAACGGCGAGCCTGGTTTCAGGGGCTACTGGAGCGGCTGGGCATCGAAACGGCGGCACAAGTTTCGATGCAGCTCCAGATCCTGATGGATGGTGCCATCGCGGCGGCGATCGTTCGGGGCGACCCCGCCGTGGCGGCCGCGGCGCGGGACGCGGCAAAGGTCCTTCTCGCGGCGGCCCCGGTCAGCGAGCCGCGGCCGAGACCCAACGCGTGAAACCGCGGAACAGCTGGGCGACCGCAGCGCTGCGCAGCCGGTGGGCACGCGCCTCGAGGGCGCGGCGTTCGGTAATGCTGGGATAGGGAACGGTGAACATCAGGTCCTCCAAGGGTTGAAAGGAACCTAATTCTGTTCTTATCGCAGGTTAATACAGAGTGTATTACGAACACTCGTGAATTAAAGTCATAAATAGCGCAATGATCGATCATGCAAGCGAAATGGCGGCCTTCGTCCGGGTCGTTGATTCCAAAGGCTTTTCCGCCGCCGCGCCGAGCCTGGGCCTGACGCCGTCGGCCGTCAGCAAGCTCGTGACCCGGCTGGAAACGAGGCTGGGCGTGCGACTGCTGCAGCGCACGACGCGGGCGATCAGCCTCACCGAGGAGGGCGAGGCCTTCTATGCCACCGCGCGCCGCATCGTGGGCGAGATCGAGACCCTGGAGGACCAGATCAGCCGCCGCAGCGGCGCGCCGCACGGACTGCTCAAGGTCACGACGTCGCTCGCCTTCTCGACGCACCAGCTGGCGCCCGTCATCGCCGAGTTCCTCGAGCGCTATCCGCTGCTGCAGCTCGAGCTGATGCCGACCGACCGGGTGGTCGACATGATTGAGGAAGGCGTCGACATCGCCATCCGCATCGGGCGGCTCGCCGATACCAGCTTCATGGCCCGCAAGATCGGCGAGGACGTGCGGCTGGTCTGCGCGTCGCCCTCCTATCTCCGAAACCGGCGCCCTTTGCTGCGGCCCGAGGACCTCACCCGCCACAACTGCATCGTCTCGCGCGACCGCACCTATCTCAACCGCTGGCCCTTCCGCATCGACGGCGAGATCCGCGAGATCGAGGTTGCGGGGCGGGTCGCCGTCACCGAGGGCGAGGCCCAGATGCGGCTGGCGCTGCAGGGTCTGGGCATCGTGCGCCTGACCCGCCTGACCGTCGCCAGTGCCATCAAGAACGGAGAGCTGGTCTCGCTCCTCGAAGAATTCCGCGGCGAACAACCCATTCCCATCCATGCGGTCTATCCGCACCGGCGGCACCTCGCGCCCAAGGTGACCGCCTTCATCGACTTCATCCTCGAGAAATTCACGCCGCCGCCGTGGGAGGTGCTAGGGTCACCGCCAAGCAAGAACGGCAATCCGTGAGGGAGGGACAGATGGACACCGAGACCGATCTTTTCGTGCAGGCCTTCTGGGTGAAATGCCGTGACATCATCCGGCCCGAACTCGACGCGGCCGTCGATGCCCTGCGGCACGCGGGCCACGACGCGAACATCTCGACCCTCGAATTCTCGCCCGACGAGAAGAACGCGCCCGAGAGCGGTCCGACCCTCACCCTGACCATCCACACCAGCGGCGCCGGCGATACCCGCGTGCTGCGCTACCGGGGCGACGTGGCGACGCGGGAGCTCGAAGTCATGGCCTCCGGCTGCAAGACCTCGCGCTACGATCTTTCGGCCGTGACGCACGACGGTGTGAAGCACGACCTCGCGCTCTGCTTCGGCTCGCTGCTCAAGACCAAGTAACCCAAGGAGGATATCATGGCCGACGCCATCGACGACCTGTTCCGCCGCTTCGGCAAGGCCTTCAACAAGGGCGATGTCGATGCGATCGCCGACTGCGTGACCGAAGACTTCGAATGGCGCCTCAATACCGGCGGTTCACCAACCGGTCGCGTTCTCAAGGGCAAGGAGGCGCTGCGCGCGCACTTCGCCGACAAGAGCACGGCGCATCGCGAAGTCCGCTTCTCCGAGGCGAGCATCCATCGCGCCGGCGACAAGTTGTTCGGCACCTTCCGGGCCACCGGCATCGACCACGCCGGAAAGCCGTTCGATCGCTACGGAATCGACCTCTATGAGGTGAAGGACGGCAGGATCGCCCTCAAGGACAGCTACATGAAGGCCGAGTGATCTCGATGTCGAACGATACCGTCCTCTGGGAGATCGACCGCCGCGGCGTGGCCACCGTCACGCTGAACCGTCCGAAGGTGAACAACGCCTATAACGGCGATCTCATCCAGGGTCTGCACGATGCAATGGATGCACTGGGCTCTGAGAGCAACCTGCGCATCGTCGTGCTGCGCGGCAACGGCAAGCACTTCCAGGCCGGCGCCGATCTGTCGTGGATCACCGCCGTCGCCAAGCAGTCGCCGGCCGAGAACGAGAAGGTCAGCCGTCTCACCGCCGAAGCCGTGAAGCGGCTCGACACCTGCCCGGTCCCGACGCTGGCGCTGATCCAGGGCGGCTGCTTCGGCGGCGGCACCGGCATCGCTGCCGCCTGCGACGTCGTCGTGGCCCAGGAGGATGCGCTCTTCTCCATCAGCGAGACGCGTTGGGGCCTGATGGCCGGCATCATCGTGCCGCAGCTCTGCCAGGCGATCGGCCTGCGGCAGACGCGGCGCTACGCGCTGACCGGCGAACGCTTCGGCGCCCACGAGGCGCGCCGTCTCGGCCTGGTGCACGAGGTCTGCCCGGTCGGTGGCCTGGCCGAAGCCGGCGAGAAGATCGTCGAGTCCGTCCTGATGAACGCGCCGCGCGCCACCACCGCGACCAAGCTGCGCTCGCTCGCTGCCGCGCGCGCCTTCGTCGACGACGGCGAGCTGCGCGACCTGATCGACGAACACGCCCGCACCCGCCAGCAGGACGAAGCCACCGAAGGCCTCGCGAGCTTCAGGGAAAAGCGCAAGCCGGCGTGGTATCCGGGGTAATCATCCCGTCGTCTCTTACAGGCGCACGAGGAAAATCTCTGCCCGACGATTGTGCGCATCGATGTTC
>CAZPOS010000028.1:24710-26600 GCA_964588065.1 uncultured Reyranella sp.
CTCTTACAGGCGCACGAGGAAAATCTCTGCCCGACGATTGTGCGCATCGATGTTCGGTTCGTTCACGCCGAACGGTTGCCGGTCGGCTATGCCTTCGATCGACACAAACTGCTCCGGGCGCGCGCCGAACTCGATCAACCTGTCGCGAAGGGCTCGAGCACGCGCCAGCGAGAGTGCCATTCCCTCGCCCTCATCCTTGGAGGTGTGGCCGACTATCTTGATCGGACCGCCGTAAGGGTACTTGGTCAGGCCAACGATGCCTGCGATTTGCTGTGTCTTGTTATCGATTTCCGTCGAGCCGAACTGAAAGTGCACCCATACCGTCTTGCTATCAGGCGAAGGTGGGAGCGTAGCAAGCACGGGCGATGCGGCGCCCACGCACAGACTTGCGAGGACAAGCCGTCGTCGCACGTTTACTCCGCCGCCTGCTTCTGCGCGAGGCGATCCGGCGTCAGCGTGTAGGTTGTGAACTGGCGATTGAGCGCCGGCATCGGGCAGGCTTCGAGATGGCCCTCGGCCGGGCGCATCAGGATCATCGCGGTCGTGGCCGTCATGACGCCGCGCGTGTTCATCCGCGGCGGGCGGCAGACCGAATGCGGCGTGCCCCAGTCGTCGAAGAAGGCCTGGCGGAAATCCTCCAGGGTAAGCTTGCCGCGCCTGGGCGAGAGCTGGTCGCGCACCCGCTTGTCGCGATAGATCGAGTCGGGCGTCTCGGCGAGGCCGGTATCCTTCACCTTCGCGCGCGCCGAATCGGCGATCCAGTGGTTGGCATGGACATAGAGGCCGCGGTCCGGCGCGATCCAGAACGTGTCGTCGGGTGCGCATTCGAAGCCGAACGCTTCGCCGTCACAGTGGCTTACCGCCATGTGATTGGAGCCTGGCTTGGGCGTCGACACGATCGTCTGCACGGCGTTGGCGAGGTGGCTGGCCTCCAGGACCTTGCGGCGGATGAAGGGCAACGGCACGCCCGGGCCGCGCTGATAGTCGCGGTCGCATTCCAGCGCATTGGCGGTGAGGCCGATGCCGGCCGAGTTGAGGCCCGAGCGCGCGAGCCCGCCCGCTTCGGTGAAGGTAAGGATGTCCGGTCCGTCGTCGCGGCGGATGCGCAGCACCACGCCGGTCTCGGCGCATTCGGCGCGCCAGTCCCAGTTCTGGCCATGCAACAGCACGCCGTCGGCGCTGGCCTCGGGCAGCGCGAGCGCCGCCGTGCAGCCGTCGGGGAAATGTTTGGCCGCCTGCGCCTTGCGCGCCGCCACGACCATCTCGGTGCGGGCGTTCATCAGCACCACGGCGGCGAAGGGCTCGTTGGCACCCTCGGCGATGCCCCGCATCTCCTCGACATAGGCCGGATCGAACTTCTCGATCACCGGCACCATCGCCTCGGCGCGGCGCTCCAGTTCCTTCCAGTCGACACCCGACTTGAGCAGCGACTCGGCGTACATCTTCGCGCCGCGCTTCAGGCGATCCGCAGCGGCCTTGCCGTGGATCCGACCCCGCTCCCGGGGACCGCCGGACAGATCGATCAGCGGGAAGGGAGCGTAGTCGGTCATGGCAGCCTCTTACGGATGGCCCAGCAGGGCCTGGCGGAAACGGTCCTTGAGATGCGCGCCGTCCTGCGGCGGCATCACGAACTCCAGCTTCTCTACCATGACCTTCACGAGCCGGAACACCGGACCCTTCTTGCTGCGCACGTCCTTCACCAGCTCTGCGACCTCGCCCGCCTCGCGCACCGTCGTGGCATCGGCGATCCCGCAGCCGCGGGCGATCATGGCGAGGTCGGTACCGGCGCCGGAATCGGTCGGTCCGTTGTTGCGCGGACTAGTATGCGTGGCCTGGTTGCCGGTCTCGCCGAACTTCTCGTTGTCGAGCACCACGATCGCCAGGTTCTCG
>CAZPOS010000028.1:26610-33473 GCA_964588065.1 uncultured Reyranella sp.
GTCGCCACGGTGGCGAGAGACCCGAGGCTCATCAGCATGTCGCCGTCGCCGGTGATGACCAGCACGCGCTTCGTGGGCTGCGCCAGGGCGAGCCCCAGGCCCATGCCGACCGGGGCACCCATCGAGCCCCACAGCGGCATGTTGAGCGGTCGGTCGCCGGCGGCGGTGATGTCCCAGTTCGACGAGCCGAGGCCCGCGATGACCAGCAGGTCGTCGCCAGCATTCTCGAGGAGCTGCTTGACCAGCGGACGGCGCTGCAGCGTTGCGCCTGACTTGTTGGAGCTCATCCTACTTCTTCCCGAAATTCTTGATGCCGATCAGCTTCTGGCGCAGCAGCACGGCCACGGCCTGGCCGCCGTTGAAGGCCGAGCGCGCGGCGGCGTCGACCGTGGCCTTCACCTCGTCGGCCGTCTCGACCGAGTAGAGCAGCACGCCCATCGCCTCGAGCACCTTTGGCGTGCCCTGACCCATCGGGTACTGCCAGGAATTGAACTCACCCCAGTCGCCGCGCATCGTGATCAGGGTCAGGAACGGGAAGCGCAGGGTCTTGGGCATGCCCATCAGATTGATGGTGTTGCCGACGCCCGAGCTCTGCATCAGCAGGACCGAGCGCTGGCCACCCAGCCACGCCCCGGCGGCGAGCGGAATGCCCTCCTCCTCGGTCGTGAGCGCCAGGGTGCGGATCGAGTTCGACTTCTGGCAGGCCTCGATCAGGCGGCCATGGCCGGCATCGGGCACGTGATAGACCTGCTTGATGTCATGGTCCTGGAAGACCTCGAAGATCTGGTCGCGCCAATCGACTTTGGACGGGCCCGGCTGCGTCGGTGCGGCGGTCATGGTTCTCCCATTCGCAATTCAGGATCGGCCCGCACAGTAGCTATAACGGCAGCGAAACTGGACGACTGTTGGGAATGAACAGCTATAGCGATATTGTATCGTTCCCATGGAGCTGTCCCAACTTCGCACCCTGATCCATGTCGCCGACCTTGGCAGCCTGAGCAAGGCGGCCGACCGCATCGGCATTGCCCAGCCGGCGCTGAGCCGCCAGATCCGGATGCTTGAGGAGGAACTGTCGGTCCGCCTGTTCACCCGCCATGGGCGCGGCATGGTCCTTACCGAGAAGGGCCGGGAGATCCTGGAACATGCGACGCGGGTCATGAGCGAGCTGGAGGAGATCCGCGCCACCGCCGCCGATCTCGACGCGCCGCTGCGCGGCCGGATCGCGATCGGGTTTCCGCCGACTGTCGCCGACATCCTCTCGCTGCCCCTGGTCGCCGCCTTCGGGAAGACCCATCCGCAGGTCGAGCTGCGCCTGGTCGGCGCCTATACCGGTCACCTGATCGACTGGCTGCATCGCGGCGAGATCGACGTCGCCATCCTCTACGATCCGCACGTGGCACGGTCGCTGCGCTCGGAGCCGCTGCTGCTCGAGAACCTGTTCCTGATCGGCCCGCCCGGCTCGGAGCTGTCCATCGAGCGCTCGATCCCGTTCGGCGACCTCGACGGCAGGCGCATTCTCCTGCCCAGCACACGTCACGGTCTGAGAACGATCGTCGAGCGGTGTGCCGAGGAGGCGGGCATCGCGTTGCACGTCGCCGTCGAAGCCGATTCCTATGCCACGTTGAAGGACCTGGTCCGTCATGGCCATGGCTGGACGATCCTGCCGCTCTCGCCCATCCACGACGACATCGCGACGGGACGGCTGCTCGCCGCCCCGCTCACAGATCCGGCGCCCGTCCGCCAGCTCGTCCTGTCCTATCCGGCCGACCGGCCGGTCTCGCGCCTGACGCGATTTGCCGGCGAGACGATTGCCGACATCGTGGCCGATCAGGTCGACCGGAAGATCTGGCCGGGGCGACTGCTCAGAAAGGCTTGAGCACCACGAGGAAGACGATGGCGACCATCAGCAGGGTCGGCACTTCGTTCCACCAGCGATAATAGTTCGCCGGTCGCACGTTCCGGTCCTCCGCAAATACCTTGCGCCAGCGACCGTACAGGTGATGCACCACGGTGAGGACGCAGACGAAGGTGAACTTCGCATGCCACCAGCCCGAGTGCCACCACTCGCCCTGCCAGGTGAGCAGGAGGCCGAAGACCCAGGTCGCGATCATCGCCGGGTTCATGATGCCGCGCAGCAGGCGCCGTTCCATGGTCTTGAAGGTCTCGCTCTGCACCGAGCCCTTCTCGGCATCGGCGTGATAGACGAACAGCCGCGGCAGGTAGAGCAGTCCGGCCATCCAGGCGATGACCGAGATGATGTGCAGCGCCTTCAGCACCTCGTAGAGCATCACGCCGCTCCGGCGATCAACGGGCAGCCGCGATGATTGCCCGCGCAGGGCATTTCCGTCGCGCCATGGCAGATCGCGATCTGCGGTTCGGCCAGGATGGCGCGCACGCGGTCGGCCAAGCCGGCGATGAAGGCGGGATGCGTGCCCACGGTCGGCACGCGCACATAGGCCGGCACGCCGCTCTTCTCGCTGAGATGACGATACTCGATGTCGAGCTCGACCAGCGTCTCGGAATGCTCGGACACGAAGGCCAGCGGATAGAGCACCACCGCCCTTCCGTCCCGGCCGGCTCGTTCGATTTCGGCGTCGGTCGAGGGCCCGATCCATTTCAGCGGCCCGACCCGGCTTTGGTAGCAGACCGACCAGTCTAGACCGCCGATGCGCTGGGCGATCGCCTTGGCGCTGCGCTCGACCTGTGCCTGGTAGGGATCGCCCGCCTTGACGATCTTCTCGGGAAGCCCATGCGCCGAAAACAGCACCCGCACCGGACGGTCGCCTGCTTGGGCGAGGCCCTGTTTCACGAGATCGACGGACGCCGCAATGAATCCGTCCTCGTCGGGATAGCAGCAGACCGTCTGTGTCGGCACGGTGAGCTTCGCGGCCGCCGCCGCTTCCTTCCAGGCGTTCACGGACGAGGCGGTCGTCGTGGTGGAGAATTGCGGATAGAGCGGCATCAGCACGATGCGATCGGGCGCGAAGCGCTTGACCGATCGCACGACGGCGTCGGTCATCGGGTGCCAGTAGCGCATGCAGACATAGCCGCGCCATTCATGCTCCGGCCCCAGCGCCTCCTCGAGGGCACGCGCCTGCGCTTCCGTCTGGCCGAGGATCGGCGAGCTGCCGCCGATCTGTGCATAGATCGCCTGTGCCTTGGCAGCCCGGCGGCTGGAGATGAAGCGCGCCAGCGGCAGCCGGAAGAACGATGGCAGCGAGATGATCGCCGGATCGCTGAACAGGTTGCGCAGGAACGGCTGGACGGCCTCGGGCGAATCGGGGCCACCGAGATTGAACAGGACGATCGCAATCTTCATCGCGCCGTCCTCAGCCCGGTTTCCAGTTGCGGACGATCTCGACCAGGCGCGCGACATTGTCGGGTGGCGTCTGCGGCACCACGCCGTGTCCGAGGTTGAATACGAAGGAGCCGTGCGCGAGCTTGTCGAGAATGCGGTTGGCCTCGCGCTCCATCGCCTCGCCGCCGGCCACCAGCATGATCGGGTCGAGGTTGCCCTGCACGGTGATGTGCGGCTGGATCTCCTTGGCGGCCCAATGGGCGCCGATGCCGGTATCGAGCGACAGCGCGCTGAACGTCTCGGGCAGGCGGTACATCAGAGCCGCGGGACCGACGGCGCGCGGAAAGGCGATGATCGGCACATCCGGATGCCGCTCGCGCAAGGCCTTGGCGATGCGGACCATCGGATCCAGCGACCAATGGAAGAGCTGTTCCTCCGGCAGCACGCCCGCCCAGGAATCGAAAAGCTGGACTGCATCGACGCCGGCATCGACCTGATGACCGAGATGATCGACCACGGCTTCGACCAGCAGGTCGATCAGCAGCTTGAAGGATTCGGGATGGGCGTAGGCCCATTTCTTCACCTTGGCGAAATCCTTGCTGCCGCTGCCTTCGATCATGTAGCAGGCGAGCGTGAAGGGGGCGCCGGCGAACCCCAAAAGTGCCGTATCCCTGGGCAGTTCGGCGCGCGTCCGCCTGATGGCTTCGTAGACCGGCACCAGATGTTCCTGCAGGCGGGCTCGTGACAGCCGTCCGAATTGCGACGGATCGGTCAACGCCTCGAGCTTCGGTCCCTCGCCTTCCGCGAACCAGACCTTCTGTCCGAGAGCGTCCGGCACCACGAGGATGTCCGAGAAGATGATCGCGGCGTCGAGGCCGAACCGCCGGATCGGCTGCAGGGTCACCTCGACCGCCTTGTCCGGCGTGTAGCAGAATTCGAGGAAGGAGCGCGTCGTCGACCGCACGGCACGATACTCCGGCAGATACCGTCCGGCCTGGCGCATCAGCCAGATCGGCGGCGTCGGATGTCTCGTTCCGGCCAGTGTCTCCAGGAATTTACCGCCGCTCACACTCTGTCCCTCATGCTTCCTTCTACTCTATTCATAATAGGTAGTAGCAGTAGTAGGCCCTGTGGCATCTGGGGATGCGCCTTATTCGTCATTTCTCCCCAGCCGCCTGTGGAGCAGGAAAGCCCGGTTTCGGGCCTTGCCGCGCATGATTCACGACTCGCAGGCCATTCGTCCCGAGCTGTACGCAGGGGACGACGAACTGGATGGGCGGGGCGAGTCGGGTCCCGAATCCGCCTCCGTTGGACGAAGGTGCGGCTTGTCCCCGCAATGCCCCGATCAATCCCGCGTTTCTCCCGGCCTGCCTGTGGGGTAAAACGGGCCGTGGCCAATCGTAACTTCCACGTCCATCTCGTGTCCGACTCGACCGGCGAGACCGTCTCGAGCGTCGCGCGTGCCTGTCTCGTCCAGTACGAAGGCATCTTCGTCCAGGAGCATGTCTGGTCGCTGGTTCGTTCGCCGGCCCAGATGGAGAAGGTGATGCAGGCCGTGGAACGCGACCGCGGTCCCGTCCTTTACACGCTCGTCGATCCCGAGCTGCGCGACGTGGTACGCGATCATTGCCGGCGTCTGCAGCTTCCCTGCGTCGGCGTGCTCGACCAGGCGATGAGCGTGCTGGCGGTGCATTTCCACTCGAAGAGCGAGCAGTGGCCGGGCCGTCAGCATCAGCTGGACGAAGGCTATTTCGACCGCATCGATGCCATGCACTACACGCTGGCGCACGATGACGGCCAGTCCACGCACGACCTCGACGACGCCGACGTCATCCTGGTCGGTCCGTCGCGCACGTCGAAGACACCGACCTGTGTATATTTGGCCAATCGCGGCGTGCGGGCGGCGAATGTGCCGCTGGTGCCGGAAGTGCCTCCGCCCGTCGAACTCGAGGAGGCGAAGCGGCCGCTGATCGTCGGCCTGATCACCGATCCCGAACGGCTGGTGCAGATTCGCGTCAACCGGCTGCGGCTGATGCAGCAGGATACCGAGACCGATTACACCGACATGGATACGGTCCAGGGCGAGATCCAGGAGGCGCGTCGCCTCTATGCCCGCCGCAAATGGGCGACGATCGACGTGACCCGACGATCGATCGAGGAGACGGCGGCCGCGATCCTGCAGATGCTGGCGACCCGCCGGGAGCAGAGGCTTCAGGCGCCATAGGGAAACGAAGCGGGAGAGGCGAGCATGAAGGCGGCCTGGGTGGCGTTGGGTGGGATTTTCTCGTCGACGGCAGCCCTCGCTGCCAACGGCATCGCCGTGACGCGTGGCAGCGATGCCAACGTGTACGGAAACTGCGTGCCGAGCCTGGTGGTCGAGAACAGGTCGGGCGAAACGATCGACTATCTTCAGGTCGATGTCGTTCTCGCCCTGCGCGACGGACGCCAACGCATCGTTGAACTGAAGTCGGCCTATCGCGAGGGTGCCCCCGCCCCCATCGCACCGGGCGCCACGGCGATGCTCCGCCAGCACCTCGACACGTCACGGGCCGTGGGTGTGCCGTGCGGGGAAGTCGGCGAAAGACGGGTTTTCCGCACGATTTGCGAGACGGAACGTGGCACAGTGTGTGCATCTTCCGTCTCCGTGCAACCCTGAGGCTGGCTTCATGAATCTCCGTCGTAGGACCGTGCTGAGCGCCGCTGGCGCGTCGATTGTCGCCGCGCCGTTCATCGGCTCCGCCCTCGCCCAGGACTTCCCGAACAAGCCGCTGAAGATGATCGTGCCCTACCCGCCCGGCGGCGGTACCGATGGGCTCGGTCGCATCACCGCTCAGTTCCTGTCGGAGAAGCTCGGCCAGCAGATCGTCATCCAGAATATCGGCGGAGCTTCCGGCACGATCGGTTCCGAAATGGTCCGGCGCGCCGAACCGGACGGATACACCATCCTTTTCAACGCCAGCCTGTTCGTCCTGGGCAAGACGGTCGTGCCGTCCTGCCCCTACGATCCGCAGACGGATTTCCGGGCCATTGCGCAGGCCGGCGAGGCGCCGCTGGTGATGCTGGCGAACAACAACGTGCCGGGCAACGACTACGCCGCGACCATGGCGGCCGTGAAAGCCGATCCCAAGAAGTTCTTCGTCGCGATCTCCTCCGGAGGCTCGGCCGGCCACATCGCCACGCTGGCCTGGCTGAAGCGCATCGGCATCCCGCTCGACCAGATCCTCTACAAGGGCACGGCACCCGCCAATACCGACCTGATGGCCGGCAGCGTCCAGTTCTTCATGGATCCCTGGACGGCACTGCTGCCGCTCGCGACCTCGGGACGGGCCAAGGGCCTCTTCGTGACCTCCAAGGAGCGCACGCCGCTCGCACCGAACATCCCGACCTCTGGCGAAGTGGGCCTGAAGGATTTCAACCTCAGCTCCTGGTACGGCGTCTGGGCGCCCAAGGATACGCCCGAGCCGATCGTGACCAAGCTGGCTGCCGGCATGGCCGCGGTTTCGGGCGACAAGGGTTTCATCGACAAGACCACGTCGCTGGGCATCGTCCCGACCGCGCGAGGTCC
>CAZPOS010000029.1:0-14292 GCA_964588065.1 uncultured Reyranella sp.
TCCAAGGCGATTGTCCCGAGGACGGGTGAGGGCTGCCCGATCCGACATCGCAGGCGGAGATTCCTGGAAGCTGAGGAGGATCAATACTCCTCGACGACCTGCCCGTTCGGATGGATCGTCACCCGCTTCGGCACTCCCTGTGGACGGGTCGGCACGGGATCTCGTGTGACGTTGGCCCGCCAGGAACCGTCGTTTCTCTCTTCGAGGCGTTGCACCCTGTAACCCTGGTTCTCCAGACGATCGCGCGTAAGGGAATAGGTGTTGGGCTGAGGGGCAGGCGGCGCCATGACCGGCGCCGGTGGGGCGACGGGCGGCGGCGGCAGGGCGCCGGGGGACATGGTGTCCGGCATCCGGCCGCCATTGCCGATCGATCCGGGTACGAGTTGACCGAAGGCCGTGTCCGCCGTAGCGACCAGAGCCATCACGAAAACGAGGGTGAGGAGGGTGGTACGCATCCTCTTTATATGGGTAGTGAGGCCGGCTCTTGCTATGAGGGGCACGGGGGACCATGCATGAAAATTCAAGGCGCCGCGTCGCGTAAGTTGCTTTCCGAGATCATGGCGCCGGCCAGCCATGTTGCCGCTTTGCCGAAGGTTCTGGGCCCCATCAGCATCGTCTTCATGGGCATCGGCGCGATCATCGGCGCGGGCATCTTCGTCCTGACGGGCACGGCCGCGGCACTCTATGCCGGACCCGCCGTCATCCTGTCTTTCGTGCTGGCCGGAATGGCGTGCGCCTTCGTGGCACTCTGCTATGCCGAGCTGGCGGCGCTCATGCCCGTGGCCGGCAGCACCTACACCTACACCTATGCCAGCCTCGGACAGCTGGCCGCCTGGCTCGTCGGGTGGAATCTCGTTCTGGAGTATTCGATCGGTGCGGCTGCGGTGGCGGTGGGATGGTCGGGTTACTTCAATGGAACGCTGGCCTCCATCGGCCTCGCCATTCCGCCGCAGTTTTCGGCCTCGACGGGGCAGGCGGTCCAACTTGCCGACGGCACCACGGTGACGGCGATCGCCAACCTGCCCGCCGCGGCGATCGTGGCTGTGCTGACCCTTCTGCTCGTGCGCGGCACGCGCGAGTCGGCGCGCGTCAACAATCTCATGGTGGCGATCAAGCTGATCGTCATCCTGGCATTCATCGGCTTCGGGATCGGTCACGTCTCGGTCGCCAACTGGCAGCCATTCGTGCCGCCGAACGCAGGAACCTTCGGGACCTTCGGGTGGAGCGGTGTCCTGCACGGGGCCTCGGTCGTCTTCTTCACCTATATCGGCTTCGACGCCGTCTCGAACTGTGCGCAGGACGCGAAGCGGCCGCAGCGCGACATGCCGATCGGCATTCTCGGCGCGCTCGTGATCTCGACGATTCTCTACATCCTCGTGGCGGGGGTACTGGTCGGCGTCGTCCCTTATCCCGAGCTGAACGTGGCGGCCCCGGTCGGACTCGCGGCCGATCGCATGGGCATCGGCTGGTTCGCCGGGCTGATCCAGCTCGGTGCTCTGATCGGGATCACGACGGCAATGCTGGTACTGCTGTACGGCCAGGGCCGCATCTTCGCGACGATGGCGAATGACGGGTTGATGCCGCCGATGTTCAGCCGCGTCCATCCGCGGCTGAAGACCCCATGGATGAGTCAGATCATGATCGGCGTAGTGGTCGCGGCGATCGCCGCCGTGGCGCCGATCGAGACGTTGAGCGAACTGGTCGGCGTCGGCACGCTCTTCTCGTTCCTGATGGTCTGCGCAGCCGTGGTGCGGCTTCGCCGTCTCGAGCCGCACATCCCGCGCCCTTTCCGGGTCCCGGCCGTGCCCTTGATCCCGCTGCTGGGTATCCTGTCGTGCCTCGGTCTCATGGTCGGGCTGGCGCCGGTGACATGGGCGCGGCTCGTCCTCTGGATTGCGATCGGCCTCGTCATCTACTACGCCTATGGCCGGTCGCACGCCGCCCGGCTGAGGGGCAGCCCTCAGATCAGGGAGTGACGCTTCCGCGTGAGTGGTACGACGACCACGCTGGCACCGGGCCGCGCGATGGCTTCGGAGACGGCCGCCGTGACCTCGGCACCTGTCCTGGCCAGCGTGGCGGGTGCGCCGTAACCCTTCGCCAACGCTTCAATATCGATCCCCGGCAGGTCGAGGCCCGGGACGTTCGGCGTCTCTTCGAGCTCCGCGAACGATTTAAGGATCGCGTATTCGTGGTTCTGGAGCACGACGAAGACGACGTGCGCTTTCTGCTGGACCGCGGTGTAAAGCGCCTGAACCGAATACTGGAAGGAGCCGTCGCCCATGAGCGCGATGACCGGTCGTTTGCGCCCGCTGACGCGTTCCGCGAGCGCGAGGCCGACGGCGGCCGGCATGTCCCAGCCCAGGCCGCCTGACGCAAAGGTGTAGAAGCAATCGGGCCTGTCGATGCGGAACTGTTCCTGCATCTCGGGGACCACGGATGGCGCTTCCTCGACGAGGACATAGTCTTCCGGGCAGGCCTCGCGCACCGCGGCCATGATGGCGTCGCCTGACAGGGGCTGCGCTTCCATGTCGGGTTTCCTTGCCGCGGCGCGCAACGGCGCGGCGTTGGACGCCGGCCGCTTCCTGAGGAGCGGCTGGACTGCTGCAAGGAACAAGCGTGCGTCCGAGACCAGGCTGTCGCCCACGGGCGCCTTCGACGACATGTTCGGGTCGTCGGTCACCTGCAGGAGGCGTGTGCCCTTCGGAACGTAGTTGCCGCCGACATAGGGATAGTAGCGGAACACCGGTGCGCCGATGACGATGACCAGATCGTGGCCCTCGAACTTCCTCCCCAGCGGCCCGATGGCCGCGGGCAGGGCGCCGGCATGCTGGGGATGCGTTTCGGGAAACGGGGTTCGCTCGGCGAAGGGCGCCGTCCAGACCGGAACGCCCAGCGTTTCAGCGAACAGGATCCCTTCCTCCCAGGCCTGGCTGCGGGCCAGGTCCGAACCGTAGACGATGACGGGCGACCGCGCCGCATTGATGCGTTCGGCGAACTCGGCGACGCGGGCGGGATCGGGTCCGATGCGCGTGGCGACCGTGCGAAAGACATCGATCTCCGGCATGGGCTTGTCCCAATCGTCCAGCGGGAGGGACAGGAACACGGGGCCGGCGGGTGGCTGCATCGCCGTCGCATAGGCGCGCATGAAGGCGGCCGGAATGTCTTCGGCCCGGGCAGGCTCGTAGGCCCATTTCACCCAGGGCCGCGGCAGGTTGGCGGCATCGATGTTCGTGAGGAGCGGCTCGAGCAGGAGCATTTCCCGCGTCTGCTGGCCGGCCGTGATGATGAGGGGCGTCTTGTTCTGGTAGGCGGTGACGATGCAGCCCATCGCATTGCCCATGCCGGCGCCGGTATGCACGTTGACGATGACGGGCTTGCGGAGGCCCTGCGCGAGCCCGTCGGCAATGCCGACGACGCTCGCCTCCTGCAAGGCCATCACGTAGTCGAAGTCCTTGGGGAAGTCCTTCAGGAAGGTCTCTTCCGTGGAGCCGGGATTGCCCACCACGGTGGTGACGCCGAGCGTGCGGAGCAGATCGAAGGTGACGTCCTTGACTGTGCGCATGTGCGGCTGTCCTCCGGGGTCGATTGAAGAGATGGTAGCGCCGCGAGCGACAGGGAGCACCCGCAATCGAACGCTTGGCCCAGACATGCGAACGGAGCGCCCCACGAGGGCAGGGCGCTCCGCCGAACCGCAAGCCGGTAGGGTGTGGCTCCTACTGCTCGCGGACGTTGCCCGCGGTGTCGAGGGTGACAGCCACCTCGACATTGTTGCGCATCGCCTTGCCGGTCCAATTGCCGGCGGTATCGCGCGTCAGCTGCTTGATGCCGTTGTAGCCTTTGGCCTCGAGCTTCGACTTCGCGGCCGCCTCGGCGGCCGTCGCGTTAGACGACGTCGCCGGCAGGTTGGTGTTCGGATTGCTGGTCTGTCCCGGCATCGAATTCATGTCGCGGCCGGCCGGCGTGCTGGGCTGCATGGTCTGCGCGAAGGCGGCGCCGCCAGCGGTGGTCAGGGCAATCGCGGCGAGGGTGACGAGGGTCTTCTTCATGTGCATTCCTCCATTGATTCTGGGATCACGTGGGCTGTGAGCGATCAACGCCGGCCCATCAAAGGTGTTGCATCAATTCGCGGAAAGCCGGCCGGGGGAGGGACACCGGCTGCTTCGATGCGCTCCTTCCTGTAAGGGGAGGCCGATGGACCCGGTTCCACTCTTCCTCAGCCATGCAGGCCTGTTCGGCGCCGCCTTCCTGGCCGCAACGATCCTTCCCTTTCAGTCGGAGCTCGTGCTGATCGGCCTGCTGATGGCCGAGCCGGCCCAGTGGCAGACGCTGCTCCTGGCGGCGTCGCTCGGGAACACGCTGGGCTCGGTGGTCAACTGGGTGCTGGGGCGCCTGATCGAGCGCTTTCGCGATCGGCCCTGGTTTCCCGTGAAGGCGCGCGACTACGAGCGGGTCGAGCGATGGTATGCGCGATGGGGGATCTGGTCCTTGCTGTTCGCCTGGCTGCCGCTCGGCGGCGACGCCCTCACCGTGGTGGCTGGCGCGCTGCGGACGCCTCTGCTGCCATTCGTTCTGCTGGTTGGGATCGGCAAGACCGCACGCTACGCCGTTCTGGTCGCGGTGACCCTGGGCTGGCTCGCATAGCGACTGCGGCGTGGCACCGATATTGCTTCCTCTGGGAAGGGAACACGACCGGGGAGGCTCACATGCATTCAACAACCTTTCGCCGACGTACGGGGCTGGCGGCGCTGGCGCTGACGCTGCTGTTCGGAGCCCCGGCGGTCGCGCAGGACAAGGTCCGCTTCCAGACCGACTGGATCCCGTCGGGCGAACACGCGATGTACTACGGCGCGTGGAGCAAGGGCATCTACGCCAAGCACGGGATCGACATCACCATCACCCGCGGCTACGGGTCGGGCGACACCGTCACCAAGGTGGCGTCCGGCGCCGCCGACTTCGGCGTCGCCGACATCGCTGCGGTGATGACGGCGCGGGCGCGCACCAACGTGCCGGTCAAGACGATCGCCGTGCTCTACAACGAATCGCCCCATTCGCTGTTCGTGCTGAAGAGCTCGGGCATCACCAACTTCAAGGGGCTGGAAGGCAAGAAGATCGGTATCACGCCGGGCAACAGCCACCGCTTCTATTTCCCCGAGGTCGCCAAGAAGGCGGGCACGGATCCCAACAAGCTGATCTGGACCAACATGGACGGGGCGGCGATGGCGGCGCAGCTCATCGCCAAGAACATCGACGCGGCGCCGTTCTATTCGATCCATTACTATTACATCAACAAGGCGGCCGTGAAGGCGGGCGAGGAAATCCTGCCGCTGCCCTTCGTCGAGGTCGGCTTCAAGATCTACGCCGCCTCCCTGATCACCACCGACAAGATGATCCAGGACAAGCCCGACCTGGTGACGCGCTTCCTGGCCGCCACCAAGGAAGCCTTCGAATGGGCGGCGGCCAATCCCGAGGAAGCCTGCAAGCTGCACGTCGCGCGCTTTCCCGAGGTCGAGCTCGACGACTGCATGGGCAGCGTGAAGGCGGTGATGAAGTTCGTATTCAACGACCACAGCAAGGAATTCGGCTGGGGCAAGGAAAGCCCGGAGCGGCTCAAGTTTTCGTGGGAGACGATCGCCACGGCCAATGAGCTGAAGCCCGGATTCGACTACAAGACCGCGATCGACACGAGCAAGGTCACGAAGTAGGAGCGGGGGGTGATCTCGCTCAACAGGGTCACACGCATCTTCAACAGCCGCGACGGCGATCAGGTCACGGCGCTGCAGGACGTGTCGCTGGAGATCGGCCGTAACGAGTTCATCACGCTCGTGGGGCCCTCCGGCTGCGGCAAGTCCACGCTTCTGCGCATCGTTGCCGGGCTGATCCTGCCGACGGCCGGCCGGGCGTCGATCGGCGGCGAGGAAATCCGCGAACCTCGCGCGGAAACGGGCATCGTCTTCCAGGCGCCGACCCTGCTGCCATGGGCCAGCGTGCTCGACAACGTGCTGTTTCCGCTGCGCATGATGCACCGCATCGATTCGACCAGCACCGACAAGGCGATGGCCTTGCTCAAGCTGGTCGGCCTCAAGGGATTCGAGGGCAAGTCGCCGCGCGAACTGTCGGGTGGCATGCAGCAGCGCGTCGCGATCTGCCGGGCACTGGTCCACGATCCGGACATCCTCCTGATGGACGAGCCGTTCGGCGCGCTCGACGCGCTGACGCGCGAGGAAATGACCATGGAGCTGCTGCGGATCTGGAGCGAGCGGCCCAAGACCGTCCTGTTCGTCACGCATTCCATCACCGAGGCCGTGGTGCTGGCCGACCGGGTGGTGGTCATGTCGCCCCGGCCCGGCCGGATCGCCGAGATCATCGACATCGGGCTGCCGCGTCCGCGCAGCTTCGAGACCGAAGCGACGCCGGAGTTCCACGACGCCAGTCATCGTATCCGCCAACTTATTTTCGGGACACGCCATGTCAGTGCGGGCCGCGCCGCCGCTTGAGGAGCGGCGGAAGCCGCCGCGCCGGCGAAAGAAGAGCGCCGCCCTCTACGAGGTGGTGGTGCCGCTGCTCGCCACGGCCGGTCTGTTCCTCCTATGGGAAGGTGCCTGCCGCGCTTTCGGCATTCCCGGTTACCTGTTGCCGGCGCCCAGCGACGTCTGGAGCGAGACGATGGCCATCGGCCCGACCGTGGCGGGTCATACGATGGCGACGTTCAGGACGGTCATGCTGGGCTTCGTCGTCTCGATCCTGATCAGTCTGCCGCTGGCGGTGATCCTGACCGCATCACCCGCGATCGCTGCGGCCGTCTATCCCTTCCTGGTCTGGACGCAGTCGATTCCCAAGGTGGCCCTGGCGCCGATCCTGGTGGTCCTGCTGGGAACCAACGAGATGCCCCGCATCGTCATCACGGTGCTGGTGGCCTTCTTTCCGCTGGTCATCTCGATCGCGACGGGACTTTTGTCCGTGCCGCCCGAACTGATCGAACTCAGCCGGGCCTGCCGGGCGTCGAAGCTCAGCGAGCTGCTGCGAATCCGGCTGCCCTACGCCATTCCGTTCATCTTCGCCGGCCTCAAGGTCGCGATCTCGCTGGCTGTCGTCGGCGCCGTGGTCGCGGAGTTCGTCAACGCCGACGCAGGCCTTGGCTTCCTGATCCAGACGTCGACGGCTTTCTTCAAGGTGCCCGTGGCTTTCGGCGCGCTTATCATTCTGTCGGTTATGGGTGTCGTCCTGTTCCAGATCGTGGTGGTCGCCGAACGGGTGTTCTTCCCGTGGTCGAGCAGCAATACGACGCCGGGCGCCTGACCGGCTGGGCAAGGGGAGTATGTGACATGGCGAAAGCCTCGAAAGCGCCGATGACCGTGATCCGCGGCGGCCGCGTGGTGGACATCAAAGGGCATGCCGCCCCCAAGGCCGATATCCTGGTCAAGGGCGACACGATCGTCGAGATCGGTGCCCAGGTGTCGGCACCGGAATCGGCCACGGTTATCGATGCCGGTGGCAAGCTTTTGCATCCCGGACTGATCAACGGCCACACCCACAGCCATGGGAACCTCGCCAAGGGCATGGTCGACCGCGTGACCCTGGAACTCCTGCTGACGGCCGGCCCCTATATGAGTGGCGCGCGCACGCTCGAGGACAAGTACCTGTCGAGCCTGATCGGCGCCTGCGAGATGGTGATGAAGGGCTGCACCGCGGCCTATGACCTCGCGGCGGAGTTTCCGATGCCGACGGCGGAGGGGCTGGCGGCGATCGGGCAGGCCTATGCCGATGTTGGCATGCGCGCGATGCTGGCGCCGATGGTGGCTGACACCAGCTTCTTTCAGGCGATTCCCGGCCTGATGGACCAGTTGCCGCCGTCGCTTCAGAAGGAGGTCGAGGCCTATCAATTCTCGCCTTACAAGGCGAGCGTCAAGCAGATGAAGAAGGCGCTGCACGGCTGGAAGCTCGACCGGCAGGGTGTCCATCTGGCGGTCGCACCGACCATCCCGCACCATTGCAGCCGGGAGTTCCTGCTGGCCTGCCTGAAGCTCGCCAAGGACTACGACACCGGCCTGCATACCCATGTTTCCGAGTCCAAGGTCCAGGTCGTCGCCGGCTACCGGCTCTATGGCACGTCGCTGACCGCCTACATGGACTCGCTGGGGCTGGTCGGGCCGAAATTCACCGTCGCCCACGGCGTCTGGCTCGATAGTGACGACATGAAGCTGCTGGGCGACAAGGGCGCCTCTGTCTCTCACAATCCCGGCTCGAACATGGTGCTGGGCAATGGCATCGCCGACATGCGCGGGATGCTGGATGCAAAGGTCAATGTCGGCATCGGTACCGACGGTGCAAGCTGTTCGGACAATCAGAACATGTACGAAAACATGCGTCTGGCCTCGATGGTCTCCAAGGTGCAGGGGCCAGACAACCGCGACTGGATCACGACCGAGGAGGTGCTGCACGCCGCGACAGCCGGCAGCGCCCGCGCCCTGGGACTAGGCGACAAGATCGGCAAGCTTGAGCCAGGGTACAAGGCCGACATCGTCTTTCTCGACCTCGGCCACATCAACTGGATTCCATTCAACGATCCGACCAACCAGATCGTCCACACCGAGGACGGTGCGGCTGTGCATTCGGTGATGGTCGGCGGCCGCATGATCCTTGAGGACCGCAAGCTTGTGAATGTCGACATGGTGCAGCTTGCCCGCCAGGCCGAAAAAGCCCGGGAGCGGCTGGAGCGGGGCCGCAAGCCCGCGAAGGCGCTCTACGACAAGCTCGAGAAGATGGTGAACACCTTCTGTCCGGGGCTGGCTAAGCAGCCCCTACATATCGACCGTTTCGGCGGCAGCCATCATCACGCCTATCACGGTCATCACCACCACTAGGCGGCGGTGACGCCGATCAGCGACTCGTGCAGCCAGATCATCGCGGCATAGGCCGCGGTGCCGATCACGACGACAAGCGCGTCGTTCTTCGACCAGGGCACGCGGGGCGCGCCGACGTCGCCCCGCCGTTTGACGGCGATTCGGTCATAGACCGCCCAGGCGAGAAGGCTTCCGAAGAGCAACATCGATCCCAGGTCGCCGTTCACCAGCAGATGGGAAAGAGCCCAGGCCTTTACGGCAACCAGCATGGGGTGGCGTAGCAGCGACTTGATGCGGCTTGCCGGGGAATAGGTCGCAACGAGCGCGACGAAGGCGAACCACAGCAGAGCCGCCGCGACGGGATGGAAGGCCCGGAAGGGCGGGTTCCAGATCTGGATGTAGCCGGCGCCGCGATATTGCCCGAACCCGATGGCGATCAGGACAAGGCCGACGGCGGCGATCAGCGAATACAGCCCCTTGTATCCGCCTTCACCCAGGCGGCCGATCACGGCTGCCCGCGTGCCGCGCAGGGTGGTGAGGATATGAATGCCGATGAACAGCGCGAGGCCAATCAGGAGGGTCGTCATGCCTCAGCATAACATGACGACCCGGCAAGGTTAGCGCGACATCTGGGTTACGCTGCCACTGGTGTCGACCATGACGGCCACCTCGGTGTCGTTCTTGGTCGCGAGCGCCTGCCAGGATCCGTCGTCCCGTCGCTTGAGTTCCTTGATGTTGGTGTAGCCGCTCGCCTCGATTTGGGTGCGGGCAGAGGTCGCCGTCTGGGCGCTGCCCGGCATCCCGGCGGGCGGCGCCGCGGGGGTAGTGGACGTGCCCGTCGAGGGCGGCATCTGGGCGGCAGCCAAGGACGCGCAGAGAACGATACCGGCGGCAGTCGGAAGAACGAGCTTCATTGGTGACATCCCTCGGAAATCTGCATGATGTCGCGATTAAATGCGGGAAGCCGCCCGACGTTGCAGGCGGGAACGCCGACGCCTTGTGAGCGTTTTGTTCTACGACCAAGCGTACCCCAGGGAGGCCCCGTGAGAGTGTTTCCTGCATTTTTGTCGTCGGCATTGATGTTTACCGCCGTGCCGGTGTTGGCGCAGCAGATCGCCCTGGCGCCGGGGATGCCCGACTGCGGCGGAGAGGAGCCCGATCCGATCGAGATCAGCTGGGATGCTCCCTGCGAGGCAGGTAGCTGGATCTTCGAGCCCGGCGTTGGCTGTCGGATGCCGGACTGGCATCCCGACCCACAGGACAAGGTAACCTGGAGCGGATCTTGTCGCGCCGCCCTGCGCGAGGGGACCGGTGTCGCGCAGTGGAGCGAGCACGGCGAGCCGATCGACCGGTTCGAAGGGGCCTATCGGAACGGGCGGCGAGAGGGGCCCGGGCGCTACGCCTGGAACGCCAGTGACCGGTTCGAGGGAAACTACGCCAACGGCCTCCCGAACGGATTCGGCACCGTCACCATCGGCGGGGTTTCCCTGTCCGGCCAGTGGCAAGATGGCTGCCTGAAAGTCGACGATAGATCGGTCGCGATCGGCGTGCCGCGGGCGAGTTGCGAAGAGGTACCCGAGTATGTCGGCGAAACCGCCACACTTCCGCGGGAGTGATCGCGCTCGATCTAGGCGATATCGAGATAGTGTAGCGCCATTCCTACCAGACCCGAGGCGACGATCGGATAGGCGGGATTGATCTTTGTCCGCCATAGGAGCAGGAAAACCACCAGGGCGATCACCCCGAAGAAGACCTGCGTGATCGCGCCTCGCCCCATGATGATGGCGCCGGCCAGCACGAGACCCACGGCGACCGAGCCGAGCCCGGTCTGAATGGCCGGCCGCCACCGCCACGTTGCCAGATGCGTCCAAAGGCGACCCACGAAGAATGTCAGCAGCCCCGTCGGCAGGAAGAACGCCACGAGCGCGACCAGCGCGCCCGGAATATGGGCGACCGTGACGCCGATCGAGGCGACCATCATCATGTTCGGCCCCGGCGCAAGCTGACCCAGGCTGTAGAAATGGAGGAGTTCCGGGAACGTCACCCAATGATAGGTGTCGACCGTCAGCTCCTTCATCTCGGGGAAGGCTGCCATGCCGCCGCCGATGGTCAGAAGCGACAGGTAGGCGAAGACGCCGGCAAGGTCCCAGAGCTGCTTCACCGGATATCCTTGTCGCGCGGCCGGTGCCACCAGATGGCGACGATCCCGGCGACGATCAGCGCGTAGGGGACAGGAACCTTGAAGAAGGCGACCGCCACGGCGGTGGCGACCACGAACACATAGTCCGCGATGGTCTTCAGCGTCTTGGAACCGAGTTGCACCAGGACGACCAGGATGAGGCCGACCGCGCCCGCTGCGATCCCGTGCAGGAAGGCCTTCGACCAGGGACCGTCTCCACCGGCTCCGTAGAGGAAACCGGCCGCGATCATCAGGCTGGCGCCGGGAATGCACATGCCCAGCGTGGCGACGAGGGCACCCATGCCGCCGCGCAGGCGGTCGCCCACCAGGATGGACATATTGGTGGCGTTGAGGCCGGGCAGGGTCTGACTGATCGAGAGAAGCTCGACAAACGTCACGTCGTCCAGCCAGCGCTGGCGCACGACCAGGCCGGTGCGCAGATAGGCGACCACGCCGCCGCCCAGGCTGGTGGCTCCCATGACAAGAAAGACCCAGAAGAGCCTTCCGAGCGACGGCGGCGGTGGGGAGGTCTCGGCGTCGCTCATTCGTGCGCTTGCGGCGGGTTGCCCTTCAGCCGGTAGACGGCGCCGGTCTTGGTCGTGGTGAGGGTGAGCCAGTCGGCGGCCACCTGCTGGAGCTCGAGGAAGAAGCGCTCACAGTGGTTCAGCGACTTGTGCTTGATGTCGTTGGGACCCGCGAACCGCAGCTGGAAAGCGAACTCGCCCACGAAGGCATGGTGGTCGCCCCGCGCGCGCCAGAGGCCGAGATTGGCCGTCGCCGCGGTGTGGTGCCCGAAATCGAGCAGGCAGATGTCCTGCAGGAGTTCCTCGACGATCGTCTGGTTCACCAGGGAGACGTCGTTGGGACCGTCGCAATTGACCGAGCCGAGGGTCGGAAAAATCTGCGTCAGCTCCGGCAGGGACATGTTGCCGAGCGACGACATCACGATGCGCGCTGCCTGGGGCGCCTGGCTGAGGCCGAACTCGACATTGTGCGACAGCAGGCGCCGGATGCCGCCGATCCTCTCCTTGAGCGGCATCACCTCGAGCTTGAACTTGATCTTGTACTTGCCGTCGATGCGCGGCCGCACGTCGAGGGCCTGCGCCTTCGCCATGTTGTCGCTGCGGTACTTGAAGACGATCTCGGGATCGCCGATCGGGAAGCCGTCCTGGTAGGCGATCCGGCGCCGCACGATGAAGTTGTTGTTGTAAAGATGGTAGCCGCCGGTATCGAGGAACAGGACTTCGCGCACCTCGGGCCGTTGCTGGGATTTCGGCGTGTGCTGGTACCCGACACCGGTGGTCGCCGCCGCGCGCTGCACCAGCGCTGCGAACTCCTTGAACACATGGGCGGATGTGAAACGGTCGGGCTTGAGGATCAGCTTGCACTGCAGATACTGGATCTCGTCGCAGCGTCGACCGTCGGCATAAAGGCTGTCCTGGCGATCGCCGAGCCACTGCGCGATCTGCCCGTCATCCTGATGTGAATGCATTGTCTCTCCCTGACGCCAGCGTAGCGCCACCCTATGGCGCTGTCATCTGGGCCGATTGGGTCGCCCTGCCGTAGGTCTCGACCTTCCCGTCGGTGAAGCACACATAGTACCGGTCGGACATGGACCACGGCGTGCGGCTCCAGAAGTCCTTGAGGACCGTGTAGTAGGCGCAATCCTTGCCGGGCGTATAGGTCGATCCTTCGGGCGGTCCCATGACTGCCCGGACCTGCTCGCGATCCATTCCGGCCTGGAGGCGCTCGACATTCTCGCCATGCACGCAACCGGCCAGGAAGAGGGCGGCGGCAATCAGGCATGCTGGGTACTTCATGGCATTTTCCTGTGATTAGTAGGGTTGGGCCTCGCCGCCAACAATTGTCGTGCAGGGCGGTGGCTGGCGCAATTCGGAACGATGCGGTACGTCCGCTGGATGCAGGACCACCCTCGATTTATCGCGCCGGGCCTCCCGGCTTCGCTGAGCGGCGCCACCGCCGGCCTGGCCGAAACGCCCATTTCCGAAGTGGCGATGACCGTGTTTGGAGACCCGGACGTGGTGCCGCTCTGGTTCGGCGAGAGCGATCTCGTGACACCCGATTTCGTGCGCGACGCCGCAGCCAAGGGGCTGCAGGCCGGCGAAACCTTCTATACGTGGCAGCGCGGCATTCCCGAGCTGCGGGGCGCGCTGTCGGCCTATACCGAGCGCCTTTATCGCATCAAATGCCCGATGGAGCGCCTCACGGTGACCACCGGCGGCATGCAGGCCATCCTGCTGACCTGCCAGCTCCTGCTCGATCCGGGCGACAATGTCGTGATCGTCTCGCCGATCTGGCCGAACATCACCTCGGCCACCAAGCTGGTGGGGGGTGTCCCGAAGTATGTGGCGCTCGACCGGACACCCGCCGGCGGCTGGACGCTCGACCTCCAGAAGATCTTCGATGCGGTCGACGGCCGCACGCGCGCCATCTTCGTCAACTCGCCCGGCAATCCGACGGGCTGGACCATGTCCACCGAGGAGCAGGCGGCGCTGCTGGAGTTCGCGAGGAAGCGCGGCGTCTGGATCATGGCCGACGAGGTTTATGCCCGCCTGATCTACACCAAGCGGCCCGATGGCCGCCAAGTGGCGCCGTCCTTCCTCGAACTGGCCGGGCCGGACGATCCGGTCATCGTCCTCAACAGCTTTTCCAAGCCGTGGGCGATGACCGGTTGGCGCCTGGGATGGCTCACCCACCCGGCGGCGTTGGGCGACCAGTTCGCCAAGCTGGTGCAGATCAACACCTCGGGCGTTCCCGCCTTCCTGCAAAAGGGCGCGGTGGCGGCGCTGGAGCAGGGCGATGCTTTCGTCCACGAAATGGTCGAGCGCTGCCGCGCCGGCGGCGAACTGGTGTTCCAGCGGCTCTCCGCGCTGCCCAAGGTGAAGATCGCGCGGCCGGACGCGGCGTTCTACGCCTTCTTCTCCGTGGACGGTGTCGACGACACGCTGGCCTTCTGCAAGACGATGGCGAAGCAGTACAAGGTGGGCCTGGCTCCCGGCGAGGCGTTCGGGCCGGGCGGGCAGGGCAATGTGCGTCTGTGCTTCGCTTCCAGCGCGGAGCGTCTGAGCAAGGGGCTCGATCGCATCGAGGCCGCCGTCAAGGCGTTGTGATGCCGGCATGCCCGAAAAGCCCTCCATCGCGGTCCAGCACCTGCGCAAGGTGTATGGCGAGATCGTCGCGGTCGACGATCTGAGCTTCTCGGCGCCGCGTGGCGCCGTGCTGGGGCTGCTGGGTGGCAACGGCGCGGGCAAG
>CAZPOS010000029.1:14302-33421 GCA_964588065.1 uncultured Reyranella sp.
AAAAAAGGACAAGAAGGACAAGGAGTGATCCTTGCCCTTCGCGGGAGACACCATCGCCATGCCCGCCATTTCCGTCACCAATCTCGTCAAGCAGTATAAATCGGTGCGCGCCGTCGACGGCGTGTCCTTCGAGGTCGCGCGCGGCTCCATCACGGCGCTGCTCGGCGGCAACGGCGCGGGCAAGACGACGACCATCGCCATGCTGCTGGGACTGCTGGAGCCGACCGGCGGCAGGATCGAGATTCTCGGTATCGACATGCTGCGTCGCCGCTATGCGGCGCTGCCGCGCATGAATTTCTCGTCGCCTTATGTCGACCTGCCGCACCGCCTGACGGTACGTCAGAACCTGCAGTTCTATGGCCGGCTGTATGGCGTGAAGAACCTCCGGCATCGCATCGAGGAGATCGCCGAGCACATGCAGGTCTCGGCGTTCCTCGACCGGCAGGCGGGCAAGCTCTCGGCCGGCCAGAAGACGCGGGTGGCGCTGGCCAAGGCGCTGATCAACCGGCCGGACGTGCTGCTGCTCGACGAGCCGACGGCCTCGCTCGACCCCGATACCGCCGACTGGGTCCGCGGCTACCTCGAGGACTATCAGCACGAGACCGGCGCTACGATTCTGCTCGCCTCGCACAACATGGCCGAGGTCGAACGGCTGTGCGACGACGTCATCCTGCTGCAGGCCGGCAAGGTGTTCGAGCGCGGCAGTCCACGCGAGCTGCTCGAACGGTTCGGCCGCGAGGACATGGAGGAGGTGTTCCTCGACATGGCGCGTGGTCGGGGACGCGGGCTCGACGCGCTCAAGCGGGACGGGAGCGCGTCATGAGCGCCTCCCTTCAGCGCATCTACGCCCTGGTGCTGCGCCACATCTACCTCTGGCGCAGCTCGGTGATGCGGCTGGTCGATTCGATCTACTGGCCGGCCGTGCAGATGGTGATGTGGGGCTTCATGACCCAGTACCTGCTACCGCAGGCTTCGTTCGTGGCGCAGGCCGGCGGCGTGCTGCTGTCGGGGCTGCTGCTGTGGGAAGTCGTCGTACGCGGCAATCTCTCGCTCTCGATCGCCTTCCTGGAGGAGATCTGGTCGCGCAATCTCGGCCACCTTTTCGTCAGCCCCATCCGCTCCTGGGAACTGGCCGCCGGCATCATCGTCGCGTCGCTGTTGCGGACCCTGCTGGGAATGATCCCGGTGTCGCTGATGGCGTGGGCATTCTTCGGCTATTCGATCTACACGCTCGGCCTGCCGTTGCTCGCCTTCTTTGTGATCCTGCAGATGTTTTCCTGGTCGATCGGACTCGCCATGTCGGGCCTCGTCATGCGGGTGGGGCAGAGTGCCGAGAGCTTCGCCTGGGCGGCCGTTTTCGTGCTGATGCCGGTGAGCGGGGTCTATTATCCCATCGCGGTGCTGCCGCACTGGCTACAGGTCGTCGCCTGGGGGTTGCCGCCGGCCTACATCTTCGAGGGCATGCGCTCGATCATGCTGGAAAAGACGGTCCATTGGGACATGCTGGGCATCGCCTTCGGCCTTTCGGCCGTCTACCTGGTGATCGGTTTCCAGGTCTTCCAGTGGTTCTTCCGCTCCTCGCGCCGCGCCGGTTCCCTCCTCGGGCAAGGCGAGTAGAATAGGGGCGTCTCCGGAGGTGAGTGATGTTCAAGCACGTGATGGTTCCCGCTTTTCTTTCGCTTGCCGCCGCAGCCTGTTCGACGGTCGACAAGTTGGGCAGCGAGCCGATCACGCCGCCCAAGCCGGTGCCCGCCTGGTCGAGCGTCTACACCGTCCCCTATGACGCGATGGTGGCCTGCCTGGCAGCCCCGGCCGCGAGCGGCTTCGTCGTGAATATCGAGCCGTCTTCCGCGCCGGGCACCACGACGGTCCTGTACGTGCCGCAGAGCGCGCCGCAGGCGGAATCGCGCTACGTCGTAAAGCGTGTGCCCGACGGCACGATCCAGGTCGACTGGATCCGCGTCGGCACCGTGGGCGGCCTCGACTGGCTCGACGTCCAGGCCCGCCAGCGCGCCAACCGCTGCGGCGGGATCAACTGAGGGGATCGATCACGCGGTCCGACCGGCTGGTTCGCCCTTTCCTCGCTGCAGAAAGGGAGGGTGAGGCGTCCCCGAGGGATGAGAGACCTCGCCCCCTGACTGGAGCGCGTTGTCCTATGCCAGCAGCCCGTTGCCGTAGCCGCTGGTGAAGTCGTACTGGACGATCAGGTCGTTGAAGTCACGATCGCCGCCGTTCTGCGTGTCTTCCCAGCCCCAGGTGTTCAGCCCGTAGCTCCAGAGATGGCCGACCGACTGGCCATTGACCGTCTCGTTACCCGAGGAGAAGGCCCAGTAGGTATTGCCGGTGCTGCTGTTGACCAGCTTCATGGCGATGAGGTCACCGGAGTCGACGTCGGTCAGGGTCCCCTGGGTGAAGTTGCCGTAGCCGGGCCCGTTCAGGATCGTACCGCCGCTCGCGAGCTGGTAGGCCCGCGCGTCGGCTGCCTGCGCGTAGCCCGCCTGGCCGGCCTGCAGGCCGTCAATCGAACCCGACAGGTCATCGACGCGATAGAAGCTCACCGACAGGCTGTCCTGACCGTTCTGTCGGACCCGCACGATCGCCGTCTGGTCGTCCAGGGCGTTCACCGTCTCGGCCACCGCGACAGCCCGGGCGACCCGGACGACGCCGCTGTCGGTCACGAAGTCGGCGAACCCGTACGGACTGCTGAGAGCACCCTGGATGGCTTCGGCCGAGATGCCGTTGATCCCGACGCCGATGCTCTCTCCTGCCGACACGAAGGCCTGCGTCAGCGCGCCCTGGCCGAATTTGTCGAACAGGCGCACGAGGTTGGGGTCGAAATCGGACTGCATCGACTGCTGCGCCAGCTGGTTGGTCCATGCGTACGTGGCGCTGGCGCCGCTGGTGAAGGACACGGTGTCCGAGCCGAGGTCGAGCGAGATGTTGGTGGGGCCGCCAGACATCGTCTGGAACAGCAGCGTCTGGTTGGTGCCACTGTCCCAGCCGCTGCCGTCGGCATCCAGCATGTCGGGGCTGGTCGAATACGAGACCTGGGAATGGGCGATGGCGGTGAGGGCACGCGCCAGCAGAAGGGCATTGGGGCTGCCGAGGCCGCTCACCAGATCGTAGCCCGGCCCGGCATAGAAGCCGTCGCCGGTCGGCGTCACGTCGATGTATCCCGTGCCGTCCGCGTTCAGCGTGCTGTACGATCCGCCCGTCGTGAAGGACGAGACGTTGTTCCCCATCGTGATGTCGTTGAACGCCGCCGGCGCGATTGCCGCGGCGGTGTAGAGCAGGTCGTTCATGTAGCCGAGCTGCGGCAGGTCCTGATCGGCGAAGATCGCGTTGAGCTGAATGGTGAGCGACGCCCACAAGGCAGCGGACGTACCGGTGCCGACCTGGCCGGTGTTTCCGGTCAGGTTGCCGTTCGGGACGAGGTACTGGAGGTTTCCGCCGGCATTGGCGGAGACGTCGGGTGCACCACGGCCCGTTTGCGACTGCGGATTGGCACTCGTCGGGTTCAGCCCGTAGTCGGTCTGATAGGAAGGCGTCGGCTGGCTCGTATCGACGCCGCCGGACGTCGCATTGTTCTGCAGGTAGCCGCCAGTGAAGTCGCTCGATGTTCCGATCGTGTTGCCGGTGACCTCGTAGGTGTTCCACACCGTTTCGACGAATCTCTGCATCGAGCCCGCGTTGGTCAGCCCACCGGCCACCAGCTGCCAGATGACGGCGAGATTGGCGTTCGCCGCCGGACCCACCACGGAAGTCGCCAAGGTCGGGTCGGCCACAGCAGCCGCCAGGGTCGAGAGCGAAGTGCCGCCGACCGTCACCGCATAGGGGCTGGTGAGGCTGCTCTGGACGTTGGCGAGGCCGTTGCCGGTGCCGTTGCCCGATCCGCCGTTGCCGACCCCGGAGAGCACCGTCTGGTTGCGCAGCGCGGCGTCGACATAGAGCTGCCAGTAAGCCTGGTAGAAGGGCGAGTCCGGCGACATGCTCTGCGGGTCGCTGAACGAGTTGGAGATGACGCCCGGATTGTTGACGGTATCCCAGATGGCGCTCTGCAGTGCCGTGAAGGTCGACGAGCCGGCATTTCCGTTGTTGCCCGAGCCGACATAAAGGCCGATGTCGCTGTTGGGATTGATCGCGGCCACGGTGCCCACATCCGCGGAGCGCTGGTCCGCATCGCCGGAGTCATACTCCTGGCCGTCGCTGCCCTGCACGTAGACGGTGCCGGTACCTGTCTGCCCGATCGACTGCAAATAGGCTTCCAGCCGCTCGTCGAACGTGCCGTAGGTAGCCACGTCGGTCACGGCATTGCCGATGCCCGGCTCGACCAGGGCGATCATTCCCGTCGCGACGTCCTCTCCGACCAGCGGGAAGTTGTAGAGGTCGGCGATGTCCTGCGGCGACAGGTTCGGCGGCGTGGCCGTGGTATTGCCAATGGACTGCGGTCCTTGGGGCAGGGTGACCGAGCTGCCGGGGGTCATGTTCGACGCGGGTGGGGCGTTCTGGGTGTCGAACCACAGCCCCTCGACGTTCCACTCCGACGGCAGGGAGAGGTTGCCGTTCCAGAACAGGAAGTCGTTTGCGGCGTCGTTGCTGTCATACAACGTCTTGCCGAAGAGCTGTTCGAACTGTTCGGCGGTATCGATCGACACCCAGATCGTGCGCGATTCGGCCGATGAGACGTAGTTGCCGTTCGGTGTGTTGCCGTCGAGCACCGTCAGGCCGTAGGTGCCGGTCAGTTCGGCCACCACGGCGTCGTACTGGGCCTGGTCCGCGCCATAGGTGTCCCAAAGCGTCCCGGACGCCTCGAGCTGGGCTAGCGTCTCCTGTCGCGTGCCCCAGTCCTCCGAAAGCAGCGATGTCGGATCCTGGGCGCGTTCGAGGATGATGGCGACGTTGATGCCGGCGTTGCTCGCGACCTGCACGTTGGCCGGATCGAGCCCGTACGCCTCGACGACGGAGTTCTCGTCGGTGATACCGTAGCCGGTGAAGTCGAGATAGCTCGAGTGGGCGATCTCGTCGTTGCTGACGAACTGGATGTTCTCCGATTGCAGCGAGTCGAGCGAGACTCCGTCGAGCTCTGCCATGTCGGAGATCGCCAGGGTCGCGCCGCCGTCCGTCGTCGTGAAGGACGTCATGCCGCTGGCATGGATGTTCATGTCGGCGATGCGCACGTCGCCATCGAAGTCCTGATAGGCGACGATGTAATGGTTGAACGTGGCTGTCTGGGCGCTCGCGAACGTGATCGGGTTGTTCAACAACTGGGCCGCGAGGTCGGCGGCATTGGCGAAGCCGACATCGCTGCTGATCAGGATCACGTTGGCATCGGCCACGGTGATCGTCCCACCGAGACCGACCATGTTGCTGAAGGTCGCGGCGCCCACCTGGGCGCTGCCGCCGTCGGCCGAGCGCAGCAGGTCGCTGAAGGCGTCGAGCGAGATATCGATCATGTCGATCGCGTCGCCCGCGCTCCCCGTCTCGAAATTCACCACCGTGGACATGTCCTGGCTGGTGCCCGTCCCCATGCCGCCGTTGGTCAGAAGAGTGGTGGCCGGACCGCCGAACTGGGCCGTCGCCTGGCCCCACCAGCCGAGCTGCGGAATGTCCTGGAAGTTGACGATGCTGCCTTCGACGGCCCTGACCGTGTCGCCGGGGGCCGGCGTCGAGTCATCGACCAGGGCATTGGCGGCGAACAGCTCGACGCGGCTGCGTCCGCTGCCGCCGGCCGAGAGGGTGATTAGGTCGGCGCCGCCGCCGGTATAGATCGTGTCGGCGGCCGTGAGGCTCTGGGTACCGGTGATCTGGTCGTTGCCGATCGAACCGCCCAGCACATTGCCGGCAGTCGTGGAGCCCGTGATCGTGGCACCGGTGCTGGCCGCGACGGACAGTGCATAGGAGAAGTAGGTCGAGCCGGTGGGCATGATGAGCCCGCCATCGGCGTTGACATGGCCCTGGTCGACGACGCCCAGGTAGCTGGCGGTGGAGTCGCTGTCGTCGGTGTTGTAAACACCGCCGATCACGTTCTGATAGGCGATGTTGCCCGTCATCAGGTTGCTGCCGGGCAGGTCGGCGGCTGTCCAGACAGCCTCGCCGAACGAACCGTCGGTGTTCATCGGCACGAAGACGAAGGCCGGTCCGTCGTCGGTCGTCGCCACCAAGTTGAAGCCGCCGGGCACCGCCGTGATGTTCTCGAAGTGCGTGATGAGCCCGGGCTCGTTGAAGCCGCTGTAGAAGGCGAGGTCAGAGAATGCGCCGGTCGCCGAATCATAGTTGATCAGGAAGGCGGCATTGCCGCCTTCGCCGTCATCGGAGCCACCGGCGATCGTGTATTCGTTGCTGCCGACGCCGTGCTGCCAGATGCCGTAGACCGACGTCAGGTTGGCCAGGCTGCCGTTGATCTCGAACAGCGTGTATTGGCCGGTGACCATGTTGTAGATGAAGCCGTTGCCGGTGCCCGGCGAGCCGGAGATGTCGTAGTTGCCCACGACCAGATCGCCTTGCACGCTGTGCGGGATCGTCTCGCCGACGGTCCCGAGCACGATGCCACCGGTGACGTTGACGCCATCCCCCGGGACGTCGATCTGGGTCCAGGTGCCGCCGACGCCGTTGATCGGCCCCTCGTAGATCATGCCGTGGTTGACGACGCCCGACGGGCTTTCGCTGTACTGATAAGTGCCGACGGCACGTACGTTTCCGATCCCGATCGACGGCGTGAAGATCGAGGTATCCGGCCCGTAGAATTGCCCCGTCGTGACGGTCTGGCCGGCGAACTCCGGCGTCAGCAGGTACAGCGTTCCCGCTTCGGTGTTGTTCAACGGTCCCTGGAAGAGGAAGGGCGTCGTGTCCGTTGAGCCGGGGGTGCTCTGGCTGCCGGTCAGGATGACGGAGCCGTTATAGTCGGCGCGTACGCCGGTGATGAAGTTGCCCGGGGACAGGATAGCCTGGTAGTCGATCTGATTGTGGCTTTCCCCGACCAGACCATTGGTCACGGCCTCCGACTGGTAGAGCGTCGTGGCGTCGTTGACGTCGGCAACCGCGGCCTGCATCTCCTCGACCGTCGGCGGCCTGGCTTCGCCATCGAACGCCTGCGTGAAGTAGGAGGCGGCCTCGATCTTGGCGTTCATCGCCCCGATGTCGTCGCCGGTCGCATTGGTCGCGATCTCGTAGACCATGGCCGAGAACGGCGTGAGGCCGTCGAAGAAGGCGGTCGCCCACAACGAAATTTCGGCATCGGTCGCTGCACGATCGAACAGATTCTGGAACGTCTCGGCGATGAAGGTGCCGGCCAGCGCGAGCTGCTGCGGCGTCGGTACCGTCGGCGTCACCAACGTTGCGAGTTCGGCATAGGCGGCCTCCTCGGGCGAGGTGGCGAATTCTTCGGAGATCGTGAGGATGGCGTCGCCGAGCTGCTGCCCATCGAGGATGAGCGTCAGCAGCTCTTCCATGTTGGACGTGAAGCCGGTCGGGTCGGCTGCCCGTCCGTACCATCCGATGTACAACAGCTCGAGCTGGGCCGTCGGCGATTCCACGGGCACCGGCCCGGCGTTAAGATTGCCGTAGATCAGGTTGTCGGTCCCGGCATTGTCGATCGGCAGGCCGCTGTTGGGCAGCGAGCCCTCGCCCTTCACGTCAAGGCCAATCCAGTTGTTGATGACGGCGTTGTGGCTCGTGCCCGAGGTGAGTTCGACGCCGTCGCCATCGTTGCCGCTGATGACGTTGTACAAGACCGCGGGGGTGGGGGAGGGCGTGAAGCTGGTATTTGCGGTACCGATGACGTTGCCGATTCCCGTGCTTGAGATCAGGACGCCACCGGCGCCGTTGCCCAGCGCGAAAGTCTCCTGGATGTCCGTGCCGATGGCGCTCTGGCCGACCACGTTGTTGTACGCCTGGTCGGTGATGGCGACGCCGTAGGCGCCATTGTTCGAAATCGTGTTCTCGCGAATCACCGAATCGTTGGCGTTGAGGCCGGTGCCGCCGACCACGTTGTCATGGGCATTGCCCGCGATCAGGATGCCATTGTTGCCGTTGGCGAAGTTGTCGCCGAAGTCGGTCGCCCCGTCGCCGCGCGTGTTCAGGCCGAAGATGTTGGGGACGACGGTGACGCCCCACGCGTCGCCCGAGATCTCGAGGCCGTTGTTCAGATTGCCGGAGAGCACGTTCGTCTGGACGGTCTGGTTGCCGCCGGTCGACGTGATGAGGACGCCGTTGTTGCCGTTGGGAGCGATTCCGGCGAAGGCCAGCGTGCCGCCGAAGGTGTTCAGGGTGCTGAAGCCGCTGGCGGTGTCGGCGACCTCGATACCGTTGTTTGCGTTGCCCGAGATCACGTTGCCGAGCGGAATGACGCCGCCGACCTGGGTGTTGCGCGAAGAACCGTCGATCAGCACGCCGTCGTTGGCGTTGGCGACGATGGTGGCATTGTCGGCGCCGACGCCGGCGAAGTTGGCGCGGATGGTCACATGATCGGAATCGGTGACATGGATGCCGTTGGCGCCGTTGCCGCTGACGACGTTGTAGTAGACGAACGGCTCGTCCTCGACGGTGCAGCCGTGCAGCGAATTGAAGTCGGCATTGTCGATGCGCACCCCGTCCAACGCATTGCCCAGCGCGGCATTGCCGTCGGCCGTCGTGCCGATGAAGTTGCCGTAGAGGACGTTGCTTGCCGACTCGGCGTCGATCAGCACGCCATTCTGGCCGTTGCCCGAGATCTGGTTGCCGAGCGGCGGAGTCACGAAGACCTCGGGCTCCGTGCCCTTGTCGCCGGTCGGGTCGTTGGAATCGCCGTTGGCGTCGTTGCCGACGACCGTGCCGCCGATCGTATTGCCGCTGGAACCGTCGGTCACCCAGATGCCGTTGGCGCCGTTGCCCATGTCGGTGTCGCCATCGGCGCTGGTGCCGATGCGGTTCGAGACGATGACGTTGTCGGAGGATCCGTGCAGGCTGATGCCGTTGCCGGCGTTGGACGAGATGACGTTGGAGATGACTCCCGTCGCCGCTTCGCCATTGGCGGCCAGCGTCGCGGCCTCGGGATTATAGCCGATCTGGTTGCCCGACGAGGTTGCGGCGACGAATACGCCGTCACCCGCATTGCCGGCTGCGGATCCGTCCAGCGAGAGGCCGATGTAGTTGTTGTTCAGGACGATGTTGCCTGCGACCAGCGTGACCCCGTTGCCGCTTGCGTTGCCGACCGCGAGGCCCATCAGCTGGGAGCCCTCCGAGCCCGTATCGAAGACCAGGCCGGCATGCCCGTTGCAGTCGAGGCCGATGCTGGGCGGCGTGCCGGTGTCGGTGCTGCCGGAGATGATGGTGGTCGGGTTGGTGAGGGCCGGCAGGTCGCTGGAGAGGACGATCGTACCGCCGAGCGTGAAGGAAATGGTATTGGCCTGACCCGCGGGGGTGGCATTGGAGGCCTCGATGGCCGCGCGGAGCGAGCCTGCACCGCTGTCGTTGAGATTGCTGACGGTGAAATTGGCCATGGTATCGCTCGCACTTCCTTGAACGCAGGGTTGCAGGATTTGCCGGACCTGTCGCTGTTTGCGATACCATGAACAGGGTAGGTCGCCGATCGGAAGATACGTGGCATCCTCAGTACCCATGACGGGCCTGCAAAAAGATGACCCGGGCGTCCGCATCCTCCTCGTCGAGGACGACGAGCCGGTACGTGAGCGACTGGCGCGCATCATCGACGGATGGCCCGGCGGCCGGCTGATCGCCGATTGCGGGACGCTGGCCGAGGCTAAGCGGGTGATCGTCGACCAAGCCATCGACCTTCTGATTACCGATCTCAACCTGCCGGACGGCCATGGGGTGCAGGCGATCGAGCTGTTGCGCGAGCGCCAGCCAGCCGCCGAGGCCATGGTCATCTCGGTTCTGGCCGACGATACGACGGTCATTGCAGCCATCGAGGCCGGCGCCACGGGCTACCTGCTCAAGGACAGCGACCCGCTCGACATCGTGTCGGCGATCGGCGATCTGTTGGCCGGGCACTCGCCGATCTCCTCCAAGATCGCTCGCACGATCGTACGGCGGCTGAGCAGCCGGCAGTCCGCGTCCACCGCGCCTTCCTCCGCATCGTCTGGCGCGCCGGCCCTCGCGCCGACTCCCGTCGGTGCCCGGCCCCTGACGCCCCGTGAAATCGATATCCTGTGGGGCATCGCCAAGGGCTTCACCTACGCCGAGCTGGCGCAAAATCTGCAGATTTCCAATCAGACGGTGCCGGTGCACATCCGCAACATCTATCGTAAGCTGCAGGCCAACAACCGGTCCGAAGCGGTATACGAAGCGTCGCGTCGAGGCCTGATCAAGCTCTGAGAGGTTCTGTGAGGCGGCTTGGGGGCATCGGCTGGATCGCGTTCGTCCTCGCCGTGCTGGCGGTCGCGGCCGCGGCCGATCTGGTCGAGTTGCCGCGGCCTCCCGCGTCGCTGGTGATCGAGCGGGCGACGCTCCTGGTCGAGGGTCGGCCCGCCACCGAGGTATCGCTGCCCCACATCGTCTACGCGCGCGACGACCATCCTTCCGCGATACGCTACCGCGTCGAAGTCGATGCCGCGCCGTCCGCAGCGCTCTACGTTCCGCTGATCAACCGGCCGGTAACCGTCGAAGTCGATGGTGAGACGATCTACGACAGCGCCGACGATGTCGTTTGGGCGGGCCCCGCGGTCACGACGCCCTTCTTCGTGCGCCTGCCGCCCCCCAGGCGGCCCGGCGAGGCCTATCGCCTGACCTTCACGGTCGAACCTGGTCCCTTTGCCGCGCCGACGTATGTCTCCGAGTTCTATGTCGGTGGGGCCGATGAGTTGTCGCCCGCCTTCAAATGGCGAAAACTCGTGGACGTCGATCTCAGAACCGTCGCTCTTGCAGCGCAAACGTTGCTGGCTGCCGGCATCCTGCTCGCCTGGCTCCTGCGCCCGCGCAATGCCCTGCTGTCGTGGCTCGCGGTCCTCCTGACGCTCACCGTCATCGTCACGCCCGGCATGTACCTCGGTTTCCTGCCGGTGTTCTGGAAGGTCTATCCCTACGTCCTCGCCCTGGCCCCGGCCTACGCCTTGGCGGCCGTTGCGGTGTCCCTCCAGCTGCTGGATGTCCGGCCCCCGAGGACGCTGGTGATCGGCATACTTCCGGTGACCGCGATAATGCTCGGGCTGGCCGTGATCGGGACGCCACTCGCCCTTGGCATCGTCGCCGGCACGGCGGCCAGCACCTTTTGCGTCTCAGCCTTCGCTGCGTGCGGCATCATTGCCTGGGGCGCGCTGTGGCGAGGCGATCCCGATGCCCGGATCATGCTGGTGGCGGCCGCGCTGATTTCCTGGTGCCTGCTGCGCGACGTCTATGTGGTCGCAACGTTGCCCCACCAGCCCTTCCGGCTCCACTCGCCGCATGCCGGTCTGCCATATGTCCTCAGCCTCTGTGCCGTGCTGGCACGTCGTATGGCCAACAGCTTCGACCGGCTCGACCGCTCCAACGAAGTCCTAAATGCCCGGCTGGCCGAGCGTGAGGCTGAGCTTGCGGCCCTTTCGCGCCTGGAGAAGATCGAGGCGGCCCGCCTGGTCCGCGAACAGGAACGGGCTCGCCTGACCCGCGACCTCCACGACGGCATCAGCGGCCATCTCGTCTCCATCATCGCCCTGTCGGAGCAAAGCGCGACGCGCCAGATCGAGCAGGCGGCCCGCGACGCCCTGAACGACCTGCGGCTGGTCATCTACTCGCTCGACATCGGCGAGAGGGAACTGACCCTGGCGCTCGCCAACTTTCGCGAGCGCCTCGAGCCGCAGCTGCATCGCCTGGGAGTGGCGCTCGACTGGTCGATGGCGAACCTGCCCGAGGTTTCCGGTGTCACGCCCGGCAATGCGCTGGTGGTCCTGCGCATCCTGCAGGAGGCCATTACCAACGCCCTGAAACACGGACCGGCCCGGCGTATCGCCGTGCGCGGCGGCACTGGCGGAGATGGTCGAGCGGCCATCATCGTCGACAATGACGGCCACCCGTTCGCCGCCGAAAGCCGTGGTCGCGGTCTCGACAACATGCATCTCCGTGCCGCGCGGCTGAACGCTTTCCTGACCATCGAGCCGCGGGAGTCCGGCGCGCGCGTGGTACTGCTGCTCCCGCGGCAGCTGCCTGACCTCGAAGTCTGATCTACCGGGCGTTCAGCACCGCGGCACAGGCCGCCGGCAGTTTCGGCCGGTAGGGTTTGGGCGGGGTGGTCGGCGGCACGATCGGTGCCTTGCGGAACCACGAGTCTAGCGCTTCGCCGCAGCCATCGTCCTGTGCATAGTCGGCCTGCGGCTGGCACTGCGGATTGCCCGGCGGGCAATAGAGACGAATATGGAAGTGCGAGTCGTGCCCGTACCAGGGGACCAGCTTGCGCAGCCAGGAGCGGTCGCCCCCGACGGTCTGGCAGAGCCGCTGCTTGATCCACTTGTTCACGAACATGCGGTCGAGATTCGGCATCTGCGCGGCCGTCCTCAGCAGGAAGACGTGCTGTTCGTTGAAGACCGAGTCGTCGATGCCGCTGTCGTCGGCAAGTACCAGCGATCGCAGCCGCGGGTTCTCTCGGTCGGCCGGCGGGCGGCGCGCCCCGGGCTGCCGTTCGAACCAGATGTCGGCGTCCAGGCCGATCTGATGGCTGGCATGGCCATAGGGGGCGGGACCGCCCCGCGGCTGCCCGATGTCGCCGATATAGAGATGGGCCTGGCCGGCCGCCCGGATCTTCTCCGAGAGTGTCTTGATGAATTCGAGGGTGACCGGCTGGCCCCAGTAGCGGTTGCGGCTGACCCGGATGGCCTCGTAGCCAGGCCCCTCCAGCGGCAGGGCCTGCGCGCCCTGCAGGCAGCCTGCGGTGTAGAAGCCGATCGACTGCGTCGGGCCGGGCGCGGGTGTCTGGATCGTCGCCCAGTCGTCGGCGCGTGCCGCGTTCGTCAGGAAAAGGAGGGCCGCGAGCAGCGGAACCGCGAAACGCATCATCTTGTTGGCACGATAGTCGCTCGCTAAGACTTTGCCCATGGGCGACTACGAGTTCCTGAAGATCGACCGGCAGGGCGCTGTCACATGCCTGACATTGAACCGGCCGCACCGGCGCAATGCGCTGACACATCGGATGATGCTGGAGCTGGAGGATGCCTTCGTGGGCATCGGCAACGATCCGGCCTGCCGGGTGCTCGTCCTGCGCGGGGCCGCCGGCCATTTCTGCGCCGGCGGCGATCTCGACACGATGGCCGACGTGCCGCCCGTGACCCCGGGCGGTACCGATCCGCTGCTTCCCACCTATCGCCAGTTCGGCAACGCGCTGCTGGCGCTGGATGGGCTGCCGCAGGCCACCATCGCCGTTGTCGAGGGTTCGGCGGTCGGCGCCGGCTTCGGCATTGCCTGCTGCTCGGACGTCGTGATCCTGCGCGAGGATGCCCGCTTCGGCATTCCCGAGCCCAGGGTTGGCTTCATTCCTTCGCAGATCATCCCGTTCCTGGTGCGCCGCATGGGCGAGGGACCTGTGCGCGACCTCGCCGTGACGGGACGTGTGATCGATGCGGCCGAGGCGTGTCGGCTGGGCGTGGGTCGCCATCTCTGCAAGACGGGCGCCGATGTCGAAGCCACGCTTCAAGGGCTGCTCGATGACATCCTGAAGATGGAGCCGAAAGCGCTCGCCGTCGCCAAGCGGCTGGTCCTCGCCTGCGCGAAGAAGGACGAGCTCGACGTGCTCGACGAAGCGGCCGCAAGTCTGGTCGGCCTGTTGCGCGAGCCGGAGGCGGCCGAGGGCATCCGGCATTTCATGGCAAAGACGACGCCCTCTTGGGCCAAGAGGTAGACATGCGAAACTATCGCCACATCGAAGTGAGACCGATCGCCGGGGCGCTGGGTGCCGAGATCCACGGCGTCGACATGGCCCGGGATCTGGATACCGAGGTGGTGGCCGAGATACGCCAGGCCTTCCTCGATCATCTCGTGCTCTTCCTGCGCGGCCAGCGCGTGACGCCGCTGCAGCAGCTGGCCTTTGCGCGCAGGTTTGGCGAGCCGGTCGAGTATCCGCAGCTCAAGGGCCTGCCGGAATCGCCCATGATCACGCCCGTGGTGAAGCTCGAACACGAGCGGAACAATTTCGGCGGCATCTGGCACTCCGACACGACCTACCTGCCGGTGCCGCCGATGGGCAGCATGCTGCTGGCCCGGGAGGTGCCGCCGTATGGCGGCGACACGATGTTCGCCAACCAGTACCTCGCCTACGAGGCGCTGTCCGACGGGTTGAAGGCGACCCTGGACGGCCTGATCGGCGTGAGTTCCTCGGCGAAGGCCGACGTCACGAAGACCCGCGAGGACCGCATGAAGGCGGCGGGCGCCGAGCTGAAGGTGATGACGGCGGAGCATCCGATCGTGCGAACCCATCCGGAGACCGGGCGCAAGGCGCTCTACACGTCCGACGCCCACACCGCACACATCAAGGGCTGGACCGAGAAGGAAAGCCTGCCGCTGCTGCGTTTCCTGTGGGAGCACCAGACGCGGCCCGAGTTCACCTGTCGCTTCCGCTGGGAGGCGGGCTCTCTGGCCTTCTGGGACAATCGCTGCGCCATGCACAATCCGATCAACGACTATCACGGCTTCCGGCGCGTCATGCACCGGATCACGCTGGCCGGCGACAAACCGCGATAGGGGAGAGGGGCATGTCAGATGCGGGAGGTCTGCTCGCAGTCCTGGTCCTGGTGGCGGCCAACGGTTTCTTCGTGGCCGCAGAGTTCTCGCTGGTGGCGGTGCGGCGCAGTCGGGTCATCGAGCTTGCCGCATCCGGGCGCATGAATGCCGCGGCCCTGGTGCGCGCGCTCGACAGTCTCGATTCCAATCTGGCGGCAACGCAGCTCGGCATCACCATCTCCTCGCTGGCGCTCGGCTGGATCGGCGAGCCGGCGATCGCACACCTGATCGAACAGCCGCTGGCAGAGATCTGGGGCACGCGGGCCGGCATCAGCGCCTATGCGATCGCGGTCGGCATTTCCTTCGTGCTGATCACGGCCCTGCACATCGTCCTGGGCGAGCTTGCCCCGAAAAGTCTTGCACTCCAGCGCAGCGAAGGCACCGCGCTCTGGGTGGTGCGTCCGCTCGGCCTGTTCCGCTGGCTGCTCAGCCCCGCCATCCTGGTGCTGAACGGGATGGGAAATCTGGTCCTGAGGCTGTGCGGACTGCGGCCGGGGACGGGCGAGGAATCGCTGCATTCGCCCGGGGAGCTGAAGCTCCTGGTCGAGGCCAGCCAGGATGCCGGCCTGCTGCAGGACGCCCAGGAAGAGGTCATGGTGCGCGCGCTCGAGATCGGCAATCGGCGGATCGGCGAGATCATGACGCCGCGCACCGAACTCGACTGGATCGACACGAACGACGAGCGCGACGAGATCGTGCGCACGGTACTGGAAAGTCCCTACGAGCAGATGCTCGTGGGGCAGGGCAGCGTCGACAACCTGCTGGGCACCGTAACCAAGACCGACCTGCTGAACCAGATGCTGCGGGGCGGCGCCATCGATCCGGCCGCGATAGTGGCCGCGCCGCTGATGGTCCACGAGGCCATGCCGATCTTCAAGGTGCTGGAGCTGTTCAAGAAGTCGCCGGTGCGACTGGCCGTCGTCGTCGACGAGTATGGCGGCATCGAGGGGATCGTCACGCAGGCCGACCTGCTCGAAGCCTTGGCCGGAGACCTTCCGGAGGCCCCAGGCGAGGAGCCCGACGTCTTCGAGCGGGAGGACGGCTCGTTGCTGATCGACGGTATGGCTCCGGTCCATGCGACCCTCGACCGGTTGAAGCTCGACAAGCTGCCCATCAGCACCAAGTTCCACACGATCGCCGGCTTCGCCTTGGCCCAGCTCGGGCATGTCCCGACGGCCGGGGAGCAATTCACCTATGAAGACTGGACCTTCGAGATCGTGGACATGGACGGGCGGCGGATCGACAAGCTGCTGGCGCGCCGCACGCCGACGATCGAGGCGTGACCCGTCAGTGTGACGATGGGGGCGAGAGGGTCAGCGTGCCGATGGCGCTGCGGGCCGTTTCGGCCCGAGTGCCGCCGATGTTGATGTAGGCGAGCTTCTGCCAGGGTTCGACGAAGTTGCGCGCCCACGGTGAGAGCATGTTTCCGGACTGTCCGAGCGGAGTAGCAAACCGGCTGTTCTCGAGATCGCTGAAATCGTAGATGCCGCGATAGCCCGCGCCGTGCACCGCGTCGAAGGGTCGGTCGCCGCGGAACGAGGGTGCCGCTCGGTTGAGCGTCTGGTTGCCGCCGTCCGCGGGATAGCGCACCGAGGCGATGTCGCGCAGCAGGGGAATGCCGTCGAACAGGGGGTGGCGATGCACGGCACGATGCTCCTGGCCCCACTGCCATTTGCTCATGTCCGGCCCCTGGCGCCGCGAGATCCAGTCGAGCGCGCGGTCCAAGGCCAGGGCAATGGCGTCCTCACACGACTCGGTCTGGCGGGTGCCGCCATCGTCGCACCAGCCCGGCTTGTCCCGCAGGATCCGCACCAGCAGGGGGACATTGGGCACGGCCAGGGAGGCGTAGAGGTCCTGGCCCAACTCGTCGCCCAGTAGTCCCTTCTGCAGCTCGGCGAGCCAGGCGTCGTAGATCAGGGGTTCCGGCCGGCTCGCCAGCATGAACATGTTCCAGCGCGCCAGCAGGTCGCGGGCCTGGGCCGCGCGCGCGTTGCGCGGCATTCCCTTCAGCAGATAGGGCAGCATCTCCGCAGCATCGAGCGTGAGATTGTCGGCCTGCATGACGATCATGCCGTAGACCGGATGCCGCTGGACCTCGCCCAGGAGCTGGGCGGCACGGCGTTGACGATAGGGCTCGGCCCAGTCCCGGCTGATGAAGTGACGGTAGTCGTCGGGCACGAGTCGGCCGTTGGCGTTGACGATCACGCCGACCCCCGGATTGTAAACGCGGGGAAGGTCGTCGAACGGCACGTAGCCCGCCCAGTCGAATTCCGACGTCCAGCCCGGCACCGGCATGGAGCCGTCGCCCTTGCGCCGGATCGGCACGCGCGCCGGCGAGATCAGGCCGACGTTCCCCGACGTGTCGGCATAGACCATGTTCTGCATGGGCGAGACGACGCGCCGGGCCGCGGACAGGAACTCCTCCCAATTCTGCGCCGACCCAATGCGGGCGAAGCCCTCCGCGGAGGTGTCGGCCCCGTCCAGGGCGGTCGCCTGCAGGGAGAGCACGTGTCCCTGCGGCGTGAGATTGTCGCCGCGGCGGACGAAATCGTCGATCACCGGCCCGTGCCGCGTCTCGCGCACGCGCATCGTGATCGGATTGCCCCAGGCGACCTTGATCGTCTCGTCGCGCACCGCGAAGGGACGGGCGCCGTCGGGCGTGATGTAGCGGTTGGGGTCGGTCGGATCGACGCGCTCGACGAAGACGTCCTGACTGTCGAGGTTGGTGGTGGTGAAGCCCCAGCCGATCGTGCCGTTGTGGCCCAGCACGACGGCTGGCGACCCCGGAGAGGTGGCGCCGCGGATGTCGAATCCCGGACCGACCAGGCGGGCGAGGTACCAGACCCCGGGGAAGGAGAATCCGAGATGCGGGTCGTTGGCAAGGAGCGGGCGTCCCGAAACCGTATGGGCGCCCGACAGGACCCACTCGTTCGATGCCTCGCGCTTGCGCGTCACCTCGTTGTCCGTGCCGCGGAAGATCCGGTCGAGGTCGATGTCCTTCACCGCCGCCATCACCATCGACAGGGTGGAGTCCTTGCTGTCGCCAGACGGCTGGATCAGGAACTTCACCCCGTCCTCGCCGATTTTCTGCGACAGGCGCAGGCGGAGGAGTTCGGCGCGCCAGTTGCCATCGAGGCCGAGCGCCATGAGTTTCGCCCAGACCAGCGAATCCGCCGGCCGCCAGGGCTCCGGGCGGTAGCGGCCGCCGGACAGGAGCTTGATGAGCGAGAGTTCCAGCCCGTACTGCTGGGCGTCGTCGGCAATCCAGGCATTGACGCCGGCGGCGTAGGCGTCGAGCCGGGTGCGCATGGCCGGCGAGAGAGCGCCCACGCTTTCCGTGGCACGACGATAGACGCCGAGGCCGCGCATGGTGCGGTCGCTGTCGACCAGTCCCTGGCCGACGATGGCCGGCGGCACGAGTTCGGCCAGACGTCCCTGGCCGATGCGCCGCATCAGCTCCATCTGCCAGAAACGGTCCTGCGCATGGACGTAGCCCAGGGCGAACGAGGCATCCTCGATCGAGCCCGCGATGATGTGCGGCACGGCATTCTTGTCGCGCAGGATCTCGACCGGCGCCTTGAGGCCGGTCGCCTCGAGCTGGCCGGCATAGCTCGGCAGGGCTCCCCGCACATGGAAGTAGGTTCCGGCCACGAAGACGGCGATGGCCAGCGCCGTACCGAGCAGGAACTTTCCGAGGAAGGCTGCGATGCGGACCAACAGCCTCACGGGCTCAACCGCCCAGGTAGGAGAGGATCGCGTCGCGGTCGCCGTCGAGGTCCGGCGCGGCCGGGCGCGTGGTCGGATCGGGGAAGGCCGACATCTTGAGCGGATTGCCAGCGAGCTTCAGCGTGCCGCCGCTGCCGTCCGGCACATCGACCAGCATGTTGCGGGCCGCGACCTGCGGATGTTCGATCGCCTGCGCGATGTTGTTGATCGGACCGCACGGTACGCCGCCCTTGGAGACGACGCCGATCCAGTGCTCGGTCGTGTTGGTCTTGAGGACCGACTCGATTTCCTCTTTCAGCTTCTTCTGGCTCTTCTGGCGCAGCGCGTTCGACTTGTAGGCGGGATCGGCCGCCATGTCGGAGCGGCCGAGCGCTTCGCACATCTTGATGAACAGGCTGTCGTTGCCCGCCGCGATGATCATCGAGCCGTCGGCGGTGGCGAAGGCCTCGAAGGGGGTGATGGTCGGGTGGCGTGCGCCGAGCGGGCCGGGGATTTCCTTCTCGACCGTGTAGCGCATGATCGCGTTCTCGAGCAGCGCGAGCTGGCAGTCGAACATCGCGATGTCGACCTTGGTGGACTCGCCGGTCTTGAGGCGGTGCACGAGTGCGGCGTTCACTGCGACCGCAGTATAGAGCCCGGCGCCGATGTCGCCGATCGACATGCCGACGCGGCTCGGGGGCTGGCCCTCGTTGCCGGTGATGCTCATGATGCCGCCCT
>CAZPOS010000030.1:0-12403 GCA_964588065.1 uncultured Reyranella sp.
GGTGCTGCAGTCGATGCTCAAGCGTCGCGGCGGCGATCTTTCCGGCGGCCAGCAGCAGCAGCTGGCGATCGCCCGCGCGCTCACCATGCGGCCCAAGCTCCTGCTGCTCGACGAGCCGACCGAAGGCATCCAGCCCTCGGTCATCAAGGACATCGGCCGCGCCATCACCTACCTGCGCCAGCGCGGCGACATGGCGATCCTGCTGGTCGAGCAGTATCTCGACTTCGCCCACGAACTGGCCGACGACTTCGCCGTCATGGACCGCGGCGAAGTCGTGATGTCGGGCACCCGCGAAACATTCGACGTCGAAGCCGTGCGCAAGCACATGACGGTCTGACGATATCAACGGAGCGCGCAACTCCAGTTGCGCTCATGCTCTGCTGACAAGCCCAGCTGGAGCGCCACTGGAGTGGCGCGCTCCAATGAGGCGCTCTTATTTCGCCGCCTGAGCCCCACGCACCAGCCGGCCCGGCCGCTCACCCGTCAGCTCGTCGTTCTGCAGCGTCTCGACGCCGGCATTGAAGGTGTGCCGGTAGCCGGAGGCGCGCTGGATCAGGCGGCGGCCGCCGGTCGGCAGGTCGTAGGCCACCTCGGGGCGCTTCAACGTGAGGGAGTCGAAGTCGATCACGTTGATGTCGGCCTTGTGACCGGGCGCCAGCAGGCCGCGGTCCATCAGCCCGTAGGCCTCGGCGGTGCCGCGCGTCTGCTTGGCGATCAGGAATTCGAGATCGAGCTTCGGGCCGCGCGTGCGGTCGCGGCCCCACAGCGTCATCAGCGAGGTCGGCGAGGAGGCGTCGCAGATCACGCCGACATGGGCGCCACCATCGGCGATGCCCAGGACCGAAGCGGGATCGGTGATCATCTCGTGCACCACGTCGAGGCTGCCATAGGCGTAGTTCTCGAACGGCAGCATCAGCAGGCCCTTGCCGCCGCGCGCCATCATCTCCTCGAGCGCCACCGCCTGCGGCGTGCGCCCGGTGCGCCGCGCGATCGCGGCGATCGAATCCTCGGGCTGCGGCTCGTAGTCCGGCCGCTCGCCGATCGGGAACATGCGGTCGAAGGCCTCGGCCATGAAGGCGCGCGGGTTGGGCTCCTGATTGCCTTCCGTCAGTACGCGGCGCAGCTCGGCGTCGGCGACGAGCCGCTGGTAGCGCTCCTCGGGCGTGAGCCTGCGCATGTCGAGCCAGGCGCGATGGCCGGCGAAGGGATGGGCCGTCGTTTCGAGGCCCATGATGACGCCGATCGGTCGCGAGCCGACCTGCGCATTGGCCATCCGGCCGCTGCGGCGCACGGCGTTGATCTGGTCGAGCGTCTCGCGCCACAGCTTGGGCTGGGCGTCGACCTGGACCAGCAGGCAGGAGAGGGGACGGCCCGCCAGCTTGGCGGCGGCATCCAGCGCCTCGAATTCGCCGGGCCCGAAATCGGAATTGACCTGCAGCACGCCGCGGCCGGCGCGCTTCATGCCCTGGGCGATGCCCAGCAGCTCGGCCTCGCGGGCGCTGAGCGACGGCGTGAAGCGACCGTCGCGCGCCTTGTGCTTGGTGGTGCGCGAGGTGGTGAAGCCCATGGCTCCGGCATGCAGCGCCTCCTCGGTGAGGCGGGCCATCTCCTCGATCTCGCGTTCGGTCGGCACCTCGGCATGGTCGGCGCCGCGATCGCCCATCACGTAGAAGCGCAGCGCGCCGTGCGGCAGCTGCGCCGCCACGTCGACTGCGCGGTCCATCGAGGCCAGCGCGTCGAGATAGTCGGGGAAGGATTCCCAGTTGAACTTCACGCCCTCGCTGAGGACGGTGCCGGGAATGTCCTCGACGCCTTCCATAAGATTGATGAGGTAGCCCGAGGCGCCCGGACGCACCGGCGCGAATCCGACGCCGCAATTGCCGAACACCGTCGTGGTGACGCCATGCCATGAAGAGGGCGTGACGAACGGATCCCAGGTCGCCTGGCCGTCATAGTGGGTGTGGATGTCGACGAAGCCCGGGGCGACGATCAGCCCCTCGGCATCGATCTCGCGCTTCCCGGGTCCAAGCGTGGGACCCACGGCGGCGATGCGGCTGCCTTGCACTGCAACATCGGCGATCCGGCGCGGAGCGCCGGAGCCATCGATCACGATTCCATTTCGGATGACGAGGTCAAACATGGCGGGAAGGATAGGCCGGGCCGGCCGCGCCGGTCTATGCTCGGCATCCCGAAAGCCATCCCATCCGGGGGACCGACCCTTGCAGAAACCGCTTCTCTTCACGCCGTTCACGATGCGCGGCGTCACCGCGCCCAACCGCTGCGTCCTGTCTCCGATGGTCCAGTTCCGCGCAACGGATGGATTGGTGAACGACTTTCATCTCGTGCATCTCGGCAAGTTCGCGCTGGGCCGGTTCGGCACCGTGTTCACCGAGAACTGCGCCGTCGAGCCGCGCGGCCGGGTCACCCAGGGCGATCTCGGCCTGTGGGACGACAGCCAGATCGCGAGCCACAAGCGGCTGACCGACTTCATCCGCGGCGAGGGCGTTCTGTCGGCGACTCAGATCACGCACTCGGGTCGCAAGGGCTCGACGCCGCGCACCTTCGACAAGCGCGGCCAGTTCGGACCGGAAGGCGCGGGCTGGAAGAAATGGGAAGTGGTCGGCCCGACCGACCTGCCGGCAGCGGACGGCTGGCTGAAGCCGCGCGCTCTTTCGGTCGAGGAGATCGAGGAGCTGGTGCAGAAGTTCGCCGCAGCCGCCAAGCGCGCCGATGCCGCAGGCTACGACGTGCTCGAGGTGCACGGTGCGCACGGCTATCTGCTGGCGCAGTTCCTCTCGCCGATCAGCAACACGCGCAACGACCAGTATGGCGGCGACCGCGCCGGCCGCATGCGCTTCCCGCTCGACGTCGCGCGCGCCGTGCGCCAGGCATGGCCGGAGAACAAGCCGCTGTTCGTGCGCGTCTCCGCCGTCGATGGCGGCGGCGGCTGGGACGTCGACGACACGGTGGCCTTCGCCCAGGAGCTGAAGGCGATCGGCGTCGACGTGATTGACTGTTCCTCGGGCGGCATTGCAGGCGCCGCGACGGCGGCCGGCGTGAAGCGCGGGCTCGGTTTCCAGGTGCCGTTCGCTTCAGCGGTGAAGAAGCAGGCCGGTATCTCGACCATGGCGGTCGGCCTGATCCTCGATGGGCCGCAGGCCGAGGCCATCCTGCAGGCGGGCGATGCCGACCTGATCGCGATCGGTCGCCAGGCGCTCTACGAGCCGTTCTGGCCGCTGCACGCCGCGCAGGCGCTGGGCTGCGATCCCGACTTCGACCTGTGGACGCCGGAATACGGCTGGTGGCTCGAGAAGCGCGAGCACACGCTGGGCCGCAAGTAACGAGACAAGCAACAAATACGGGAAACGTTCATGACGGGTATTCTGGCCGGCCTCCGCATCGTCGAGGGCTCGGCGTTCATCGCGGCGCCTCTGGGCGGCATGACGCTCGCCCAGATGGGCGCCGACGTGATCCGCTTCGACGATATCAAGGGCGGCCTCGACAACGAGCGCTGGCCGGTTACGGACAACGGACGGTCGATCTACTGGGCCGGCCTCAACAAGGGCAAACGCTCGATCGCCGTCGACCTGCGCAACCCCAGAGGGCGCGAGTTGCTGACGGCGCTGATCACTGCGCCGGGCGAGGGCGCCGGCATCTTCACGACCAACATGCCGGCGCGTGGCTGGCTCGCCTACGAGGAGCTGGCGAAGAAGCGTGCCGACCTGATCGCGCTCAACATCATCGGTGCGCGCGACGGTTCGGCCCATGTCGACTATACGGTGAACGCCATCACCGGCTTTCCCATGGTGACCGGTCCGGTCGGTCATGAAGGACCGGTGAATGCGGTCTGTCCGCCCTGGGATCTCGCCGCCGCTTATGCCGGCGCCCTGTCGCTGCTCGCCGCCGAGAGGCATCGCCGGATGACGGGGCAGGGGCAGAAGATCGTGCTGCCGCTGCAGGACATGGCGCTCGCGACCACCTCGGCGCTGGGCTATCTCGGCGAAGCGGTCGTGAACGAAGTCGACAGGCCGCGCTTCGGCAACGAGATCTTCGGCACCTTCGGTCGCGACTTCCGCACGAAGGATGGCCGCTTCGTGATGATCTGCATCTTCTCGGACCGCCATGTCGACGCGCTGGCCGCGGCCGGCGGGTTCGCCGATGCCTTCAGGAAGATCGAGACGGAGACGGGTGTGGACCTGAAGAGCGATGCCGGCCGCTGGAACGCCCGCACCGAACTGATTGCCGTGATCGAGCCCTGGGTCGCCGCTCACGATGCGGCCGATGTCTCGGCTGCGCTCAAGAAGGCGGGCGCCCTGTGGGCGCCCTACCAGACGTTCCGCGAGCTGGCCGCCGACCCGGTGAACGTGCTCGACAATCCGATGTTCACGATCCTCGACCAGCCCGGGATCGGCCGCTACCCGGTGGCGGCGTCCCCGATGCAGTTCGGCGCCGTGCCGCGCCAGCCGCCGCAACCGGCGCCCGTCCTGGGTCAGCATACGGACGAGATTCTTTCGGGTATCCTCGGCCTGCCCGGGCACGAGATCGCCCGGTTGCACGACGACAAGGTCATCGGTGGCCCTCGATAGGATCCTCATCGCCGGCGGCGGTATTGGCGGACTGGCTGCGGCGCTGGCGCTCGCCCAGAAGGGCATCGCCTCGCAGGTGCTGGAGAAGGCGAGTCGCCTCGGCGAGATTGGCGCCGGCATCCAGCTCGGTCCCAACGCCTTCCACTGTTTCGACCGGCTCGGAGTCGGCGAGGCGGCACGCGGCATGGCCGTCTACATCGACCAGCTTCGGCTGATGGATGCGCTGGACGATGGCGAGATCTGCCACATCGATCTCGGCGACAGGTTCCGCGAACGCTTCGGCAATCCCTACGCCGTCGTCCATCGCGGCGATCTGCACGGCGTGCTGCTGAAAGGATGCGAAGACCATCCGCTGATCGCGCTGCGCACCAGCGCCGAAGTCACCGGCTTCGACCAGGATGGGACATCGGTCACGGCCCGGTTGCGCACGGGCGAGACGGTGAGAGGACGTGCCCTGATCGGCGCCGACGGGCTGTGGTCGAACGTGCGCACGCAGGTCACCAACGATGGGCCGCCGCGCGTTTCGGGACACACGACCTACCGCTCGGTGATTCCGACCGAGCAGATGCCGGAGGATCTGCGCTGGAACGCCGCCACCCTGTGGGCGGGCCCGAAGTGCCATATCGTCCACTATCCGCTGTCGGGCTGGAAGCTCTTCAACCTCGTCGTGACCTATCACAACCATGCGCCCGAACCCGTGGCCGGCCGGCCGGTCGAGACGGAAGAGGTGCGCAAGGGTTTCGCCCATGTCTGCGAACGGGCACAGAACATCATAGGCCGTGGCCGTAACTGGCACATGTGGGTTCTCTGTGACCGCGATCCAGTCGACCGCTGGGTCGATGGCCGGGTGGCGCTGTTGGGCGACGCTGCACACCCCATGCTGCAGTACATGTCACAGGGCGGCTGCATGGCGATGGAGGATGCCGTCTGCCTTGCCGATTCGCTGTCCCGAAGCGGATCGGTCGAGACCGGCCTCGTCACTTACCGCGATCGCCGTGTCCTGCGCACGGCAAGAACACAGCTGATGTCCCGCGCCATGGGCGACCATGTGTATCACCCGGCCGGCCCGCACGCCGCCTTGCGCAACGCCCTGATGGGCGCGCGGACGCAGGATCAATGGCTCGATTCCCTGGAGTGGCTTTACGGCGGCAACGGCCTCGGCTAGGGCTGCAGCGTCGTAGGGTGGGTCAGCGGAGTTTCAGGGATGCGCCACGTCTTCTTCGTCCTCGCCTTGCTGTGCACCGCGCTGAACGCGGGCATCTTCTATTCCTTCTCGACCATCGTCATGCCGGGCCTCGATCTCGGCGGCGCGATGTCGGCCGTGAATTCGATGCACGGGATCAACACCATCGTGCGCAGCCCACTCTTCGCGATCGTGTTCTTCGGCGCCCTGGTCCTGCCGCTGCTGGCGGCATTGGGCGCCCGCTCGGCCGGGCATCGCGGTGCGGCGCGTCTGGCCGCGCTGGCGGCGCTGATCTACGCCGCCGCGGTGATCGGCGTCACCCTGCAGGTCAACGTGCCGTTGAACGAGACGCTCGCCACCGTGGCGGGCGCCGATGCCAATGCGGCGAGCTACTGGAAGGATTTCTCGCTTCCATGGGCGTCGTGGAACCACGTCCGCTCTCTGGGTGCGATCCTGGCCTTCCTCTGCCTGCTGGGCTCCTGGGCGGTCGACCTCACATCGGCCGGCCGCCGGTCCTACGGTCTGCGCTGAGCGCGGGCCGTGAGGCGAGAGGACGTCAGATGATGACGTCCTCGTGCATCGCGGCCATCAGGCCCGGGTTGTCGCGATAGTCGACGTGGACGCCGACGAGTACCGGACCTTCCATTGCCATGGCCTTCCGCAGCGTCGGACCGACATCGTCGGCATCCTTGATCATCAGGCCCTGCGCGCCCATCGACTCGGCGAATTTCACCAGGTCGACGGGACCGAACTGCACGCCCGACTCGCGGCCATAGGCGGCGACCTCCTGGATGCCGACCATGTTGTAGCTGCCGTCGATCCAGACCAGATGCACGAAGTTGCACTTGAGGCGCACGGCCGTCTCGAGTTCGACGGCGGAGAACAGGAAGCCGCCATCGCCCGACACTGACAGGACCTTGCGGCCGGGCTCGGCGAGGCAGGCGGCGATGCCCCAGGGCAGAGCGACGCCCAGGGTCTGCTGGCCGTTGCTGATCATGATCTGCCGCGGCCGGTGGCTGATGAGATGCCGCGCCATCCAGATGTGGAAGGAGCCCATGTCGGAACAGAGCGTCACATCCTCGTCGACCAGCTGCTGCAGCTCGTACACCAGGCGCAGTGGGTGGACCGGGCTCCCGGTGCGCCTGGCGGCTTCCGCGGCCACCGTCGCACGCTCGCTCTGGATCTCGGCCAGCAAGGCCGACTGCGTCGGGCGTTCCTTGGGCTGCAACCGCGTCGAGAGCGCGCGCAGGGTGGCGGCGCTGTCGCCCATCAACTCGATGTCGGGGCGGTAGCTCTGGTCGTAGTCCGCCGGAATGCAGTCGATGTGGATCAGTTTGCGCGCGCGGCCGGCATTCCAGAGGGCGGGATCGTATTCGACGGGGTCGAAACCGACCGTGATCACGAGATCGGCCTGGTCGAGCAGGCGGTCGGCCGGCTGGTTGTGGAACAGGCCGACCCTTCCGCCGAAGCAGTCGAGCCGGTCGCGCGGAACCACCCCGGCGGCCTGGTAGGTGCCGGCAACGGCCAGCCGGGTTCGCGCGAGCAGCACCCGCACGGCTTCCGCCACGGGACCCTGGCTTGCCAGCATGCCGAGCAGGATCACCGGTCGTTCGGCCGCGTCGATCATTCTCGCGGCGTCGGCGATTGCTTCGGGGTTGGCGGCTCCCAGCCGCGGCACCACGGCCGGAGTCAGGACGGGGCCAGCAGCGGGCGCCTTCATCACGTCCTTGGGCAGGGCGAGAAAGGCCGTGCCCGGCCGGCCCGACTCGGCGGCGCGGAACGCCGCGGCCGTCGTTTCCGAGATGGCCGACGGCGAATCGACCTCGGCGGCATACTTGGTGATGGGCCGCAGCAGGGCCACCGTGTCCATGCTCTGGTGCGCCTGCTTCAGCCGGTCGGCGATCGGGACCGCGCCGCCCAGCGCCACGACCGGATCGCCTTCGGTATTGGCGGTGACGAGACCGGTGGCGAGGTTTGACACGCCGGGGCCGGATGTCACGAGGACGACGCCGGCCTTGCCGGTGAGGCGCCCGAGCCCGCCGGCGATGAAGGTGGCGTTCTGTTCGTGCCGGCAGACCACCAGCTTGATCTTCGATTCGACCAGGGCATCGAAGACGGGGTCGATCTTGGCACCCGGAATGCCGAATATGTACTCGACGCCCTGGGCTTCCAGGTTGCGCACCAGCAGGTGCGCGCCATTCTTCGGGTCGCTCATCGTATCGCTCCGCTCTCGATTCCAGGCCGCGTCCGGGCGATCATGCCCGGCCGGGCAGCCCTTGTCGCCCGCGATGAAAGGATGGCGCAATGCCGAGGTTGACGACCGAAGTGTATCAATCCCTCATGGACGCGCTGGTTGCTCATTGTGAAAAGACCGGCGAGCCGCTGCGTCATTTCGTGTCGAGGGCGCTTTCCGATGCGCTGGGCCTCGATCATTCGACCCTGTTCCAGGTCTCGACCACGGGGGCGCTGGTCCAGGGTGTCTATAACGAGGCGGTCACGGTTGGCGGTCTCAGGCCGCACGGAGACTTCGGCCTCGGCACCTTCGAGGGGCTCGATGGCGAGATGGTCGTACTCGACGGCGAATTCTATCAGGCCCACGCCGACGGCAGCATCACCTTGCCGTCCGACGACGCATCCGTCCCGTTCGCGACCCTGACGAACTTCCATCCGCAGCATCGCGGCCGGATCGAGAAGATCGATTCGATGTCATCGCTCATCGCGGCGCTCGATGGTCTGCGGCGCTCGGACAATCTGTTCTTCGCCGTGCGGCTCGACGGTCATTTCGACGAGATCTACTGGCGGGTCGCCTGCAAGGTCGAGGCGGGCGTGCATCTCGACAAGGCGACGGACGCCCAGGCCGAGTTCCGGCGGAAGGATGTTCGCGGCACGATGCTGGGATTCTGGACGCCGGCCTATTCGCGCGCCATTGGCGTGGCGGGGTGGCACCTGCATTTCCTGACCGAGGATCGCAAGAGCGGCGGGCACGTGTTGGGTGCGAAGGCGGCCTCGCTCGACGTCCAGGTCCACGACCTCGACAACCTCCACCTCGCAATCCCCGAGACGCGCGAGTTCCTGCACGCCGATCTCACGCAGGACCCTGCGGCCGCCCTCGAGAAGGCCGAGATGGCGAAGGATCGCTAGCAGGCCGCAACGTCCGGCAGGTCATCGAGAAGGCGGCGAGAAATGAGAAGTCGATTGCTGGTCCTGGCCGTTGCAGTGATGGTTTCCGCGGCTGGCTCGCTTCGTGCGCAGTCGGGTGGCGAGGTGGCGCAGTTCATCGCGCAATGGCAGGCGAGCAATGCCTCCTGCCGCGCAGCCGCGACGCCCGCTCTCGAGGCCATCGCCGCCTGCGAGCAGCGCGACACCTATTCGAAGCTGCTGGCGGCGTCGAACTACTGCTACGGCCCCGGCGAGGGAGGAGCTCCGGCGGGCTGGACGCCGTGCGGCGGCGATCCGGCCGCCGGCAAGCCCAGCGAGAAGTCGCTCAAGGACGCGGCGCTGGCGCGGGCGACACAACAGTTCCAGAGGATGGGCGGCGTCTTCGTCCTGCCGGCGACGATCAACGGCACCTCGACCGCCTATTTCATCGTCGATTCGGGAGCCTCGAACGTCCAGATCTCGGAGGAGCTGGCGGACGAGCTGAAGCGCAATGGCTCGCTCACCGAGGCCGATTCGCTGGGTCAGCGGCGCTTCATCCTTGCCGATGGCAGCGGTCGTCAGCAGCGCATCGTGCGGCTGCGCTCGATCAAGATCGGCGAGCGCACGATGGAGAACGTCATGGCCTCCGTCAGCCCGGGACGCGGCCACGGGCTGCTGGGGCAGAGCTTCCTGCGCCGCCTCAGCTCATGGAAGATCGACAACGTGAAGAACTCGATCGAATTCGAGTTCACCGGGGCGTTCTAGAGGGGGAAGGTCCTGCCGATCAGGTCGGCGCCGGGATCTTCGCGTCCTTGATGACCTTGCGCCAGCGCACGGTCTCGTCGGCCAGGCGCTTGGCGTAGGCCTCGGGCGTACCGCCGGTGGGGATGAAGCCGAGCGACGTGAGCCGCTCGCGCACCGCCTCGGCCTTCAGCGCGGCATTCACGGCAGCGTTGAGCTCCAGGATCGTCTCGCGCGGCGTGCCGGCTGTCGTCGCCACGCCGAAATAGACCGCCGCCTCGAGTTCCGGCATGCCGAGTTCGCTCGCCACCGGCACGGTCGGGATGTTGGCGACGCGGCTCTTGGCGCCGCAGATCAGGCCGCGCATCGTACCGGCGCGGATCTGCCCGTCGACCGGTGTGGTGACGTCGACGAAGGCCGGCACGTGGCCCGCGACCGCGTCGCGCAGCGCCTCGGCCGCGGCCTTGTAGGGAATGTGCTGGAGCTTGCCGTTGGTGCGCGTGGCGATCACCTCGCCCCACAGGTGCGGCAGGCCGCCCGAGCTCGAGGTCGAGTAATGCACGGGGCCGGGCTGCGCCTTCACCCACTCGATGAATTCGGCGAAGGTCTTGGCCGGGTTGTTGGCATTGACCGCCAGCACGCAGGGAATGTCGGCGAGCTGCGCCACCGTCGCCAGGTCCTTCTGCGGATCGATCGGCATCGGGATGTCGAAGGCGGGCTGCAGCGCTGCCGTGGTCGTCAGGATCATCAGGCTGGTGCCGTCGGGCTTGCTCTTGGCGACGTTCACCATGCCGACCATCGTGCCGCCGCCCGGGCGGTTCTCGACCACGATGTTCTTGCCCGTATCGGCCGACATGCGCTCGGCCAGCACACGGCCGGCGGTGTCGGTCGAGCCGCCGGGACCATAAGGCACGACGAGGCGGATCTGGCCGCTCTGCCCGAAGGCGATCGAGGGCAGGGCGAGGGCGGCGGCGGTGCCCGCCACGAAACTGCGGCGCTGGATCATGTGAAGTCCTTCCCGGTTGTTTTCATTGTCGGGGAGGAAACTAAGTCGGGAATTCGAGCCGCGGCAAGACGAGCGCGGTGCCTCCGACCGCCAGCCGAACCGCAGATGGCGGATTCAGGGCAGGGCGCTGCGCAACGCCGCGGTGCGTGCCGCATCGACGCTGCGGCCGTTGGCGGCGATCGCGACGGCGTAGTCACGCTCCGCGCTCTCGATACTCACGATGCCGTCGCGGACGTCGCGCAACACCAGTTCCGGATCGCGTGTCCTGGGGTCGCCATAGCCGCCCCCGCCGGGGGAGAGCGCGCGGTAGGTGCCTGGGCCGTGGCGTTCGACGCCGTATTTCGGCGCCTGGATGCGCCTGCCGTCGGCCAGGGTGAGTACGACCTCGCCGCCGGCGCCGGCCCGGCCGCCGCCGACGCCGAAGCTCGACGGTGCACCGGCCCCTTCGCCGCGAAAGGCGTAGTCGGCCGGGGTGAAGATCTCGACCTCGTAGTCGCAGCCGGCGCCGCCGCGGAAGCGGCCGGCGCCTGCGGTGTCGCGGCGCAGCTCCTGGCGGCGGAAGCGCGCCGGATAGAGCTGCTCGTAGGTTTCCAGGTTGGGCAGGGTGAGGCCGCCCAGGGTGATGAGATGACCGATCAGGTGAAAGCCGTCGCGGCCTTCGACGCCGCCGCCGGCCGGCGCGCCGGCCCACTGGTACATGACGTAGCGGCCGCCATCTTCACGCAGCCCGGCCGTAACCGCATGTACCGCCTTCGACCAGCCGGCCGAGGCGCGCTCGGGGAGGGCCTGCGCCAGCGCCTTCCACATCGCATGGATGATCTCGTGCGCCACGAACACGGTGTTCATGGTCATCGGCGCCGGCATGCGCGCATTCACCAGCGTGCCCTCGGGCAGGCGGATCTCGACGCTGCGGAAGGCGCCTTCGTTCTTCGGCAGGTCGGGCTCGAAGAACGAGGCCAGCGACATGAACACCGCCGAGGTCGAGTTGGCGATCGAGCTGTTCTTGAAGCCGCGCACCTGCGGCGAGGTGCCGGCGAAGTCGACGACCAGCTTGCGGTCCTTCACCGTGATCGTGACGGCGATCTTCGCATCGATCGGCTGGAAGCAGTCGTTGTCGACCGGCTCCTCGCCCGTCCACACGCCTTGCTGCAAACGGTCGATGCAGGTCTGGAAGCGGCGGTCGGCATGGTCGAGCACGCCTTCGAAGAATTCGTCGGCGCGATCGATGCCCAGCTCTTCGACCAGCAGTGCGAGCCGCTCCGCGCCGATGCGCGTCGAGCCGATCATGGCGCGCAGGTCGCCGTCGAGCGCCTCGGGCAGGCGGGTGTTCAGCATCAGCAGGCGCCACAGGTCGTCCCGCACCTTGCCGGCCTCGATCAACTTGAGGACTGGCAGGCGGATACCTTCGTGGAAGATCTCGGTCGCGGCCGAATTGTAGGTGCCGGCCGCGCCGCCGCCGATATCGGCCTGGTGGGCACGGTTGCAGGCGAAGGCCACCAGCTTGCCGCCGACGAACACCGGCCGCGTGATCACCCAGTCGGGCAGGTGGTTGCCACCCGCGGTGTAAGGATCGTTCAGCAGGAACACATCCTCGGGCGCGATGGCGTCCTTGAAGTCGCGCAGGATGGCGCGCACCGCGAAGCCGCCGCCGCCGGTATGGATCGGGATGCCGTCGGCCTGGCTGATCAGGGTGCCGCGCGCGTCGGCGATGAAGCAGGAGAAGTCGTGGCTCTGGCTGAAGATCGGCGA
>CAZPOS010000030.1:12413-18624 GCA_964588065.1 uncultured Reyranella sp.
TACACCGCCAGGTCGGGGTCGCCGCCGGCCGCTTCGGCGAGCGCGCGGTGCGCGTCATCACCCAGCCCATCTGGTGCGAGATATGGTCGAGCCGGTTCTGCACCAGCGCGAGCGTGACGGGATCGAGGGTGGCGGTGCTCATGCGGCGGCTCCGACATGCACGAGGAAATCGTCGCGTTCGTCGACTTCGAGCACGTCTCGGGGCCCGACGAAGGCGGTCGTGGTGCGTTCCTCGACCAGCAGCGGGCCGGCGAGGCGGCAGCCGGGGCGCAGGTCGGCGCCGTCGTAGATCGGCACGTCGAGCCAGCCGGTCACCGGATCGATCCAGACCTTGCGGGTTTCCCGCGGCTCGGGCGCATCGGTCTGGGGTGACCGGGCGGCGGGCGGTGTCCAGTCGAGCCGGCCGCGGCCCACGACGCGCAAGGCCGTGATGTCGATGCGGCCGCCGGGCTGGATGTGCCCGAACAAACGCTGATGCTCGGCTTCAAACGCGTGACGCGCCGCCGAGGCATCGAAGCCTGTGGCCGAAAGCGGCGCGCGGACCGGCCATTGCTGGCCGTCGTAGCGCAGGTCGAGCTGGCGCTCGATCATGATCTCGCTGTCGCCGAAGCCGTCGCGCGCCAGCGCCTCGCGGGCGCGCGTCTCGAGCTGGGCAAAGCCTGCCTCCAGAGTCGCGGTCTCGACCTTGTCGAGGTCCGCGAGAAAGACCTGCAGGTAGTCCTGCCGCACGTCGGACTGCAGCATGCCCATGGCGCAGAAGGCGCCGGCAGCACGCGGCAGCAGGGCGCGACGACACCCGAGCGCGCGCGCGACGTTGGTGCCGTGCATCGGTCCGGCGCCGCCGGCGGCGACCAGCGTGAAGGTCGCGGGATTGTGGCCGCGCTCGATGCTCAGCCGTTCGACGGCATGCAGCAGGTTCTGCTCCAGCAGGCGGATGACGCCCGCGGCCGCCTCCTCGACCGAGAGGCCGAGCGGTTTGGCGAGCTTGGTTTCGATGGCCTCGCGGGCAAGCTCAGAGTCGAGCGTGACGGCGCCGCCGGCCAGCGGACCGGGGCGCAGGCGGCCCAGCACGAGCTGCGCGTCGGTGACGGTCGGGTTCTCGCCGCCCAGCCCATAGGCCGCCGGGCCGGGCCGGGCACCGGCACCCTGCGGGCCGGCATGCAGGAGGCCGGCATCGTCGACCCAGGCGACGGTTCCGCCACCGGCACCGACCGTGTGGATCTCGACCGACGGTGTCGTGAGATGATAGCCATCGATGGTGAGTTCGTCGGTGACCGGCACGTCGCCGCGCGCCATGACCATCACGTCGCAGCTCGTGCCGCCGATCTCCATCGAGATCAGGTTGGCCTTCTCGCCCGGTGCGGTGCAACCCTTGAGCGCGCCGACGCCGGCCGCCGGGCCGGACAGCACCAGCATCACCGGCCGTGCTGCCACCTGATCGACGGAGACGGCACCGCCATTGCTCTGCAGGAGCAGCAGCGAACGCGGCAGGCCGAACTGGCGCAGCTGTTCGTCGAGGGCGCGCAGGTAGCTCGTCACCTTGGGCGCGACATAGGCGTTCACGACGGCGGTCGAGCCGCGCTCGTACTCGCCCATGGTCGGCATGACCTCGCTCGACAGCGAGACCCATTTGCCCTTCCACGCCTTGGCGAGCTGGCCACCCACGGCACGTTCGTGCGCGCCGTCGAGGAAGGAATTGAACAGGCAGACGGCGACCGACTCCACGCCTTCTTCGGCGAAGACCTTCGCGGCGGCGTCGACGTCCTCCGGTTTCAACGGCGCCAGCTCGGTGCCGTCGGCAGCGATGCGGCCGCGCACCGGCAGCCGCAGGTAGCGCGGCACCAGCACCTGCGGGAAGGGCGCGCGATGGTTCCACTGATTCTCGCGGATGCCACGGCGGATCTCGAGCGAATCGCGGAAGCCTTCGGTCGTCAGCATGCCGACCCGGGCGCCCTTCTTCTCCAGGATCGTGTTGGTCGCTACGGTCGAGCCGTGAACGAACAGCGCGCAGTCGCGCAGCAGCGCGGTCAGGGTGATGTCGAGCTGCTTCGCCGCCAGCCGCAATACGCCCAGCACGCCCTCGCTGGGATCGGCGGGAACCGAGGGCGACTTGAAGATGCGCACGGCGCCCGCGGCGTCGCGCAGCACCATGTCGGTGAAGGTGCCGCCCACGTCGACGCCGATGCGCCACGGGGCGAGAAGGGCGGGAGACGGGGCGGCGCCGGTCACTTGGGCAGGCTTCCCAGCACTTCGTCGGTATGCTCGCCGAGCGATGGTGCGGAGCGTGGCGAATGTGGCCGCACATGGTCGAACGAGATCGGCAGGCCGACCACCTTCGGCCCGCCGGGCAGCTGCTGGATGAGCTTCGAGGCTTCCATCTGCTCGGTGCGCGCCAACTCGCCGATATCGTTCACCGCGGCACAGGGCACGCCGGCCTTCTCCATGGCCTCAAGCCATTCGGCGCGCGGCCTGGTCTTCAGCGCCTCGGCGATCATCGGCAGCAGCTCGGCCTTGTTGGCGACCCGCTGAGCGCTCTTGGCGAACTTCGGATCGGTCGCCCACTCGTCATGGCCGAGCACCTTGGCGCAGCGCGCCCACAGCCGGTCGTTGCCGGGGGCCAGGCAGATCGGATGGTCGGCCGTGTCGAAGGTCTGGTAGGGCACGATCACCGGGCTGCCGGTGCCATGCCGCTTCGAGACGGTGCCGTTGGCGATGTAGCCGTTGACCTGGCCCTCGACCCAATGGACGGCCGAGTCGAACAGCGAGGTGTCGACCAGGCATCCCTTGCCGGTCTTGTCGCGCAGGCGCAGCGCGGCCAGGGCACCGATGGCGCAGAACATGCCGGTCGCCTTGTCGTTGATCGAGGCGCCGCAGAAGGTCGGCGGATCCTCCGGGCGGCCGGTCACGCTCATCATGCCGCCATAGGCCTGCAGCAGCGGATCGAAAGCCGGCTTCATGCGCAGCGGGCCCTGGTAGCCGAAGGCCCAGATCGAGCAGTAGATCAAGCGGGGGTGACGCGCGAGCATCGTCTCGGGCCCGATGCCGACCTCGTCGACCACGCCGGGCCGCAGGTTCTGGATCAGGATGTCGGCCGTCTCGCAGAGCCTGTGGAGTTTGTCGACGTCTTCCGCGAGCTTGAGGTCGAGCACGACCGAACGCTTGTTGCGGTTCTGCGAGTAGAAGTAGAGGGATGTCTTGCCGTCGGGGCCGAAGGGAGGGCCCCAGATGCGGGCATCGTCGCCGCCGTCAGGCTTTTCGATCTTGATCACGTCGGCGCCCATGTCGGCCAGGATCACCCCGGCCAGCGGACCGGCCAGCGCCTGGCCCACTTCGATGACGCGAACTCCCTCGAGCGGTAGTGTCACTTGCAATCCTCTTCCCGAACCTGGCGGCATGCTTTCGTCGCCGGCATCCTAGCCGCCGGCAGCCGTCGCACGCTACTTGAAGAGGCTCGCGAAGCGGAACCTTCTACTCGACGAAGGCCTTTTCGACGACGAACTCGCCGGGCGTGGTGGTGCTGCCCTCGGTGAGGCCCATGCCTTCGAGCAGGGCCCGGATGTCGGCCAGCATCTGGACCGAGCCGCAGAGCATGAACCGGTCGTTCTCGCGCGACATCGGCGGCAGGCCGACATCCTTCGCCAGCGTGCCGTTCTCGATCAGATGGGAGATGCGGCCGCGATACTTGAAGGGCTCGCGGGTGACGGTCGGATAGTAGATCAGCTTGTCGCGCACCATGTCGCCCAGGATCTCGTCGGCCGGCAGTTCGTCGGCCAGCGTCGAGCGGTAGGCGAGGTCGCGTACATGGCGGCAGCCATGGACCAGGATGACCTTCTCGTAGCGCTCGTAGACTTCCGGGTCGCGCACCAGCGACAGGAAGGGGGCCAGGCCGGTGCCGGTGCCCAGCAGGTAGAGGTTGCGCCCCGGGGTCAGGCTGTCGAGCAGCAGGGTGCCGACCGCCTTGGCGCCGACCAGTACCGGATCGCCCGGCATCAGGTTCTTGAGATGCGAGGTGAGCTTGCCGTCCGGCACCTTGATCGAGAAGAACTCCAACTCGTCCACATAGTGCGGGCTGGCGATCGAGTAGGCCCGCAGCACCGGCTTGCCCTCGACCTTCAGGCCGATCATCGTGAACTGGCCGCTCTCGAAGCGGAAACCCTTGTCGCGGGTGGTCCGGAAGCTGAACAACTCGTCGGTCCAGTGATGCACCGACAAAACGGTCTCGTTCCTCAACGCGCTCACTCTAAACGCTCCTACGCAACGGGCCGGCCAGACGCCGGAGACGGTTGGATATAGTGCAGTGCAGCAAAAATAGCCAGCCGCGCGAGTCGTTCGCAATAGCAAGAATGCCGCGTGTCCGCGACTGCCGGTAACAGGATTTTTTGCGGAACGCCCTATCGGGGCGGCGCTTTTGCCAAAGGCCGCGCGCGGCGGCGCCATATACTTGGTCGAACCGGAGAGGGAGGTCGCAGGCGATGAGGACCCTTGCTGCGCTGCTGGGCACGATGCTGGTGCTGCTCTCTTCGACGGCCCGCGCGGCGGAGCCCGTGGACATGCTGCTGGTGCTGGCGGCCGACGTTTCGCGCAGCGTGACCGACCCGAAGTTCCGTCTGCAGCGTGAAGGCGCGGCCGCCGCCATCACCCATCCCGACGTGGTGCGGGCCATCACCTCCGGCCCCAACCGCCGCATCGCCATCTGCTTCGTCGAATGGGCGTCGGTCAACATGCAGAAGGTCGTCATCGACTGGATGGTGATCGCCGACGGTGCCTCGGCACGGCACTTCGGCGACAGGCTGATAGAGACGCCGCGCTCCTTCGCCGGAAGCACCTCGATCAGCGCCGCCATCGACTTCGCCATGGGGCAGTTCGAGCGTGCGCCGTTCGCCTCGGAGCGGCGGGTGATCGACGTGTCAGGCGACGGCAACAACATCGGCGGCCGCCTCGTCACCGACGCGCGCGACGATGCGGTAGCGAGGAACGTCACCATCAACGCGCTGGTGATCCTGACGCCGATCGAGGAGGCGTTTCGTCCCGAACACACCAATCCGCCCGGCGGACTGGAGAAGTATTTCCAGGACAATGTGATCGGCGGCCCCGGCGCCTTCACCATCGTCGCCGAGAATCACGGCGCCTTCGGCCGGTCCATGACGAAGAAGCTGATCCAGGAGATCGCAGGCTGGCCGCGCCACGAGCTGGCGGCGGGGGACTGACTACTCCGCGCTCGCGCCCGAGGCCTTGATGATGGGCAGCCACAGCGCCTGGTCGTCCTCGATCAGCTTGCGGGCGGCGGCCGGCGTGTCGAGCGGGAGGACCTCGAAGCCCTGGACCAGGAGCTTCTCCTTCACTTCCGGCATCCGGGCGATGCGGCCGATCTCGGCATTGAGGCGGGCCACGATCGGGGCCGGCGTCCCGGTCGGCACGGCGAAGCCCAGCCAGGTAGCGACCACGTAGTCCGGTATGCCCGTCTCCATCATGGTCGGCACCTCGGGCAGGATGACCGAACGATCCTTCGTCGTGACGGCCAGCGCCTTCAGCTTGCCGGCCTTGACCTGGCTCACCACCGTGGGCGCGTTGAAGAAGCCCGTGGTCACCTCGCCATTGATCACGGCGAGGACGGCGGCGGGCGCGCCGCGATAGGGCACATGCTGCAGCTTGGCGCCGGTGCGCTGTTCCAGGATGACGCCCGACATGTGCAGGCTGCTGCCGACGCCGCTCGACCCGTAGGTGAGCTCGCCAGGCTTGGCACGAGCCTGGGCGATCACGTCGGCCACGGTCTTGGCGGGATTGGCGGCCGAGACGACCATGACGTTGGTGAGGATGCCGGTCGTGGCCACCGGAATGAGGTCCTTCAAGGGATCGTAGCCCGGTGCCTTGTAGAGCCCCATGTTGAAGACGGTCGCGCCCTGCGAGGTGAGGAGCAGCGTGTAGCCGTCCGCCGGCGCCCGCGCGCCCTCCGCCGTGCCCAGCAGACCGCCGGCGCCCCCCTTGTTGTCGATGACGACGGGCTGGCCCAGTGCCTTCGCGAGTTGCTCGCCGAAGGTGCGGCCGACCGTGTCGGCGCCTGCCCCCGCGGCGAAGGGGATGATCATGCGGATCGGGCGGTCCGGCCAACCCCGGTAATGCAGGCGGCGGTGGGGCTGGCGGCGTGATCTACACCAATTTTGTAATCGGTGCGGGATCCTATTCCGTGACGGTGGGCTCTGGAGGTCAGTAC
>CAZPOS010000030.1:18634-30207 GCA_964588065.1 uncultured Reyranella sp.
CGGTCCGGCCATTCCGCCGCCATCGCGGTGCGCGTTGCGAGGATCGTCGAGCCGAGGAGCAGCGTGCGCGTCAGGGCATGTCGGCGTGTCAGAAGCCGGTGTGATGATTTCATGTGTCCCTCCCGGGAATCGATGGAGCGGCGTTCTTCGCCGCCTCCGTTGGTCTCGACAGTAGCCTCAAGGCCGCTTCGCTGTCAGGTCCCATCGCACGAAAGCCGCGCAACGGGGCGCGGCTTTCGGCAGTTCGGTGATCTTCGCTTCTTCGGTTACTACTTGTCCAGCCAGACGTCCTCGAAGCGTGAGCCATTGTAGAGGCTGTTCACCATCGGGCGGTAGCCCTTCACGTAGGGGTGCCAGCAGGTGCCCGAGGCATTCCACATGATGATCGGGCGGAAGCCCTCCTCGAGGATCTGCTTGTCGATCTCCCAGACGAGCTTCTTGCGCTTCTCGATGTCGCGCTCGGCCGACTGGATCGGGAACAGCTTCTCGATCTCGGGGTTGCAGTACCCGACATAGTTGCGCTCCGACTTGCAAGCATAATGCTCGAAGTAGGTCTGGTCGGGATCGTCGACGCCGTTGCCGGTCGTGTTGAGGCCGACCGAGTAGTCCTTGCGCGCGACCTTGTTGAACCACAACGCCGTGTCCACCAGGTCGAGTTCGCCGTCGATGTAGATCTCCTTGAGCTGGTCGATCAGGATCACCGCCGGGTCGCGATAGAGCAGGTGGTTGCGGGTCGAGACTTTGAGCTTCAGCCTGTTATCGGGTCCGTAGCCCGCCTTCTTCATCAGCGCCTGCGCTTCGGCGCGATTCTTGGCAACGTCCGGTCCGTATCCCTGGACCGTGTCGAACAGCTCCTTGGGCATGCCCCAGACGCCGCCGGGCGCCGGCTCCATGACGCCGCCGGCCTCGCCCGCGCCCTGCGCGAGGATGTTGATGAAGGACTGCCGGTCGATGGTGAGCAGCATCGCGCGGCGGATGTCGGCGTTGTTGAAGGGCGGTGCCTCGCTGTTCACGATCAGGTTGGTGCTGTTGTTCATCGGCGCCACCTCGCAGACGGCGGTCGAGGCCTGCGCCTTGATGTCCTTGAGCAGCGGGATGGTCACGGCATAGGGCGACGTCATGTCGAAGCGGCCGGAGACGAAGCCCAGCATGGCGGTGCCGCGCGCCGGCACGATCGGCATCTCGATCGCGTCGAGATACGGCTTGCCCTTCTTGAAGTAGTCCGGGTTACGGACCAGCTTCACGATCTCCTTCTGCTTGAACTCCGCCAGCTTGAAGGGACCGGTGCCGATCGGCTTGGTGCGCATCTGCGCCGTCGGCACGTGGCAGGAATAGACGGGGCTGTAGCCCGAGGCGAGCAGGATCAGCAGCGAAGGCTGCGGCTGGCCGAGATGGAAGGTGACCTCGCGGTCGCCGTTGGTCGTGACTTCCTTCAGGTTCCAGTACCAGGAGATTCGCGGGTTCTTGCGCAGCTTCTGGGTCTCGCTCTTGCCCGTCAGCATGTCCCAGGTGCACTTCACGTCGGCCGAGGTGAAGGGCTTGCCGTCATGCCACTTCGCATTGCCGACCAGCTTGAAGGTCAGCTTCGTGCCGTCCTCGCTCCATGCCCAGCTTTCGGCAAGGTCGGGGCGAATCGATTCCAGGCTGTTCTGCGGAACCTGCTGATCGAAGACGACGAGATTGTTGTAGAGGCCCATGAAGGGCACGACCGTGGAGGTCGTCGCCTCCTCGTGGATCGACGTGCTCGGCGGATTGTCCGCGATGTACATCTTGAAGGTGCCACCGCTCTTCTGCGCGAGCGCCGGCGCCACCGACAGGCCGAGCGCTGCCACGACACCGAGGAATCCGATCGATAAACGCATGTACTCCATCCTCCCAAACCCAATTGCAGAGAAGATGGAGTGATGTGCTTGCCGCGTCGAGGGCGCCCGTCCGGCTAGCGAACTGTCCTATCGGATCATGGCACGCACCCTGGTGACCTTTGGCTGCGGGGCTCAGTTCGCCATCCAACCGCCATCGACCATCAAGTTCTCGCCGGTGATGAACGTCGCCTCGTCCGATGCGAGGAACAGGGCGGCATTGGCGACGTCCTCGGAGCGGCCGAGGCGCGGCAGCGGCGTGCGGGCATGCGAATAGTCGATCCAGCGCGGCTCGATGGCGCGGCCAGTCTTGCCGGTGAGAATCTTGCCCGGCGCCACGGCATTGCAGATGACGCTGTCGCGTCCATAGTCCGAAGCGATCTGGCGCGTGATGTAGACCACGGCCGACTTCGAGACCCCGTAGGAAAAATCCTCGGGAGAGGAGATCATGCCATGCTGCGAGGAGATGTTGACGATGCGCCCGCGCGCCTCGTTGCGGATCTCCTGCGTCAGCATCCGCCGCACCGCGGCGCGGCACATCAGGAAGACGCCGGTGACGTTCACCTCCATCACCCGGTTCCACTCCTCGAGGCTGGTGTCGGTGAGCTTCTTCGCCGAGCGGATGGCCGCGTCGTTGACCACGATGTCGAGCCGGCCGGTCGGCAGGGCGGCCCGGCGCACCGCTTCCTCGACATCCTGCTCCTTCGAGACGTCGCCCTGGAAGAACGGCACGTCCAGGATCCGGTGCGTCGGCTCGCCGCCTTCGACGACCGCCTCCGTGACGTCCATCAGCAGGAGGGTCGCCCCTTCGGCGTGAAACTTCTTGGCGATGGCGCGGCCGATGCCCGAGGAGGCACCGGTGATGAGGGCGGTCTTGCCGGCGAGTCGGTTCATGGGCCCAACCGACGCAAGGATCGTGCCCTAGCCGCGCCGCACGCTGGCGCCGCCATCGACCGGCAGGGTGACGCCGGTGATGAAGCCTGCCTCGTCGGACGCCAGGAACAGGGCGGCGTTGGCAACATCCCACCCGGTGCCCATCTTCTTGCGCAAGGGTACCTTGGAATCGCGCTCGGCCTCGACCTCGGCGCGGCTCTTCTTGAAGGCGCGCGCCCGCGTGTCGACCGCCATGGGTGTGTTCATCAGGCCGGGCAGGATCACGTTGGCGCGGATGCCGTATTGCGCATTCTGGTAGGCGAGTTGTTCGGTGAAGGACACCATCGCCGCCTTGGTCGCCTTGTAGGCGACATAGGGATAGGTGGTGATGACCGCCATCGACGAGATGTTGATGATCACGCCGCTCTGCTGCTCGCGCATGATCGGCAGCACATGCTTGGCGGCGAAGATGCAGCTCTTGAGGTTGATCGCCGTGCAGCGGTCGAAGGCCTCCTCGGTGATGTCGAGCAGCTCGGCATCGCCGCCCGACAAGGAGACGCCGACATTGTTGTGCAGGATGTCGACCCGGCCCCAGCGGGCGTGCGTCTCGTCGACCATCGCCTTGAGGTCGGCGCCCTGGGTCACGTCGGCCTTGAAGGCAACCGCCGTTCCCTGGTTCGCGCCGATCATCTCGACCGTCTCCTTCGCCGAGTCGAGATTGTGATCGACGCAGACGACCTTGGCCCCCTCGCGCGCGAAGGTGAGCGCGGTGGCGCGGCCGTTGCCCATGCCCTCGCCGGGGCTCTGCCCGGCGCCGACGACGATGGCGACGCGATCTTTCAGGCGCATCACTTGACTCCCGGCAGCGGGTACTGCTTCAGCACTTCCTTGTACTGCGGCTCGTTGTCGATCTGCATGGTGGCAAGCACGCGGACGACGGCGCAGTAGAAGGCGATGGTGAGCACCAGGTCGGTCATGTGCTCGTCCGACAGCTCCTTCTTGATCTCGGCGAAGGTGACTTCGGACATCGCCAGGTCCTTCACCATCTCGCGTGCGCCCCTCAGGATCGCCTTGGCGAGCGGTTCGAGCTGGGAAGGCTTGCCCTCGGTCTCGGCCATGAGCCCCTGGATGTCGTCGTCGGTGACGCCGAACTCCTTGCCGATCTTCACATGGTGGGTGAACTCGTACTCAGATTTCTCCAGCCAGCCGACCTGCAGGATGGCCAGTTCGCGCAGGCGCGGATCGAGCTTGCTCTTGAAGCGGATGTAGCCGCCCAGCCCGCTGAAGGCCCGCGCCATGTCGGGCGAGTTGACCAGCAGCTTGTGCAGGTTTGTGTTGCGCTTGAGCATGTCGCGGTACTCGGGCGCGACCTGATCGGGCTCGAGATAGGGCAGCCGGGCCATCTTGTTGTTTCTCCCTTTATTCAGTGATCCTGCGAATCGCGTTCCGGCCCCTGCAGCGTGACACCGCCGTCGACGACCAGCACCTGGCCGGTGATGTAGCGGGCATGGCTGCTCAGCAGGAAGCGCACGGCGTGGCCAACGTCCCAGCCCGTGCCCTCGGTCTTGAGCACGGAGGCCCTGGCGCGCTGCGCACGCGCGGCCTCGCTCATGCCATTGCCACGGGCGTAGACCATCGGCGTGTAGACCGGGCCGGGGCAGATGCAGTTCACGCGGATGCCGTCGCGGCCATGGTCGACCGCCATCGCCTGGGTGAGGCCGATGACGGCGGCCTTGGAAGTCGTGTAGGTGGTGAGGCCGCGTGGCCGCAGCGCCGAGATCGATGAGATGTTCACGATCGAGCCGCCCTTGGCGGTCTTGATCATGGCCGGGATCGCGTGCTTGGAGAGCAGGAACATCGTCTCGACGTTCACCTGCATCACGCGGCGGAACTCCTCGGGCTTTTCCTCCACGACCGAACCGCGGCTGCCGATGCCGATATTGTTGTCGAGGAAGTCGAGCCGTCCCCAGCGATCCACCGCGGCATCGACCAGCCGCTTGCACTCCGCCTCCTGCGTCATGTCGCCGGCATGGGCCGCGGCATGCTGGCCGCCCTCCGCCAGGATCATCTCGACGGTACGCTGGGCGAGCTTCAAGTCGCGATCGGCGACCAGCACGCGGGTGCCCGCGCGGGCGAGCAGGATCGCCGCGGCGCGGCCGTTGCCGATGCCGTCGCCGACGGCGCCGCCGCCGGAGATGATCGCCACCTTGCCGGCCAGACCGGCATCGTCCTCTGGACCTTTCACCGTTTCCTCCTAAGGCAGGCCGGCGCCGGGAACGTCGACGCGCATCGTCTCGATGCGTCCATCCTTCTTCGCGGCGATGGCGGGGCCGCTGCCGCTGTTGGTCACGACGAAGAGCGTGCGGCGGTCCCTGCCGCCCAGCATGCAGGCATAGGCCGCGCGTTCGCCGAGGTCGAGGTCGTGCGTGACCCGGCCGCCTTCGAAGACGCGGATCATGTGGTGGGTGAAGGCGCCGGTGACCCAGAGGGCGCCCTCGGCGTCGAGACAGATGCCGTCGGGATTGCAGGTCGGCGTCTCCGCCCAGACGCGTCGGTTGGACAAGGTGCCGTCCTCGGCGAGGTCGAACGCGGTGAGTCGCTTGGCGAAGGTCTCGGCGATGATCATCGTCTTGCCGTCGGGCGTGATGACGGAGCCGTTGGGGAACATCAGCTCGTTGGCCGCCGCATGGACCGAACCGTCAGGATCGACGCGGGCGAGAACGGCAGGGCGGGGGGCTTCGCCCGCGTGCCGGTCGAAGCCGAAATTGCCGACATAGGCGCGGCCCTTGGCATCGACGATCATGTCGTTGCACAGGCCGGTCGCGAGCCCGCCCAGTTCCGCCTCGACGCTCAGTTTGCTGCCCGCGAATCTCATCAGCCGGCGGTCGGTCATGCTGACGATCAGCATCGTGCCGTCGGGCCGCCAGCCTAGTCCGGAAGGCTGTCCGGGCACCTCGACGATGGTCTCGGCCTTGCCACTCTCGTCGACCGTGCGGACCCGGTGCACGTAGAAGTCGGAGAAATAGAGCCGGTCGTCGCGCCAGCGCGGTCCCTCGCCGAAGGTAAGGCCGTCGAGCAGCGGTTCGAGCTTCATGGACGATCCCACTCGATTCTGAAGGAGTTGCCTTCGGGCTTCACGTAGCCCGCATTGGCACCGGGGAAGTGGGCAGGGCAGAGCAGCGCGTTGCTCTCGACGCAATCCTCGAGAAGCTTGCGGCGCGAGACCGCCGACATGGCCTGGTCCCAGCAGAACTGACTCGACCAGTCGGGATGATAGACCTGGATTGGGTGATGCATGATGTCGCCTGAGAAGCAGGCTTGCCTGCCCTGGTCCTTCAGGTTGATCGCGATCGAGCCCGGCGTGTGTCCTGGATAGTCCCGGATGGTGAGCAGCGGATCGGGCTGGTGATCGCTCTCGATCATCACCGCCCGGCCGGCCTCGACCACGGGCAAGACCGAATCGTCGAACGAGCCGCCGTTGGTCTCGAGTCCATTGGTTTTGTGTTCCGTCTCCCAATGCGCGTACTCGCGCTTGGCGAACAGGTATCTGGCATTCTTGAAGGTCGGCACCCAGCGGCCGTTCTCGAGCTTGGTGTTCCAGCCGACATGGTCGACATGCAGGTGGGTACACATCACGAAGTCGACCGAATCGGGATGGCAGCCGCAGGCCTCCAGCCGTTCGAGGAAGGGCGTATTGAGCTTGTTCCAGCCGGGATTGTGCCGGTCCTTGTGATTGCCGAGGCAGGTATCGATCAGGATCGTGTGCCGGCCAGTCTTCACCACCCAGGTATGAACCGAACCAATCAGCCGGTCGCTGCCCTCCTGGACGTGCTCCGGCACCATCCAGCTTTTCTGGGCGTCGAAGGCTTCCTGGTCGAATTTCGGAAACATGCGGCCGGGCTTGAAGCCCGGTCCGCAGATCTCCTCGACTTTCTCGATCGTGGCGTTTCCGATGGCTCTGACGGCCAATATTCCCTCCCGCGTTAGAACGTGACGACGCTCCGGATCGATTCGCCCTTGTGCATCAGGTCGAACGCGTCGTTGATCTTCTCGACCGGCATCGTGTGGGTAATGAGCGAGTCGATGTCGATCTTGCCGTCCATGTACCAGTCGACGATCTTCGGCACGTCGCGCCGGCCCTTGGCGCCGCCGAACGCGGTGCCCATCCAGGTGCGGCCGGTGACGAGCTGGAACGGACGGGTGGCGATCTCCTGCCCGGCGCCGGCGACGCCGATGATCACCGACTTGCCCCAGCCTCGATGGCAGCATTCCAGCGCCTGGCGCATCAGCTTGGTGCTGCCGACACACTCGAAGCTGTAGTCCGCGCCGCCGTCGGTCAGTTCGACGAGATGCGCCACCAGATCCTTGTCGCCCAGATCCTTCGGATTGACGAAGTGGGTCATGCCGAACTGGCGGCCAAGCGCCTCGCGCGCCGGGTTGAGATCGACGCCGACGATCATGTTTGCCCCAACCATGCGCGCGCCCTGCAGCACGTTGAGGCCGATGCCGCCCAGGCCGAACACCACGACATTGGCACCGGCCTCGACCTTGGCAGTGTTGATCACGGCGCCGATGCCCGTGGTGACGCCGCAGCCGATGTAGCAGACCTTGTCGAACGGCGCGTCGGGACGGATCTTCGCGAGCGCGATCTCGGGCAGCACGGTGTAGTTCGAGAAGGTCGAGCAGCCCATGTAGTGATGGATCTTGCGGCCCTTGATCGAGAAGCGCGAGGTGCCGTCGGGCATCACGCCCTGGCCCTGGGTAGCGCGGATCGAGGTGCAGAGGTTGGTCTTGCCCGAGACGCAGGATTTGCACTGGCGGCATTCCGGCGTGTAGAGCGGAATCACGTGGTCGCCCTTCTTCAGGGACACGATGCCCGGCCCGACATCGACCACCACGCCCGCGCCCTCATGACCGAAGATCACGGGGAAGAGGCCCTCGGGATCGCCGCCGGAGCGCGTGAATTCGTCGGTGTGACAGACACCCGACGCCTTGATCTCGACCAAGACCTCGCCGAACTTCGGCCCTTCGAGATCGACGGTCTCGATCTCGAGGTTCTTGCCGGCCTCGAAACAGACGGCTGCCTTTGTCTTCACGCGGATACCCCCTCGAAACTCTGGAGCTGAAACCTAGAGCAGGGGGACTGCCACCGTCTATGCCGCGACTTTGCCGGCGAGAGCGCGCGCCATTTCAGACTTCGCCTCGCGGTATTGCGCAATCAGGCGCCGGACGAGGTCTGCGGCTGCCGGGATATCCTCGATGTTCCCGACGCCGTGGCCGGCCGTATAGATGTCCTTCCAGCGCTTCTTGTTCTCCTGGGCGCCGACGATCTTGCCGGGCAGGGTCGTGCGAAGCACGTCGAGGTCGATGCCGGCGGCCAGCAGGCTCGGCGTCAGCCAGTTGGCCGGTGCGCCGTCGATAGAGGCGGTGAGGAACACGTCGGTCGCGCGCGTGCCCAGGATCATGTCCTTGTGCGCCTGTGCCGCCATCGCCTCCCGGGTCGCGATGAAACGTGTGCCGATATAGGCGAGATCGGCACCCATCGCCTCTGCCGCCAGCACGTCGCGGCCCGTGGTCTGGCCGCCGGCCAGCACCACCGCGAAACCGTCACCCAGCTGACGTACCTCGTTCATCAGCGCAAAGGGATTGATGGTGCCGGTGTGGCCGCCGGCCCCGCCTGCCACCGCAATCACGCCGTCGACTCCCGCTTCCAGCGCCTTCTCGGCGTGGCGCCGGTTGGCGATATCGTGGAGGGCGACGGCGCCCCAGCCATGGATGCGCTTGATGGCGTCGCCCGGGGCGCCCTTCGAGGTGAGCACCACCGGCACCTTGTACTTCTCGACCAGTTCCAGATCGCCCTGGTAGCGCGGGTTGGAGGCATGGACGACCAGGTTGACCGCCCAGGGTGCGGGCTTGCGGCCGGCATCCTCCAGCCGCTTCATCCCCTCGACCATTTCGTCCAGCCAGGCCTGGAATTCCTCGCGGCTGCGTGTGCCGTGGGCAGGGAAACTGCCCATCAGGCCTTCGCCGCAGCAGGCGAGCGTCAGGGCGGGGTTGGAGACCAGGAACATCGGGGCGGCAATGGCGGGGATCGCCATGCGCTCCATCAACTTGTGCACTTCGGCGCGCGGCATGGATCAAACCTCTCCGATGGTGGGCGTGGTCGAGGTCACGCCGCTGTCGTTCAACCGTTTCTGGCGGGCATCGTCGTAGCCCAGCAGCTCACGCAACACCTCGTCGGTGTGCTGGCCGAGATCGGGCGCGGGGCGTTCGATGGCGAGCCCTTCACCGTCGAGCCGGTAGGGCAGGCCCTTCACGAGGCCGCCGTTTTCGTCGCGCACCAGCGTGACGCCCTGCAGCGCGGTGTCGCGCAGCAGGTCGTTGCCGTCGAGACAGGGTGCAGCGGCAATACCTTTCCCGAGCAACACCGCCAGGGCTGTGTCGCGATGCTTCCCAGCACAGAGGGCTTCAATCGAAGAATCGGGTGCTTCGAGCGTGACGGCCAGCCACTTGCCGTCGGCGCAACGATAGGCGTCCTGCTGCGCCACGCCGGGTTCGCCGTTGCCCCGAGGCGCGAGCGGGTGCGCGGGATCGGCCGACGCGGCGAGGATTTCCTCGCCCAGGGTGAACGAAGCGACCTCACGCTGGGAGAAATCGAGGAACGCGCCCTTGCCGGTGCGACGCGCTTCGGTAACGGCGGCGATGACGATGCCGGTGGCGAACAGCGATACGATCTGGTCGGGATAGTTTACGTCCATGCCCGAGATGCGCGGCTCCTCGCCCTCGTATCCGGTCAGCGACGCGATTCCGGACGTGGCGTCGAGCGTGCTGCCGAACGAGACGTTCATGCGCTCGGGGCCCGTGTCGCCCTGGCTGGAGATCGCGGCGAACACCAGGCGCGGGTTGAGGACGCTCAGATTCCCGTAGCCGAGACCGGCGCGATCGAGCACGCCACGGCGGAAGTTCTCGACCACGACGTCGCAGTGCGCGGCCAGCTCGCGGATGACGCGCTGTCCCTCGGGATCCTTGAGGTTCAGTGCCAGCCCGCGCTTGTTGCGGTTGGTGAAGCGGAACTGCGGCGAGCGGTTCCACCAGCCCTCGCCGTCGTCGATCTTGCCGACGACCCGGAACGGATCGAGATAGGCGCCCGATTCGATCTTGATCACGTCGGCGCCGAGATCGCCCAGCATGGCCGAGGTGTTTGCTCCGGCCGTCAGCAGGCCGAAGTCGAGCACGCGGATGCCGGTGAGGGGACGTTCGCTCATGGCGCGAACGCCGGCGCGGGCCGCGGCGCGAAGGAGCGCCCGTTCCATTGCACGGGCAGTTGCGGCAGGCGCAGCCGGCCCTCAGTCGGATGCGCCATCTCGGCCAGGAAGCCTCGCGCCAGGTATTGCTCGGTCTGCAGCAGTTCGGCGGGAGAGAAGATCGGACCGAAGGGCACACCCCTCGCCTGCGCCACCTTCTGGATTTCCTCGCGCGTCTTGGCGGCAAACCACGGCGCGAGCGCGGCATAGAGTTCGGCGATGTTCTGACGCCGTCCGGCGCGCGTGGAAAACTTCGGATCGTCGAGACGGGAATCGCCGATCAGAGCCCGTGTCGCCGGCCATTGGGTCACCGTGTAGACCACGGCGACATGGCCGTCGCGGCAGGGAAGGACCTGGAATTCCGAGTTCCGGCCTTCGCGGCCGGGCGAGATGCCTGAGGCGGCGGCGCCGGACGCGGCCTTCCAGTTCACCCACTGCATGACTTCCGCAAGCGAGACGCGCACCGCGGGTGCCTTGCGTCCGGTGTCGCGCGCCGCCAGCGCCGCCATGAGACCTGTGAAGGCGGTCAGCCCCGCAGCGTAGGAGGCCTGATGGCCGGCCAGTTTCAGCGGCTTGCGTTCTGGTTCGCCGATCATGTGCATCAGCCCGCCCAGCGCCTGAATCGCCAGCTCGCTGACGGGACGCTGGCTCGCGTCCATCTCGACCGGAAAGGCCGCGATCTCGACCGGCGTCGCCTTGGCCTTGCGCAGGGTCTCGGCCACGGACGCCGGCTCCTCGAACAGCACGATGTCGGCCTGCTCGACGAGCCCGGCGAGCGCCGCGTGGCCGGACTCGCTGGCGAGGTCGAGCATCAACGAGCGCTTGGACGTGTTGAGGAATTCAAACAGTGCGCTTCCGCCCTGCGGCAGCATCGGCGGCGCGCGGCGCACCGGATCGCCCCCCGGCGGCTCCACCTTGACAACGTTGGCGCCGAGATCGGCCGCGATCTTCGCCGCAAGCGACGTCGCCAAACGCAGGCAGAGCGGCACTTTCGCGTCGTTCACCTCGATGATGGTGAAGCGGGAGAGCGGTCGGGAAGAGGCCTCGGTCATGGTGCGATGATCCGCGCAAGCCGGTGCTGCGGTCAATGTCGCGCACATGCTACCGTCGCGCGTGACGGAGGACTTCTATGGCACAGACCGGTAATCACAAGGGACTGACGTTCGGCATCTTCTTGGCGCCGTTCCATCGCGTGGGCGAGAACCCGACGCTCTCGATGGCGCGCGACATGGAGCTGATCGAGTGGATCGACGAGTTGGGCTACGACGAAGCCTGGATCGGCGAGCACCATTCCGCCGGCTGGGAAACCATTGCCTCGCCGGAAGTCTTCATCGGCGCCGCCATCGAGCGCACGCGCTACATCCGCCTCGGCTCGGGTGTCACCAGCCTGCCCTATCATCATCCGCTGATGGTCGCGAACCGTTTCGTGCAGCTCGACCACATGTCGCGCGGCCGCACCATGCTGGGCTGCGGTCCCGGTGCGCTGCCGTCGGACGCCTACATGATGGGCATCGATCCTTCGACCCAGCGGCCGCGG
>CAZPOS010000030.1:30217-33233 GCA_964588065.1 uncultured Reyranella sp.
CGGATGGAGGAGGCGCTGGAGGCGATCATGCGCCTGCTCGAATGCAAGGAGCCGGTCACGATGAAGACCGACTGGTTCGAACTCAAGGAGGCGCGGCTGCATCTCGCGCCCTACAGTTATCCGCATTTCCCGATCGCCTGCGCCAGCACCATCACGCCCTCGGGCATGATCGCCGCCGGCAAGCATGGGCTCGGTGTCCTGTCGATCGGCGCCGGCATCCCGGGCGGACCGGAGATGCTCGGCAAGCAGTGGGGCATCTACGAGGAGACGGCGGCCAGGCACGGCAAGACGGCGGACCGTTCCAAGTGGCGCGTGGTGGTGAACTGTCATGTGACGGAGGACGACGAGCAGGCGCTGCGCGAGGTCCATGCCGGCGAGCGCCGCGAGACCGTGACCTATTTCGAGGACACGCTGGGCCGCCCGCCGGGCCGCGCCGACGATCCGCTGCGCGACGGGGTGAAAATGGGCACGACCCTGGTCGGCAGCCCCGATACGGTCGCCAAGGGGATCGAACGGCTGCTGGGCTTTTCCAACGGCGGCTTCGGCGGCGTGCTGTTCCGCGCCCACGAATGGGCGACGCGCGAGCAGACGATGCGCTCCTACGAGCTGTTCGCACGCTACGTGATGCCGCGCTTCCAGGGATCGCTCGACACGATCGTCAACTCGAACCAGTGGGCCAAGGACAACCGCAAGGGCATCTTCGGACCCAACGTCGCCGCGGTGAAGAAGGCCTTCACCGATGCCGGCCGCGAAGCCCCCGAGGAATTCCGCGCCCGCACGCCCGGCGCGCGCGACGTCGCGGGCGACTGACTCTTGGCGGGCGATCCATGGCTGGTGCGCTGGCTGCCGCTCATTGTCGAACGGGCAGGTGGACAGCCAGTGCTGGAGCTGGGATGTGGCGGTGGACGCGACACCGCCACGCTCACAGAGGCTGGCCATCGCGTGATCGGCGTGGAGCTATCGCGCGAGGCTGCCGACCGTGCCCGTCGACGCGTCCCGACCGCCGAAATCCATTGCCAGGATATCCGTGACCCGTTTCCCGTCGCGAGTCCTGTCGGTGTCGTTGTTGCCAGCCTCTCACTGCATTATTTCGACTGGCCGGAGACCCTCACCCTGGCTGATCGGGTGCATACCGCACTACGTCCTGACGGCCTGCTGCTGTGCCGGCTCAATTCGACCAACGATCACCATTTCGGTGCCTGCGGCCATCCGCAAATCGAGAAGGATTTCTATCTCGTCGACGGCGCACCCAAGCGCTTCTTCGACCGGGAAGCCGTCGATCGTCTGTTCGCGCATGGCTGGCGCATGCTCGCCATCGAGGAGAAGGTGATCGACCGGTACGATCAACCCAAGTCGGTATGGGAAGCGGTCCTCGAAAGAAGCGACTAGAACGTCTTCTTCGTACCAGGCTCGGCGTCGATCACCTCGATCGACGACTGGCCCAGCGCGATTTTGAACTCGGCGGGCGTCCCGCGCAGGAACGGGTTGCTGGCATAGTGCATCGGCCACGCCATCTTCGGCTTGATCAGCTCCCTTGTGGCATAGGCGGCGGCCTTGGGGTCCATCACGTAGTGGCCGCCGATCGGGATCAGCACCAGGTCGGGCTTGTAGTATTCGCCGATCAGCTTCATGTCGCCGAACAGGCCGGTATCGCCCATGTGGTAGATCTTGAGGCCGTTCTCCAGTTCGATGACAAAGCCGCAGGGTTCGCCGGCGGCGAAGCTCGTATCCTTCCCTGTCACAGGGTCCTTCAGGATCATTTCCGAGGAATGGTCGGCATGGACCATGGTGATCTTCACGCCGGGGAAGGGCTCGATGGTGCCGCCCTTGCTCATGCGCGGCACGAGGGTGGCGGGCATCAGACCGAGCGTGGCCAGCGTCTGGTTGAGGCCGGCCGGCGCCCAGATCGGCGCGTTGTTGCGCTTGGAAATCTCCATTGCATCGCCGAGATGGTCGCCATGGCCGTGGGTCACCAGGATCAGGTCGACCTTGCCGATCCTGTCGAGGTCTTTCAGCTCCTGCGGGATCCGGGTGGCGCCCATGATCCACGGGTCGATCAGGATGACCTTGCCGCTCTGGGTCGTGAGCTTGAAGGCGGCCTGGCTGTACCAGAGAAGCTCGGCCTTGCCCTGGGCCTGGGCGGCGCCGACGAAGGCAAACATCGCGGCCAGGATGACACAAAGACGAAGGCCGACCATGTGGCGCAGCTCCCTGTTCGTTCCGCAGAGCCTATCATCGTTCTTCGGAGCGAAAGTGCGCACTTTCCTGTGAGGCTCCGATCCCCCACCATGTGCGCTGCACAATGACTAAGGGGGATGGCTCGCCGATGAGCATCAAGGGCAAGGCCTATATCGCGGGAATCTATGAGCATCCGACGCGTCTCGCGAAGGATATCTCGCTGGCCCAGATCCACGCGCAGTGCGCCAAGGGCGCGCTGGAGGATGCGGGTCTCACCAAGGACGATGTCGACGGCTACTTCTGCGCGGGCGACGCGCCGGGTCTCGGCCCGATGTCCATGGTCGAGTACATGGGCCTCAAGGTCCGTCACGTCGATTCGACCGACACCGGCGGCTCGTCCTACGTGCTGCATGTCGGCCACGCCGCCGAGGCGATCGCCGCCGGCAAGTGCAAGGTGGCCCTGATCACCCTGGCCGGCCGGCCGCGCGCCGAGGGCATGGCGACCGGCACCGTGCCGCGCAGCCGCGGCGGCACCCCGACCCCCGACGATCCGTTCGAGTTCCCCTACGGCCCGACGGTCGTGAACATGTACGCCAACTGCGCGATGCGTCACATGTACGAGTTCGGCACGACCTCCGAGCAGCTCGCCTGGATCAAGGTCGCCGCTTCGCACCATGCACAGTACAATCCGCACGCGCTGCTGAAGGACGTGGTCACGGTCGAGGAGGTCGTGAACTCGCCGATGATCTCCGATCCGCTGCACCGACTCGACTGCTGCGTCATCACCGACGGCGGCGGCGCGATCGTCGTCGTGGCGCCGGAGATCGCGGCCACGCTC
>CAZPOS010000031.1:0-32564 GCA_964588065.1 uncultured Reyranella sp.
GCGTCAGCGCCCAGCCTCCTCCCACATGGAAGAAGATCACCAGCGCCAGAATCCCGCGCCGCGTCGCCGTCGACAGCGGTTCACGCGACGGTCCCGGCGGACCGGGCTCCACGAAAGGCGGATTCGAAGGCACGGAGTCTACCACTGACATCGCCCCTAGAGCTGGAGCGGACTGACGGCCAATGCCACCGTGGTGCCCACGGCGACGGCGAAAATCGTGATGCCGACCGCGCGCTTGCGATGACTTTCCCACCACAGGACGACGCCGCTGATCGACAGAAAGATCATGCTGCCAGCCAGCGTGTCGATCAACAGGATCCACGGCACGGGCATGGCCGTGCCCTTGTGCAGGTTGGTGAGCGTCGCCACGAAGCCGTTCTGCGTCGTCCGCACCGACAGCGACCCGTTGCCGACCCAATACTCCGCCTGCACCAGATGGTTGGGTCCGCCGAAGTTCAACAGCCAGCGTTCGGGTTGTTGCAGGGACCGGGCACCTGCGTCGCTTCCGCGTTCACCCCATGGAACGGTGCGGGCACGCTCGACGCGCACATTGTTCGGGCCGCGGTCGAGCTTCAGCGCCTGCTGCAGCCACGCGCCCATCGCCTCGATGGTCTGGGGTCGCGGGTCGGGCAGCTGGAGCTGGGCATTGATCTGCTGCTGGTCGGGCAAGGGCAGCTTCATGGTACTCCGGTGATTGAGCCAGATGCCGCTGAAACCGAACAGGAGACCCAGCAGCGCACCCCATAGGCCGAACCAGCCATGGGTCTTGCGCACCCAGCGCACGAAGGTGAGCCGGCGGTTGGCCTTCCCCGGTCTTCCCGCGGTGGCGGCGGCGACCGACATCAGGTCTCGCTCCATTGCCGGACCAGGTTGTGGTAGCAGCCGATCAGCGACCGGCGCGCCCCCTCGTCCGCACCGGTCTCGTTCAGGCGCTGGATCGCATTGTCCATGTCGTGCAGCAGCGACCGCTGCATGTCGTCCCGGATCAGACTCTGCGTCCAGAAAAAGCAGGCCATCCGCACGCCGCGCGTGATCGGCGCCACCGAGTGCAGGCTGGTCGCGGGATAGACGACCATGTCGCCGGCCGCCAGCTTGACGCTGTGTTGACCGTAGGTGTCCTCGATCAGCAGCTCGCCGCCATCGTAATCCTCCGGGTTGCTGAGGAACAGCGTCGCCGACACGTCGGTGCGCAGCTTGCGACCGTTGTGCGGATTGATGCGTACGCTGCCATCGACGTGCGGGCCGAACCGCATGCCCTCGCCGTAGCGGTTGAACATCGGCGGATAGATCTCGTTCGGCAGCACGGCGCTGATGAAGATCGGATGGACCTCCAGCGCCGCGCCGACGATGCGCTGGCACGCGATCGCGGTTTCAGACCGTTCGTCGATCTGCTGGTTGAACTTCACGGGCGCGCCCTGGTAGCCGGCGGTGACGCGACCGTCGACCCACGAATTGGAGCGCTCGAGACGCTCGCGCAGGCTGACGAGCTGCGCGGCGTTGAGGACCTGGGGAACACAGACGAGCATGACGGGCGGCGGCTTCCGTCATCAGATCCGGTAGTTCAGCGTGATCATGCCGGTGGTGCCGGCGCCCATGACCGCGCGGCCGCCGTCCGAGGCGATGACGCCGTCGTAGTAGATCGAATTGAACACGTTGTAGACGTTGAGCCGAACGTCATAGGTCGGCTGCTTGTAGGCCGCCGTGAGGTCGAAGCGGGTGTAGGCCGGCACCACCACGGTGTTGGTGTTGTTGGCGTAGCGCTGGCCCACGTAGAAGAGGCCGCCGCCGATCTCGTAGGTTTCCTTGAACGTGTAGGTCGTCCAGAGGTTCGCGGAGTCGCGCGGCGTGTTGAGCGGCACCTTGCCGGTCGTGTTGCCGATGCCGTTCTGGTAGCTCAGCCCCTGCAGGATGACGCCATTCAGATAGGCGTAGCCGCCGAACACCTGCCATTCCGGCGTGATGCGGCCGGCGAAACCGACGCGGCCGCCGCTCACCTGGATGTTTCCGGAGGGCGTGTAGGTACCGTCGGGATTGGCCGTGCGCGCGTTGTTCTTCACGATCGAGAATACGGCGGCATTGAGCGACAGGTTGGCGTTCAGGAGCTCGTACTTGACGCCGGCTTCCACGCCTCTGTTGTTTTCGGGCGGAAGGTAGGATCCGCCGGTTGTCGAGGTGAGCTGCTCGAGCGACGGATTGAACGAAGTGCTGTACGAGACGTAATACGATTGAGCCGGTGTCGGTTCGTAGATGACCCCGGCCCGAACGCTGAGGAAGCTGACCGGCTGATACTGGAACGGGACCGCCGTACTGCCAGCCGTGTTCGTGCTGTTGATCGAATTGCTGATCGACGCCGCGTAGTAATCCCAGCGCAAGCCGCCAACGAGCTTCACCTCGGGAATGAGCTGGACGGTGTCGTTGAAGTAGAAGCCGGCGCCCCAGGCCTGCGAGGAGGCATAGTTGCCAAGCACCGAGGCAACGTTACCGGGCGTGCTGGCGCCGACCGTATAGCCTGCTGGGGTACACCCGACGGATCCGGCCGGCAAGGCGACGCCGTTGCAAGTGCCGGTGCGGCTGGACTGCTGGTTCGTGTAGGATTCGTAGTTCAGATCGATGCCCATCAGCAACGTGTGTCCAACCCTTCCCGTGTCGAACTTGGCCGTGACCTCGGTCTGGTTTTCGACCGTGATGTCGTTGATGTTGCGGTCGCGGCTGAGCTGACGGATCCACAGATTGCCGAGCGGTGCTGCACTGTAGGGGATGTTGTTGGGTCCGCGCGGCGCCGCTACGAACCCACCGTTTGCACCGAGCGTCCCGACGAATCCGCCCGAGGTTTCGCGCACGTCCGTATTCACCCAGACGAATTCCGTCTGATTGCGCAGGCTCAGGTTCGGCGCGAACTTGTGCTCGATCAGACTCTGAAGATTGACGACGTCCTGTTCGGTGTAATCGTCGTTGAAACCCCATGCCGTGTTGCGCGGTGCATTCAGGGGATATCCGTTCAGGTTCGGCACGCCGTAGTTCACCTGGTCCTTCCGGTGCATCAAGTAGGCGCCCAGCGTAACCTCCGTGTCCGTGCCGATGCCCAGCTTGAGCGTAGGCGCGAGACCGAAATCGAGCACATTGGTCTGGTCGACCGTCGAGGCCTTGCCGACCTGGAACATCGCGGAGACGCGCGCGGCGTTGTTCTCGCCGAACGGCGTGTTGACGTCGGCCGTGGTGCGCACCAACCCGTTGGTCGTGGCCTGCGCGCTGAGCTCGGTCGCCTGCTTCAGGAACGGCTTCTTGGTCACCTGGTTGATGACGCCGCCGGTCGAGCCGCGGCCGAACAGCATCGACGACGGTCCCATCAGCACTTCGACCTGCTCCAGCGCGAACACGTCGCGATAGTACTGGCCGCGGTCGCGCATGCCGTCGAGATAGATGTCGGTACGGGCACTGAAGCCGTTGATGTTGATGTTGGTGCCGATATTGCCGCCCTCGGCCGACCCGATCGTGACGCCGGGCGCGTTGCGCACGGCATCCTCCAGCCGGGTGACGCCCTGCGACTGCATCAGGGCCCGGTTGATGACGACCACCGACTGGGGCACGTCCATCAGGTTGGCGGCGCCCAGGCGGTTGATCGAGCCACGCGTGACCTGGAAGTCCTCGCTCGGGCGGCTGCCGGTAACCGTCACCGTCTGCATGGTCGCGGGCGCGCCGGACGGCGCCGCGGGCTGGTTCTCGGTGGAAGGCGTGGCGGGCGCGGGGGCTGGCGTCTGGGCGGGCTCCTGCTGGGCCATGGCACCCGGCGCCACGAGCAATCCAACCAACGCCGTCTTCACCGGTACGCGCTTTACCATTTCTTCTCCCCAGAAGGCTGCTCTCCCCGCAAATGAGGAGAATGCGAGTTATTATCATGGAAAGAAAACGGCACTGATAATGAATCGCATGCATTCAGAGAAGGCAGATTTGCAATTGGACTACATACCGGCTGAAGCGCGGTTCTGAGATCTCGGGAGGAAGCCGTCAGAAGTGCGCAGGCCTACCCCGTGTTCCCTTGGCCGGCAGCGGACGCCTGACGATCCCAGTCACGATGGCCGGGCAGTCGACCGCATGGAGCAAGAGGCGGCAGGTCGCATGCCGAACAGGCATCGGTTGGCGCGCCCGGCTGGATTCGAACCAGCGACCTACCGCTTAGAAGGCGGTTGCTCTATCCACTGAGCTACGGGCGCAAGCCAAGGGAACGAGCCGAAACCCTGCTCCCGATCGGCACCCGACGCGGCGTGCCATGCCCAGCTTAGCACACCTCAGTTGATCACTTCCTCATGGCCGAACAGAAAAAGCTCCGGGCATTCTGCCGGCGCCGACTGTTTCGGGGCCGAAAGTCCGGCATGGGTGATCAAGACCACGCCGTACTGGCCAGGGTTTTCCGGGGCCAGTGTCGCCATGCACCCCATTCTGCGAATCCCGGGGACAGGCATTTCGAAATAGAAGGCCTTGGAGCGCATGACCGGCAACGGCAGTCCCGCGGCCGCGAGCTCGGCGTAGAGTGCATCGGCGCCTCTGCCCCCGCGGAGCACCTGCTGCAGGCGCGCAGCGATGCCGGCGCGAACGTTGGCTTGGGCGGCATGATAGGCAATCTCGCCCAACAAGAGACGCTTGGCCTCGAGCGGCGTGTATTCGGCGAGGAGATCCGGCCAGACCGGCAGGCGCCCGATGCTGGCATTGTTGCAAATGTTCGACGCGCGTTCGGCCAAGGTCATCCTCGGCATTTTCAGCGCGACCGGACAGATCCCCAGCTCAACGAACTCGCCGGCCGTCTCGATGTAGGTCATCTCTTCGGGGGGGCGAACCAGAGCACGAATGATCGGTTCCGGATCGACCCCCATTTCGAGGACGTAGGCGACGACGATGGCGGAGGTGGCACGACCTTCCGTGACGCCGCGCGCCCGACTCGTCACAGCATCGCGCGCGTCTACATCACGCGGCGCATAGAAGGCATGGAAGCCCAGCCGCGCGCCGATTTCCAGTTGCCGGTCGGCGACCGGTCCGCCCGAACCGGGAGTCGTGCCGCCGAGGAACGCGATCGCACAGGACGACAGGCAGCGCTTGCCGTTCCGCACGATCGTCGCCACGCCGAACTGCCTCAGGAGCCGGCCGATACGCATCCCCTCCTCCAGGGCGCCTCCCTTGCTATCGAAGGACAATGTCGCCAGTGACTCTCCCGGCTTGGTCCCGCCGCGCGCCTTGAGATCCTCCAGCATGGTCTTGAGCCTGTCGGAGTCTCCGGGCTCGAAGGGACCTGTGAGGTAGATCTCGTGGTCGAGAAACGCACTGGTTCCGGCACCGACATTCTTCGTCACGACCGCCAGAGTCACAGCGTGCGTCGCGGGCGCGATGAGCCAGATCGCGGCGATCAACCACAGGAGGGCCATCCCCTGGACGCGGGACACACGAGCCGCTTCGTTTGCTTCAAGAGCCAGGAACCCGTGCACGACTTGCTCCAGTGACGGACGTCATACGATCGTCACATTCTACTCGGGCGTCGCGGCGATTAGAAAACCTTACCAGCGTTAAGGCGAAAGAGGTCTGATAAAAGTCTCGTGATGCGCTGCGTCGCCGGATCACGGACGTGTGCGATCGCGCGTCCCGTCTCGCCGGGGCCCGCGCGCGATTAACGCCGCGGTGACCGCTGTGAGCAGCAGCATGACATCCATGCCGGCAACCGACCAAAGCCGCTGCTCCGCAAGGGCGCGCCACAAGGGATCGCCAGACGTGACGCCGTTGAGGGCCACCGCCCCGGCCGAGAGCGTTGCGATTGCGATGCATTGCTCCCGCCAGGCCTTCCGAGGTCGCAACCAGGCATGTGCGAACGCTGCGAGCCAGGTCAGATAGAAGGAACACACCTCCAGATCGGCACGCTCCAAACCGGCGACAGTTGCTTCTGGCGGCAGCACCCTGTTCACGACGAAGAATGCCAGCGTTGCCGCCACGATGCCGCTGACGGAGCCGACGGCGAGACCGTCGACCAGGCGGACGCCGGCGAGTCCGAGCTGCTCATGCCGTTGGCGCCGCGACTCGAGCCAGAACAGGAACCCGGTCGCGATCAGCACGCAACCGGTGAGCCCAAGGGCGAAATAGAGCCAGCGCAGCGGCCAGTGATCGAACTGGACGAAGTGGAAGCCGGTGATGAAGCGGTGCGCCGCCATGACCGGCCGCGCCGTGTGTCTCGAGAGGACGGCGCCGGTGCCGGCGTCGAAATAGAGGGCATCGACTGGCATGGTCACGCGATCGCCGACGAAGGAGCGTCGCACCTCGACATAGGCGTTCGCATCCCCCCGGTGAAACACCCGAAGCAGCTGAGGTGTGCCCCCATCCCACTCACGGGAGGCCTGGTCGACCATGGCATCCAGCGACGCCATGGGAGGCCCCGGCTGATTGAGCCTTGGCCGCGCGTAGATTCCGTAAGACTCCTGCACGAACGCCTGTCGATCGCCGCGATAGGACATCTCCCAGGCACTCGCAAAGTACACCGTGAAGAAGATCACCACGCCGGACAGGGTGATGAAGAAATGGAACGGCAGCCCCAGCACCCCCGTGACATTGTGCAGATCGAGAACCAGTCGCCGCGCTTTCCGATCGGATCGGAAGGTGAAGAAATCCGCGAAGATCTTGCGATGGATCACGACGCCGGAGACGCAGAGCGCGAGCATCGCCATTCCCGCGAGGCCGACGATCCAGAGGCCCAGCGACCAGGCCCTGATGTGCAGGTTGACGTGGAACGGATAGATGAACCCCGTGCCGCCCCAACTGCCGGCGTCGGGAAGAAGGGTGGAGGTCGACGGGTCGGCCTGGCGATACCGGATCTTGCCTGCCGCCAGATACCCCGCGCGCGCGACAGGCTCACGGTCGCTCGGAAACAGCACCAACCAGAGCGGCGACGCGCCGATCAGCGGCTGCATCTGGGCGGCGAGCGCGTCCACCGACTTCAGCCCGGCGGGCGCCACCCGGGTCGCGGGCATCATCCAGCGATCGATCTCGCGGTCGAACACCGACAATGAGCCCATCCAGAAAACCGCGAACAGGACCGTGCCGAGGCACAGCCCCGCCCAGGTGTGCAGCCACTGCATGGAGTCGCGGAAGCTCTTCCCCATGTCGGCCGGCCCGTGCCCTGCCCTTTCGAGCCCGCCTAGAAGTCGGCCGTCAGCGAGAGGCGGAAGGTGCGTGGCGCTCCGAGGAACAGGAACGTCGCGCTCTGGTTGCTGCCGGCCCAGTAGTTGGCGTCGAGCACGTTGTCGACGTCGAAGCGCGCGACGAGCATCTTGCCCTTGGCACCCGGATTCTCGAAGGCGTAACGGGCGCCCAGGTCGAAGCGGGTCCATTGCGGCATCATGCGACGCGGATAGGTCGTGTCGATGTATTGCGGGCCGGTATAGATCGCCCGTCCCGTCAGGGTGAGCCCCGGCACGAACGGCAGGTCGACTTCGCCCGACAGGTTGAGCGTGAACTGCGGCGTGAACGGCGCGATCCAGCCGTTCGTGGTGCCTCCCGCCGTCTTGGCGAGAACCGGATTGAGGAACATCGCGCCACCCAGGATACGGACGCCCTTGGTCGGTTCGCCGAACACGTTCAGTTCGAGGCCCTGGTTGACCTGCTCTCCGTTGACGCCCTGGGTGTTCGTCGTCGTGTTGGTGATGACGCTGGGCTGCGTGATCTGGAACAGCGCCGCGGTGGTGGTAAAAGTACCCCAGTCGGCCTTGACGCCGACTTCGATCTGATTGGTCACGAAGGGTGGCAGGATCGTGCCGGCGTTGGCGAAGGGTGCCTGCACCACGGTTCCCTGCTGCAGGCCCTGGATGTAGTTGCCGTACAGCGAGACGTTCTCGAACGGCTTCACGATCAGCGCCACGGCGGGACTGACGACGGTCTGGTCGTAGCTCGTCGTCAAAGCACCCGTCGTCGCGTTGAAGTTGGCGGACTGGATGTTCTGCGCCCGCAGACCGGCGGTGAGCTGCACGCGGTTGTTGAGGGAGGAGATGGTGTCAGCGATGCCGATGCTGTTGAAGCCGGAGGACGACGTCTTGTTCGCTGCGGGCGTCGGAATGTTGGGACGCCCGATCACCGTCGGATTGTAGATGTTGGTCGCGAAGGCGCCGCCCACCTGCGAGACGTTCACCTGACCGTTGTCCTGCTGGAGGGTCGAGGCCGTGATCGCGAGCTCATGGTTGACGTCGGCCGTCGCGAACAGCGCGCGAATGCCTCCCTGGGCGGTCAGGCTGGTCGTGTACTGGCTGAAATTGAGCGGCGCGAGTGCCGTGCCCGCACCATTGAAATTCGTGATCGTCGTGGCCGCCGAATAGAGACCGCCCATCCGGTAGTCGTGCGCGCCGGCCGATGCGTAGAGCGTGACGTTGTCGGTGATGTCCATCTCCAGCCGCACGACACCGAACGCGTCCTTGCGCGCCTGGTAGCCCCAGGGCTGCGCAGTGGGATTGTTGCGGGCGCTCGGCGCGTACGGAAGTTGAACCCCCGCCGCCAGGGTCAGGTAGGGCGTGATACCGGAGATGTACTGATCCTGGTATCCGAGATCGGCCGAAAGGCGCACGCGCTCGCCGCGGAGATCGAAGCCCAGGAGCGCCAGCGCGCGCTGGTCGGCATTGTACTTCACTTCGGTCTGGCCGCCCCGGAACACGCCGTTGAACCGCACGCCGAATTCCTTGTCTTCGCCGAAGCGGCGACCGAAATCGATATGTCCGCCGAACTGGCTGCCGGAGATGTAGCTCGCCGTCGCCTGGGTCAGATCCTCGTTGGGCGCGCGCTTGGGCACGACGTTGATGTTGCCGCCGATCGACCCGAAAGGCGGGACGCCGTTCAGCAGCGCGCTCGGCCCCTTCAGCACTTCGACCCGCTCTGCCATCTCGGCCATGATCGACGAGTTGGGCAGCATTCCATAGAGGCCGCCGTAGGACGTGTCCGAATTGTCGACGGGAAAGCCGCGGATCTTGACCTGATCGGTGCCGGGACTGTTGTCGCCGCGGGTGATGCGCACCGACGGGTCGTCGATTAGCACATCGCGTACCGTCTTGGCCTGCTGGTCCTGCGCCTTCTTCGCCGTGTAGTTGCTCTGGTTGAACGGCGTGTCCATCACGGCCCGATTGCCCAGCAGGCCGAGCTGGCCGCCGGTCGCGACCTGTCCGCCGGCATAGACCGGCGGCGCATTGTCGATCATCGCCTGCGGCGGCACCATGAAGGCGCCCTGCACCTTGACCGGATCGAGCACCAGCGCGCCGCTGGCATCCGGAGCAGCCGTGATCGTCACCGACGTCGGCGACGTGAAGCGATAGCTGATGCCGGTCCCGGTGAGCATGAGCCGCAGCGCCTGCTCGGCCGTCATCGCGCCTGCAACGGGCGTGCTGGTCTTGCCGGCCACGACGGAGGCCGTGACAGCGAACTGCAGGCCGGCCTGTTGCCCCAGCGTCGTCAGGGCCTGGGCGAGCGGCTGCGCGGGAATGTCGAAGGTCCGGGCGGGCGCGGACTGAGCCTGCTCCGTGATACGCGGGGACTGGGCCAGGGCCGGTCCCTGGAACGCCGCGAGCGAGCCCACGGCGACGACGGCTGCTGCGAGGCCATGCGCGGCCTGCGCCGTCGAACGCTTGAATGACACCAGAATGCTCTCCCCGGAATCCGTTGCCGGCGGGTCACGGAATGTTGCGCGTGCGGACCGCAATGGATCGCGCTCTCGAATCCATGACTGGGTAAGCCGGGCCGATTTGTAGGGGCGTGGCGAAAAAAAGACGGCCGCGGTTCAGCGTCGCGAAACGATGAGCAGGTACGGTGTCACCTCGGTAACAGTCGCCTTCTGCGACGCGGCCAGCGTTCGCAACGCATCGACCGGCTGCGTAAGATCGAAGACCCCGGTGATCGCCTGCCGGTTCAGGGAGCGATCGGCCACGACCAGAGCACCGGGCAGATGGCGGCCCAGCGTTTCGACGATGTCTGCGAATGAGCCGTCGACGACCACGAGTCGGTGCGACCGCCACGCCGCGACCGATTCCGACGCCATTCGAGCACGCACGACAGTGTGTTGGGCGCGGTCGATGACCAGCCGATCGCCCATCGCGAGCGCGTCGCTCAGCCGCTTTCCGTTGCGCAGGACCTCGACGCTTCCTGATTGGACAGTGACATCGACGGTGCTCGCGGTCTTGCCCACCCCGAAGGACGTGCCGGTGACGACCACGGAGACGTCTCCCGCGAGAACCGCGAACGGACGCTGCGTATCGCGCGTGACCCGGAAAAAGGCCTGTCCGGAAAGCAGCGTGACCCGCCGATCGGCGTCCCGATAGTCGACGGCAATCGAACTCCCGGCGTCGAGGTCCACGACGCTGCCGTCGGGCAGGACGACTTCGCGCAGTTCGGCCACGCCGGTCGAGTAGTCGGCCACGAGGTGCCTGTGCAGTGCCGGGAATGCCAGGAAGAGAAGGCAGGCGGCCGCGACAGCCGCCGCTGCAGCGAGCCAGCGCGACCTGGGCGGTGCTGGCGTCGGCAGCCTGACGACATTGCCGGCCGCCTCCGCGCCGGCGGATGGCCCGACCGGGAGCTTGCCAAGATCGACCCACGTCCTCTGGACCGCGGCATAGGCCCTGCGATTGGACTCGGATTGCTCCAGCCATGCCTGGAAGTCGCGCTCCAGAGCCGCGTTGCCGCGCTCGGTCTCCCGGCGGAGCAGCCAGCCCATCGCCCGTTCGATCTCGTCGCCCTGCTCTCTTGTGGAAGCACCCACGAAAGTTTCCATTCCCGCTGCGGTCCCCCTGCAGCGAGGTCCCATCCTATAGAACGAATCCGATGCCCCATTTTGAATGGCGCCATCCAGTTTATTTTTGCGCGTCGGACCCTTCCTGCTGACCGAGGAGGCGTCGCGTCGCATGGGCACCGGCCTCGCGCACGAGCTGGAAGGTGCGGGCGACCGAAATGCCCAGGTGATCGGCGATCTGCTGGAGGGTCTTGTCTTCGAGACGATACATGCGAAAGGCGACCTGCGTGCGCTCCGGGAGTTCGGCGATCGCATCCGCGAGAAGCCGCAGCCTGTCGCGATGGATGACGACATCCTCGGCCGAGGGGGCTTCGTGCGGGATCGTGTCGTAGGGCGCCAGGGCGGTATCGGCCACCGTCTCGCGAGTCGCGCGGTTCAGGATGTCGAACGCGAGATTGCGCACGATCGAATACATGTAGTGCAGCGGATTGACGATCTCGGCGCCCTGCCCGTGCCGCGCCGAAAGCCGCATCCAGGCCTCCTGGACGACATCCTCCGCCTTCGAGCGGTCCTGGTTCAGGAGCCTGCTCGCATACTCCACGAGGTCGTCGCGATGGGCGACGTAGAGGCCGAGGGACGGATCTGAGGGGGACACGGGGACAATCTGCGAATGGTTCGCATTCTTATAACCCCGACGAACCAAAAGCAATCCTGCCGCGCCGCGGGACGTCGGCCGGCACAAACATCAGGTTTTCAGTTCACAGCGGACGTCAGTGCGTCCAGCGGCCGACCCGGTTGAAGGCGAAATTGTCGGCATAGGCCTTGGCCCTCACCGGCCGGCTGTGCGGCTGCTCGACCGTGTATTGCCAGCCATTCTTCTCGGCATGGGCCTTGGCTTCCTCGAGCGTCGGGAAGAACAGGCGAACCTGCTGCATCGTATTGCGCGAACTGGTCCAGCCCATCAACGGATCGATCTCCTTGCGCGACGGTTCCGGCTCCAGCACCCATTCGTGGGTATTGCCCGTTCCCGACTGCATGGCCGTCTTGGCCGGCTTGAAGATGCGAACCTGCATGGCTTCCGCTAACTCCGTTTTCGGGCGTGGTCGGGGCGGCCGGATTCGAACCGACGACCTTCTGCGCCCAAGGCAGACGCGCTACCAGACTGCGCCACGCCCCGTCCATACACCGCTTTGACGCGAGGGTTTCTACCAGCGGCCCCGCCGGGTCGAAAGCGCAAATTCCAGATGCTACGATACGTCCATGTTCGATCAGACGCCCGAGCAGGGCCGCCCCGACCGCCGCGCGCCCTCCATCAACGTGCTGGGCGGCGTGCTGGAGCCCTGCTCCACCCGCCCCGTGACCGGCTTCTACCGCGACGGATGCTGCAATACCGGCGCCGAGGATCTCGGCCTTCATACGGTTTGCGTCGTCCTGACCGCCGAATTCCTGTTGTTTTCGAAGTCGCGCGGCAACGACCTCAGCACGCCGATGCCGCAATATGGCTTCCCGGGGCTGAATCCCGGCGACCGCTGGTGCCTGTGCGCCAGCCGCTGGAAAGAAGCTTTCGACGCCGACGTCGCGCCACAGGTCGTGCTGGAGGCGACGCATGCCGTCACCCTCCACGTCGTGGCGCTCGCCGACCTGAAGCGGCACGCTTTCCGCCCGCACTAGCTCAGAGCTGGGCCTCGCCGCGCAGCACCGGCACGCACTGGCCGGCAATCGTGGCCCGAATGCCGTCGGCGCCGCGACGCGCCACGACGCGCAGAAGGCTCGGCCGTCCCATGGCCACCCCCTGGTGGATGTCGAGACGGAGTTCGGGCGCGTCGGACAGCGACAGCAGCAATGCGCCGAGCGGTCCGGCGGCGCTGCCGGTCGCCGGGTCCTCGATCGTGCCGCCCAGAGGTGCGAACATGCGGGCCTGAACGCTCCCCTCCCCGGCATGCGCATAGAGATACAGGCCGAGCCGGCCGTTCAGGGCGGGCGTCTGTTCGACGATCCGGCGGAATGACGGGAAATCCGGGGTCGCTCGCGACAAGGCGGCAGGCTTCACTTCCGCGACGACGAACGGATTGCCCAGCGACGCGCCGACCGGCGTGTGAGCCCCGACGCGAATGTCCGCGGGCGTCAGCGACGCGCAGGCGGCAATGGCCTCGACCGGCAAATCAGGGCCGAGCGACAGCGGCTGCGGTGCCGCGATGGTCGCCCCGATCGGCGCGCCGGATCCGTCGCGCTCGACGTCGATCTCGACGAGGCCAGCCAGTTCCTCGAACAGCAGCTTGCCGTTGCGGTCCCTGCCCTGCTGCGCCAGCACGTAGGCGGTGCCGACATTGGGATGGCCGGCAAACGGCATCTCGCGCGTCCGGGTGAAGATGCGGACCCGGGCGGTATGGGCGGGATCGTCCGGCGGCAGCACGAAGGTCGTCTCGCTCAGGTTGAACTCGGCCGCGAGCGACTGCATTTCCGCATCGCTCATGCCGCTCGCATCGGGAAAGACCGCCAGCGGATTGCCGCCGAACCGGGTGGTGGTGAAGACGTCGACGGTGACGAAGGAATAAGTGCGCATGGTTCAGAAGATCCCGTCCACCTGACCGTCCGCCGTCAGACGGATGTTTTCGGCCGCCGGCACGCGCGGCAGACCGGGCATGCTCATGATATCGCCGGCCATCGCCACGACGAAACCCGCCCCCGCCGAGAGGCGCACCTCGCGGATCGGCAGCGTATGGCCGGTCGGTGCCCCGCGCAGTTCGGGATCGGCCGCGAAGCTGTACTGGGTCTTGGCGATGCAGACCGGCAGCTTGCCGTAGCCCGCCGCCTCGAGGGCCTTGAGTCGTCGCAGCGCCGGGCCGGCGATCGCCACCCCCGACGCACGATAGATCTCCCGGGCGATGGTCTCGATCTTCCCGGCGAGCGGCAGATCGTCGGGATACAGTGGCTTGAATGCCGCCTTGCCTTCGTCCAGCGTCGCGACGACGGCGCCGGCGAGATCTTCCGCGCCCGCCCCACCCTTCGCCCAGTGCTCGCAGAGATAGGCCTTGGCACCCGCCGCCGCGCACTGCGCCTCGATCGTTTCCAGCTCCGCGGGCGTGTCGGTGAGGAAGCGATTGATGCCCACCAGCACCGGCAGTCCGAACTTGCGCAGGTTTTCGACATGGCGCAGCAGGTTGGGCAAGCCGCGCTCGACGGCGGCGACATCCTCCTTGGCCAGCGACTTCTCGTCGGCTCCGCCATGCAGCTTGAGCGCACGCACGGTCGCCACGACCACGGCCAGTTCGGGCTTCAACCCGGCCTGCCGGCACTTGATGTCGAGGAATTTCTCGGCGCCGAGATCGGCGCCGAACCCCGCTTCGGTGACGACATAGTCGCCGAGCGCCAGGGCCGCGCGCGTGGCGATCACCGAATTGCAGCCGTGCGCGATGTTGGCGAAGGGACCGCCATGGATCAGCACGGGATTGTTCTCCAGCGTCTGAACGAGGTTTGGCTTCGCCGCATCCTTCAGCACGGCTGCCATCGCACCGGCTGCCTTGAGATCGCCGGCCGTCACCTGCCTGCCGTCGCGGGTCTCGGCCACGACGATGCGTGCCAGCCTCTGTTCCAGATCCTCGAGGTCATTCGCGAGGCAGAGGATCGCCATGACTTCCGAGGCGGTCGTGATGTCGAAGCGGGTCTGTCGCGGAAAGCCGTTGGCGACACCGCCCAGGCTGACGACCGTGTCGCGCAGCGCCCGATCGTTCATGTCGAGGACGCGCGGCCAGAACACGCGGCGGGCATCGATGCCGAGCGCGTTGCCCCAGTAGATGTGGTTGTCGAGCATCGCGGCCAGCAGATTGTGCGCCGTCGTGATCGCATGGAAGTCGCCGGTGAAGTGCAGGTTGATGTCGGCCATCGGCACGATCTGCGCCTGCCCGCCGCCCGTCGCCCCGCCCTTCTGTCCGAAACAGGGGCCGAGGCTCGGCTCCCTGAGCGCGATCGCGGTTTTCTTGCCGAGCCGGCTGAGCGCATCGCCGAGGCCGATGGTCGTCGTGGTCTTGCCCTCGCCCGCCTTGGTGGGATTGATCGCCGTCACCAGGATCAGGTGCCCCTGCTGGCGGCCGGAAAGCGACTGCACATAGTGGCCGTCGAGCTTCGCCTTGTCGCGGCCATAGGGCTCCAGCGCGTCTTCGGGAATGCTGAGCCGTGCGGCGACCTCGTTCATGGGCTTCTTGATTGCGCGCCGTGCGATCTCGATATCCGACATACAGGCTCCCAAAGTCCGCGTTTCGTGGCGCGCGACCCTAGCGAGGCGGACGTACCGAGCCAACAGGAGAGAACATGAAGAGCTGGCCGAAGATCGACGGCGCGATCGGTGACTATGTCGATGCCAACTGGTTGCGCGAACCGCCGCTGCGCCGCCGGCTGCGCGAGGAGACCGCGACCCTGCCGCGCGCGGGCATGCAGATCTCCGCCCATCAGGGCCAGCAGATGGAATTGCTGGCCCGCGCCATCGGGGCGCGGCGCGCCGTCGAGGTCGGGACCTTCACCGGCTATTCCTCCCTGTGCATCGCCGCGGCACTGCCAGCAGACGGCAAGCTGTGGTGCTGCGACGTCAGCCCCGACTATACGAAGGTCGCGCGCCGCTACTGGAAGGAGGCCGGCGTCGAGAGCCGCATCGAACTCACGATCGGCCCCGCGCTTGCGACGCTCGACTGGCTGCTGGCCCAGGGCCTCACGGAACAGCTCGATCTCGCCTTCATCGACGCCAACAAGGACGAGTACGACGCCTACTACGAGCGCTGCCTCAAGCTCGTACGGCGCGGCGGCCTCGTGCTGATCGACAATGTCCTGTGGGGCGGCGCGGTCGCCGATCCTGCCGAAGTCGATCGCGACACGAAGGCGCTCCGCGCGCTCAATGCAAAGCTGAGGTCCGATCGGCGGGTCGACTTGGCGCTCTTCGCCGTCGGCGACGGCATGACCTGCGCCCTCAAGCGCTAGGCGTTTCCGAAGATCGGGTGGAGGACCTTGTCGCCCGGCTTGATGCCCAGCAGCTTGGCGCTGCCGCCGTTGATCTCGAGGACCGCGCGCACCGGGAACTGGCTGGGAATGGTCTCGGTCGAATGCGGCACGGCGTTGGCGTGGATCGACTTGATCGTCCCGTCGGCGGCGATGAAGACCATGTCGAGCGGGATCAGGGTGTTCTTCATCCAGAAGCTGACCGGCGCTTCCTTGTAGAAGTCGAACAGCATCCCCTCGTAGGGGCCGAGCTTCTCGCGGAACATCAGGCCGCGGGCGCGCTGGGTGTCGTCCAGTGCCAGCTCGACGTCGAACTTGATCTCACGGCCGCCGGACACGACCACCAGCGAGGACCGCTTGAAGTGGAAGTCGTTGGCGCCCTGCTGCGCCCAGACGGCCCCGCCGGCCAGTAAGAGTGGCGCTGCGAGGAAGAGGCGCCGGCCGAGCGGCGGCTTGGTGAGTGCTTGGACCATGGCCATGGCATAGAGCGTGGACGGCGATTTCGTCAAACCGATGACGCTTGCATGACGTGTGACACCTACCCATAGTGACGGCCGCTCATCGGGGGGAGCCGCCTGGCGGCTGAGAGGTTCGCAAGAACGACCCCGAACCTGATCCGGTTAATGCCGGCGTAGGGACTGGTGGCTCGTTGACGTCTTCGCCTGCTCTTTCGGTGCGTTCGGCACATATCGTCCTCGACGGCCATGTCGTTGCCGAGGAACTGTCCCTGGATTTTCCCGGCGGTCGCACGACGTGCCTGCTGGGCCGCAGTGGCGTGGGCAAGACCTCGCTCCTGCGCCACCTGGCGGGTCTGCTGCCCGGCAGCCAGGCAGCCGGACCCGTCGCCTACATGGCGCAGCGCGACCTGCTGCTGCCTTGGCTCAGCGTGCTCGAAAACACGCTTCTGGGGTATCGGCTGCGTCGCGATGCGGCGGCCCGCAGAGCCGCGGAGGCGCGCGCCCGCACCCTTCTGGCGGAAGTCGGGCTGGGCGACCGCCTTCATGACCTGCCGCAAACGCTCTCGGGTGGGATGCGGCAGCGGGCGGCGCTCGCCCGCACGCTCTGCGAGGATCGCCAGATCGTGCTGATGGACGAGCCGTTCGGGCATCTCGACGCGGTGACCCGCCTCGACCTACAGGACCTGGCCGCCCGCCTGCTTCGGGACCGGACGGTCGTGCTGGTCACCCACGATCCCCTGGAGGCGCTGCGCCTCGGCCACGAGATCCGCGTCCTGTCGGGCCGTCCGTTCGCCGTTGGGCCGGTCATCGCGCCGCCGGGCGCCGTGCCGCGCGACCCCGGTGATGCGGCGCTTCTTACGCTCCAGGCGCGTCTGATCGGCGAACTGCGGAGCCGAGCATGAGACCCCTCATCACCGCGCTGGGCCTGATTGCCGCCTGGGAAGCGCTCGTATGGCTGACCGGCCTGCCACCCTACATCCTGCCGCCACCCTCGCGCGTCGCCGTTGTGCTGGCCGAGCGGCACGAGCTCCTCATCGAGCAGGCAGCGTGGACGGCCAGCGAAATGGTCCTGGGACTCGCGCTGGGCCTCGCGCTCGGCGCCGCGCTCGCGGTGATCTTCGCGGCGTCGGCCGGCTGGCGCCGCTGGGCCCTGCCGCTGGTGATCGTCTCGCAGGCCATCCCGGTCGTCGCGATTGCGCCCCTTCTCGTGCTCTGGCTGGGCTACGGCATGGCGTCCAAGGTCGCGATGGCCGCACTGATCATCTTCTTCCCCGTGGTGAGCAGCCTCTATGACGGCTTGCGCCGAACCGACCCGGGCTGGCTGGAACTTGCGCAGACGATGGATGCTTCCCCGCGCGCGATGCTGCTGCAGATCAGGCTGCCGGCGGCCCTGCCCGCCTTCGCCTCGGGCGTGCGGATCGCCGCGGCGGTCGCGCCGATCGGGGCGGTGATCGGCGAATGGGTCGGCGCCAGCGCCGGGCTCGGTTTCCTGATGACGCAGTCGCTCGCCCGCGGACAGACGCCTCTCGCCTTCGCGGCGCTCACCATCCTCTGCCTGCTCGGGCTCGCGCTCTATACCGCGGCGGACCGGCTCGCGCGGCGCCTCGTGCCCTGGCATCCCCCTCAAGGAGACTGACGATGCAAACGATAAACCGATTGATGACCGTGCTGGCTTTATGTTGCCTGGCCCTTCCCGCCGCCGCGCAGGACAGGGTCCGAATCCTGCTCGACTGGTTCGTCAATCCCGACCACGCCGCGCTGGTGATCGCCAAGCAGCGCGGCCTGTTCGAGAAGCAAGGACTCGACGTCGAGCTGATCGCGCCGGCCGATCCCAACGCACCGCCCAAGCTCGTGGCCGCCGGCCAGGCCGATTACGCGCTCTCCTACCAGCCGACCCTGCAGATGCTGGCGGCCGAAGGCCTGCCGCTGGTGCGGGTCGGCGTGCTTGTGGCGCAGCCGCTCAATTCGCTTGTCGCGCTGGAAGAGTCGCCCGTGAAAACCATCGCCGACTTCAAGGGCCGCAAGATCGGCTACTCCGTCTCGGGCTTCGAAGAGGCAGTCCTGGGCGCGATGCTGGAGAGTGCAGGCCTTACCTTGAAGGACGTGACCCTGGTGAACGTCAACTTCGCGCTCACGACCGCCCTCATGAGCAAGCAGGTGGACGGCGTGATCGGCGCCTTTCGCAACTTCGAACTGAACGACCTCGAACTCAACAAGGCGAAGGGCCGGATCTGGCTGGTCGAGAAGCACGGCGTGCCGATCTACGACGAACTGGTCATCCTGGCCAAACGCGAGACCGTCGACACTGCCCGCACCAGGAAGCTGCTGGCCGCCCTCACCGAAGCGACCACCTGGCTGACGGCACACCCGGCCGAGGCCTGGGCGAGCTTCTCCACGTACGGCAAGGATCTCGACAATGATCTCAACCGGCTGGCCTGGAAGGATACGATCCCGTTGCTCGCAACCGATCCGGCCGCGCTGGACCGTGCGCGCTATGCCACCTTCGCGGACTTCCTCGTGAAGCGCGGCCTGATCAAGCAGGCCCCGCCGCTCGACAGCTATCTGCGGGAGATCAAGTAGACTACTCAGGCGCCGCGGATCTCGACGACCTGCAGCCCCTTCTGACCCTCGGCGATCCGGATCATCACTTTCTGACCCGGCGCCAGCGAATCGAGTCCATGGCGTCGCAACACGGCGGCGTGCACGAAGATGTCGCCCTCTTCCGTCTCACGAGTCACGAAGCCGTAGCCACGCTCGTTGTTGTACCATTTCACCAGCGCACCGATGTAATCGCTCATCGCGATTCCTTCGGGCACGGGCGATGGTCGGGTGACTTTGGGAATGGCCGTCGACTGGTCGACGTCGATCACCCTCATCACCTGCCACCCTTTCGGGCCGCGAACACCTGCACAAGTTACAGTGGCACCGGGCTTGAGGTCTTCATGCCCGGACTGTCGCAGTGTCGTTACATGCAGGAACGCGTCGCTGTTATCGATGTCCAGGGCTAGAAATCCGTACCCTTTGACAGCGTTGAACCACTTTACCTTACCACGCAGCTCAACCGTACCAACGTCCCCGCTCGTCTCTCCCGGATGGGTCGTCATTCAACGATCCCGTGTTGTTATGCAGAAATCGTAACCATCCCGCGCGTTGGATGCAACAGTCCTTGTCGGGGATTGCAACCGCGCGCTAGACGAATCGCCTGAAGCGTTCACGGGAGGACCGACACATGTTCAAATCCGATCTGTTCAAGGGCAAGCGTTTCCTCGTCACCGGCGGTGGGACCGGCCTCGGCCGCATGATGATGGAGAAGTTCGTCGAGCTTGGTGCAGACTGTGTGATATGCGGCCGCCGCGGCGGCGTGCTCGAGGAGACGGCCAAGCAGGTCATGGAAAAGCACCCCGGTCGCCGGGTGGACTTCCACGCCGTCGACATCCGCGTCGCGACCGCCGTCGAGGAGATGATCGAGCAGATCTGGGCCACCGGGCCGCTCGACGGGCTGGTGAACAATGCCGCCGGCAACTTCATCTCGCAGACCAAGGACCTCAGTCCCCGCGCCTTCGACGCGATCGCCAACATCGTGCTGCATGGCACGTTCTACATGACCAATGCCTGCGGCAAGCGATGGATCGCCGAGAAGCGCAAGGCCAGCGTCCTCAGCATCCTGACGACCTGGGTATGGACAGGCAGCCCCTTCGTGGTGCCCTCCGCCATGTCGAAGGCCGGCGTCGCCGTCATGACCCAGAGCCTCGCCGTCGAGTGGGCGCGCCACGGCATCCGACTTAATGCGATCGCGCCTGGCCCCTTCCCCACGGAGGGCGCGTGGGCCCGCCTCAACCCGATGCAGGAAGGTGACGACAAGCGCTACAACACGCGCAACCCGATGGGCCGGGTCGGCCGTCCCAGCGAACTCGCCAACATGGCCGCCTTCCTGATGAGCGAGGAGGTCGAGTACATCAACGGCGAGGTCATCGCGATCGACGGCGCCATGGGCATCATGGGCAACGGCACCTTCTCCAACATGATGTCCTACAGCGAGCAGGATTGGATCCGCATCCGCGAACAGATCCAGTCGACCAACGCCGCCGATAAGGCCAAGCGCAGTTAGACCGGTTTGATGCGCGGGCCCTGCCGACCTGTGGCTTTCGTGCAACATGCCCGGACGATTGAGCGTAAGGACCCGGCAGAGAGGCCAGGAGGGCCGTGTCTGCTGGGTCTCCGGCCTCAATTGAGCCAAAGTGTCATGATGTTTTGAGGCTCTTAAGAACGAGCATTTTCCGGGTCCCCGAGAGACCAATCGTGCAGTCCAGTAACAAGCCGGCCGTCCCCACCCTCCAGCCTTTGCCGCGTCGGCGAATGCTGTTCATGGGCACTGCCCTGACCGGCTTGTTGGTCGTTCCTCCGGTCTTCGCACAAAGCGTGGAGACCCGTCACTGGCAAGGTGCGACGGCGGTCACGAGACAACCCGAGCATGTGGTCGCCACGACGCTCGCCGAGTGGCGGAGCCTGTGGAGCCGGGTCGGCACCCCCGCCCCCGACATGTTCGAGGCGGGGCGGATGAATGCCGTCGGAATCTTCCTGGGGCGTCGGGGCGGCGAAGGTTATGCCGTGAACGTCCTCTCAACGGCGCGACGTCGCGATCGCATCGTCGTCGTCTTCGAGGAGCGCATGCCCGCCGAGATGATGATGGCACAGCGCGGGGCCGGGCCACGGCCCGTCGCCGGAGGCCCGCAGATGAGTGCCCCGTCCGGCCTTCCTCCGGGAGCCGCCGGTTTCGCGGCCCCCGGCGCTGCGGCCTCCCTGGCACCGCCACCTCCGGCCGCCCGTCCCGTCGGGCAGCCTACGTCTCCCTGGGCGATCATCCTGATCAACCGGTCGGATCTCCCGATCTCGGTGGAGCAGCGCCTCTTCCGCTGACGGCCGCCCCTCAGTGGGAGTGCCGCGGCACACCCTTGGTCTTGGCGATCTTCTGAAAGTTCACGGCGAAGTCGAGGCAGGCGCCGCTGGCCAGCTGGCCGACGAACTTGCGCTGGAGATCCTGCCACGGAGTCTGGCTGGGGACCACGTCCGGCTTCCACGCCTTCTTCCTCTTCGCCAGTTCCCTGGCGGTGATCATGATGTTGGCGGTGCGCTTGCCGATGTCGACCCGCACCCTGTCGCCGGTCTGCAGCAGCGCGAGACCTCCGCCGACCGCCGCCTCGGGCGAGGCATTGAGAATCGAGGGACTCGCCGAAGTGCCGCTCTGGCGACCGTCGCCGATGCACGGCAATAGCAGCACGCCGCCCTTCACCAGACGGTCCGGCGGCAGCATGTTCACCACCTCGGCGGCACCCGGATAGCCGACAGGCCCGGCATTGCGGATCACGAGGATGCTGTTCTCGTCGATCGGCAGCTTGGGATCGTTGATCCGGTGGTGATAGTCCTCCGGTCCCTCGAACACGATGGCCGTGCCTTCGAACGCATCGCGATCGCCCTCGCGCTCCAGGTACTTCTCGCGGAACTCGGGCGAGATCACCGAGGTCTTCATGATGGCCGAGTCGAACAGGTTTCCACCCAGAACGGCAAAGCCCGCCTGGTTCAGCATCGGCTTGTCGTAGCTCTTGATCACCTCGCCATCGGCCTTGAGCGCCTGACGCAGGTTCTGCGCCATGGTCCTGCCCGAGACCGTCATCACGTCACCGTGGATCTTGCGACGGTTCAGCAGCTCCTTCATCACGGTCGGCACCCCGCCCGCACGGTGGAAGGCCTCGCCGAGATACTTGCCGGCGGGCATGCAGTTCACCAGCAGCGGGATGTCGTAGCCGATGCGGTCCCAGTCCTCGTTGTCCAGTTCGACCCCGATGTGGCGGGCAATGGCGTTCACATGCGGCGGGCAGTTGGTCGAGGCGCCGAGCGCGCTCGCCGCCACGATCGCGTTCTCGAACGCCTTTCGCGTCAGGATGTCGGAGGGCTTGAGGTCCTCCCACACCATGTCGACGATGCGCTTGCCGGTCTCGTAGGCCATCTGGCCCCGCTCCTTGTACGGGCCGGGGATCGCCGCGCAGCCGGGCAGCGACATGCCCAGCGCCTCGGCCATGCTGTTCATCGAGAGTGCCGTGCCCATCGTGTTGCAATGGCCGACGCTGGGCGCGCTCGATGCCACCATCTCGATGAACTTCTCCATGTCGATGCGGCCCGCCGCCAGCTCCTGGCGCGCGTACCACACGATGGTGCCCGAGCCTGCGAGGCCGCCGGCGAAATGCCCGTCGAGCATTGGCCCGCCCGACAGCACGATCGCCGGGATGTCGACGGTAGCAGCGCCCATGATCATGGCCGGCGTGGTCTTGTCGCATCCCGTGGTCAGCACGACACCGTCGAAGAAATAGCCGTAGAGACATTCGACCAGGCTGAGATAGGCGAGGTTGCGGTCGAGCGCCGCGGTCGGCCGCTTGCCTGTCTCCTGGATGGGATGGACCGGGAATTCGATGGGAATGCCGCCGGCGTCGCGGATGCCGTCGCGCACGCGGGTCGCGAGGTCGAGGTGATGCCGGTTGCAGGGCGAGAGATCGCTGCCGGTCTGGGCGATGCCGATGATCGGCCGGCCGCTGCGCAATTCGGCGAGGGTCAGGCCGAAGTTCATGTAGCGCTCGAGGTAGAGGGCGGCCATGGTCGGATCGCCCTTGGCGTCGAACCATTCGCGGCTGCGCAAGGGACGCCGGGCCCCCTTCCCGTTCTTGTTGCTCGCCATCCGTTCCCTCCAGAGTCGTTGATGCAACCCTGGGAGAAGGCGTGACGGAAGTCCAGCGCATCGCTTGAGGTCCGGCCGATCCCGTGTGACGCTCGGCCATGACAATCTCTCCGGACATCGTCTGCCTCGGCGAACCCCTGATCGAGTTCAACCGCCCGAAGGAAGGCGACGGTCGCACCTGGCTGCAGGGCTTTGGCGGCGATTCGCAGAACGTGGCCATCGCGGCCGCGCGTCAGGGCGCCTCGACCGGCTACCTGACGAGCGTCGGCCAGGACTGGATGGGCGACGCCTTCCTCGACCTCTGGAAGAGCGAAGGCGTCGACGCGTCGAGGGTCACGCGACATCCGACGGCACCGACCGGCGTGAGCTTCGTCACCCACACCGCCGCGGGACACAAGTTCGACTATCTGCGCAAGAATTCGGCGGCCTCCCTGATGACTCCCGATACGCTCGACGCGGACTACATCTCGGGCGCCAAGGTCCTGCATCTCTCGGCAATCGGCCAGGCGATCAGCGACAGCGCCCGCCAGACCTGCGGCGCGGCCATCGAGATCGCCCGGAGGGCCGGCGTGAAGGTGTCCTACGATACCAATCTGCGCCTGCGGCTCTGGGAACTCGACGTGGCGCGCGACGTCATCGACGCCACCATCGCACGCTGCGACATCGCGCTGCCCAGTCTCGACGATTCCCGGCAACTCACCGGGCTGACGGAAGCCGAGGCGATCGCCGCCTACTATCTCGGACTCGGTGCGCCGCTGGTGGCGCTCAAGATGGGAGAGGAAGGATCGTTGATCGCCACGCGCGAGCGTCAGACGCGCATCCCCCCGTACAAGGTGGAGGCGGTGGACGCGACCGGCGCCGGCGACACGTTCGACGGGGCGTTCCTCACCCGCCTGCTGGCCGGCGACGATCCGGAGACGGCGGCGCGCTATGCCAACGTGGCGGCGGCACTGTCCACCACGGGCTACGGCGCCGTGACGCCGATGCCGCGTGTCGCGGACGTTCTCAAGGTACTGAAGCGCGCCGCCTGAACCTCGGCATCAGCGCCCGCAGGAAGCGGCCGAACACGGTCGCCTGCTGGACGATCCAACCGCGGCCGTTGTCGGCATCCACGGCGGCATCGTCGACGCCGGTCGGCCGGATCTTCTCGTCATAGATCGCCGTCCCGAACAGGATATCCCAGATGGGAAACACCGGCGCGAAGTTGTGGTCCTGGATGTGGCGCTCGGTGGGTGTCGACAGGGCGTGATGAAGGCGGTGGAAGCGCGGCCCGACCAGCAACCGCTCGCCCAGCCAGCCGAACGACATGTCGACGTTGGCATGCGACCAGCTCTCGATCAGCCGGCCGACCATCAGGATCACCACATACTCGCCGGGCTGGACGCCCACGAACTGGGAGAACAGGACCAGAGCCAGCGTAATCAGGAGGTCGTCCAACACGTGATTGCGGTCGTCCGTCCACACCGTCATCCGGCGCTGGCTGTGATGCAGGCTGTGCAGCGCCCACCACCAGCCGAAAGCGTGCTGGCCCCGGTGCAGCCAATAGGCGGCGAAGTCGTACAGGACGAAATAGACGAGGAACGACACGAGGGCGTTGTCGCCGATCCATGGCAGCAGCCGCTCGAGGCGCGGTGGCATGTAGCCCCAGCTCCGCACCGCCAGCTCGACCTCCTGGACCAGCGGATAGGTCAGGATGAAGATGGCAAGCGGTATGATGCCGAGCTTGTTCAGGACCGTATAGACGCGGTCGACCATGATCAGCCCGTCGTCCGGTCCCGGCTTCTCGAGCGGCCAGCGGCGCTCGAAGAAGCGCATGCCGATCGCGATCACCGCGATCTGGACGACGCCCAGCATGACGAACTCGACGGCGCTGTAGCCGGGCTCGTACCAGGCCATCAGGCCGAAATGGAAAAGCACGGGGCTGACGAGGGTCTCGAACAGCCAGGCCTGGACGCCGACCCAGAGGTCGATCAGGTCGCGCATCGCGCGCCTACTTGCGGTCGCCCGCCGTTGACGCCGCGCGTACCGGCAGGCCGGCGCCGGCGGTCACGGTCGCCGTGGACTTCATCATGAAGACACCGTGCGGGGACTTGCCCACCGGGACACTGCCGACGACCTTCATCGTCTCGATGTCGACGATGGCGACACGGCGCAGGAAACGCTGGGTCACCCAGAGCTCCCGACCATCGGGCGTGATGTCCATGCAATCGGGGCCGCCGGGAATGCGGACGCTGGCGACCACCTTCGGCTCGTCCTTGGTGTCGATCAGGGTGACCAGGCCCTCGACGCGATTGCTGAGGAAGTAATGGCGTCCATCGCCCTTGGGAAAGAAGTTGTGGGCACCCTTGCCGGTCTGCAGGCTGCCCTTGATCGCCCCGTCCTTCGGGTCGACGGTCACGATCCGGTCCTCGCCGGTCAGGGCCACCAGCAGGCGCTTGTCGTCCGGCAGCATCACGATACCCGCCGGCGCGTTGCCGACCGGCATGTTCCACTTGAGCGTCTGGGTCGCGAGATCGAAGGCCGCGACCCGCCCGCTCTGCTGCAGGGTGACGTAGACGGTCTTGGACTCGGTATCGAAGGCCATGTGGCTCGGCAGGCCGTCGATGAAGATGCGGCCGGCGAGGCGAAACCCGTCGGCATGGTAGATGTCGACATGGTCGAGGCGATAGGCCGCCGTCACGAACCACTTGCCGTCGGGGCTGAAGCCCAGATGGTAGGGATCTAGGATGTCCTTCACGACCCGCGTGCGCTCGCCGGTCTTGATGTCGAGCGCCAGCAGCTCGTTGGTCGCCGTCGACCCGATGAGGACTTCCTTGCCGTCCGGGGACAGGATGAGATGGTGGGGTTCCCGTCCGACCGGAAGGCGCACCACCTCGGCGCGGGCGCTCCGGCTCAGGATGCTGTAGGACGCCTCGTCCGAATTCAGGATGATGACGGAATCGGCACGCGCTGCCCCGCCCACCACAAGCGAGAACGCCAGCGCCGCGATCGACAACCTATTCATTTGGGTAGCCGCTGCTCCTTGAGGCCTTTCTTGAAGCACCTTTCCACAGGTTCCGCTAGCGACGTTTCAGGATCGCGGCCGCGGCGGCCAGCCTTTCGACACTTTGCCAGTCACCTGTTGCCACGGCGACACGCGGGGCGACCCAAGATCCGCCCACGCAGGCCACGTTCGGCAGCGCCAGATAGGCCGGCGCCGTCTCCGCCGTGATGCCGCCGGTCGGGCAGAACCGCAGACCCGACAAAGGCGCTCCGACCGCCTTGATCCAGGTCAAACCGCCGGCGGCATCGGCCGGAAAAAACTTCAGCACCTCGAAGCCGAGGTCGGCCAGCGCCATCGCTTCGGAAACCGTCTGGACGCCCGGCAGGAACGGTAAGCCGGCTGACCGTGCCGCCCGCGCGAGGACGTCCGTGCAGCCCGGGCTCACCGCGAAGCGCGCGCCGGCCCGCTGGACCTGATCCAGTTGCTCCGGATCGAGCACGGTCCCTGCGCCCACGATGGCCTCCGGCACCTCGGCAACGATCCTCCGCAGGGCCTCCAGAGCGACCTTTGTCCGAAGGGTGATCTCGAGGACCGGCAGGCCGCCGCGCACCAGCGCTCGCGCCAGGGGTATGGCCGTCTCCTGCGTCTCGATGGTGAGGACCGGGATGACGGGCGCCCGGGTGGCGATGGCCGCGATGTCCTCCACCGCGGTCATGTCAGACGCTCCAGCCGCCGTCGATCACGTTGACCGTCCCCGTGGTGAAGGCCGATTCGTCACTCGCGAGATAGGTCGCCAGAGCCGCGATCTCCTCGGCCGCGCCGAACCGGCCGGTCGGCTGGCGCTGCAGGAAGAACTGCCGGGCATCGGCGCCGCCGCCCAGCGACGAGATGCGCTCGTCGAGCGACGGGGTCTGGACCGTGCCCGGGCAGATCGCGTTGCAGCGGATCCCCTTGGAGACGTAATCCACGGCCACCGATTTGGTGAGGCCGATGACGGCGGCCTTGGTGGTCCCGTAGATGAAGCGCAGCGCCGCGCCCTTAACCGAGGAAGCCGCCGACGACATGTTGACGATCGAGCCGGAGCCCTTCTCCAGCATGCCCGGCAGGAACGCCTGGATCGTCCAGAACATGCTGCGGACGTTGAGATCGAAGGCGAACCGCCATTGCTCGTCGGTCGCGTCCAGCACGGATCCGTGATGGACGAAGCCGGCACAGTTGAAGAGCACGTCGACCGCCCCCGTCTCTGCCGCGAGACCGCCGATGGCGGCTTTGTCGAGCACGTCGAGCTTGCGGGTCGTCACCCCCTCCACGCCGCTCAGTCCCTCGAGCTTGGCCGCATCGACATCGGTCGCCCAGACGCGGGCCCCCTCGCGTGCGAACGCACGGGCCGTCGCCGCGCCGATCCCCTGCCCGGCCGCCGTCACGACACAGGTCTTGCCTTTCAGACGCATCGCAGTCCTCCCCTAACCCGACCCGGTCGACAGGCCTTATTTGATCAGGCCTTTTTCCTTGTAGAATTTCTCCGCTCCCGGATGCAGCGGGATGGCGATGCCGTGCAACGCCGTGTCGAGCTTGATCGCCTTGCCCTTGGCGTGGCCGGAATCCAGCAGCCGCCGGGTGTTCGCATTCCAGAGCGCCGCCGTAACGGCATAGATCAGCGCCTCCGGCTGCTTGATCGAGGTCGCCCAGATCGCGGTGACGCTGACCGTCTTCACGCCGGCGACGTTCTTGTAGGCGTCGTCGGGAATCTCGTCGCTCGCGAAGAAGCTGAACCTTTTCAGCAGGCCCTCTGCCTCCGGGCCGGCGATCGGAACCAGGTCGATGCCCGTCGTCGCGGCCAATTCGGAGATCGCGCCGTTTGGCCAGCCGCTCACGCTGAAAAAGGCATCGAGCGTCCCGTCCTTGAGCTTGTCGGCGGCCTGCTGCGTCTTGAGGTACTCGGCCTTCAAGTCCTTCTCGGTGAGACCGTAGGCCGAGAGGATGAGCCGCGCGTCGACCAGGGTGCCGGAGCCCGGCTCGTCCATCGACAGACGCTTGCCCTTGAGATCGGCCACCGTCTTGATGCCGGACCCCTTGCGGGCGACCAGCTGGAAACTCTCCGGATAGAGGCTGGCGATGGCGCGCAAGCCTTCCGCCTTCGGGCGTCCCTCGTAGATGCCGGTCCCGTTATAGGCCCAGTAGGCCACGTCGGACTGCACGAAGCCGGACTGCAGGTTGCCCGCGGCAATGGCCGTGGCGTTGGCTACCGAACCGTTGGAGGCCACGGCGGTGGCGACCAGACCCGGCACGCCGCAGGAGCCGCCATCGGCACAGGCGCGCGAACCCGGCGGGTTGGAGATCGCGTTGGCAATCAGCCCGCCGATCGGGAAATAGGTGCCGGCGGTGGCGCCCGTGCCGATCCGGAAGAAGGTGATGTCCTGCGCCTCGGCAGGCATGGCGCCCCAGGCGGCGGCACCGAGGCCGCCGAGCAGCGCTGTCCTGCGATTGATCCGCATTGGAATCTCCTTCTTCTCCGGCGATTAAATCGCGTCCAACCTCGTGCTGCAACGACCGGCGTTCAGTTCACGCCGATCGCACGACTCAAGGTCGGCCCGATCTCCTTGTGAATGACCAGATCGGCATCGTCGTCCTGGTCCGTGGGGTCGCGATTCACGATGACGAACTTGGCGCCATTGCGGCGGGCGAGTTGCGGAAACCCGGCGGCCGGATAGACCACGAGCGAACTGCCCAGCACGATGAACAGGTCGCAGGCCAGCGTCTCTTCCTGGGCGCGCAGCATCGGCACTTCGGGCATCGCCTGGCCGAAGGAGATCGTCGCCGTCTTCACGATGCCCTCGCATTTCTCGCAAAGCGGGAGCGTGCCGCCTTCGAGGAAGGCCCGGCGGATCGGCGCGAGTTCATGACGGTGTCCGCAGTCGAGGCAGGTGGCGTAGGTCGTGTTGCCGTGCAGCTCGATGACCTTCGAATCCGGCACGCCCGAGCGCTGGTGCAGCCCGTCGATGTTCTGGGTGATGATGGCGCTCATGCGGCCCTGTTCGACCAGCTTGGCGAGCGCGCGGTGCCCGGCGTTCGGTTCGGCCTTCAGCAGGGTCTCGTCGGTCGCGAACTTGCGGCGCCAGGACTCGCGGCGCATCTCGTCCGAGGCCATGAAGTCGTCGAAATAGATCGGCTTGTAGCGGGTCCATATGCCGCCCGGTGACCGGAAATCCGGGATTCCCGACTCGGTCGATATACCGGCCCCCGTGAAGGCCACGATGCGCTTGGCCGCATCGACCATCGCGCGCAGGCGTTCGGCTTCGTCCATGGCTCACCTCCATCAGGGGCAGGATATCATCGGGCGATGGGCGTGCACGACAAAGCGGCTTAAGCTCTCTCCGATCAATTCTCGGAGCCGCCGCCATGCCGCGCCACATCGTCTGCCTCACCTTCGACCACGACCACCTGTCGGGCTTCATCGCCCGCGGCATGACCTCGCCGACCGCGATCTCGCGTGGCGAGTACGACGTCGTGGTCATCCCGCGACTCGTGGCCCTGCTGGAGCGCTACGGCATCAAGGGCACCTTCTTCACGCCCGGTCACACGATCGACAGCACGCCGCAGGCCGTCGCGCCCTATGTAGAGGCCGGCCACGAACTCGCCCATCATGGCTGGACGCACCGCCTGCCCGTCACCCTCTCGCGGGACGAGGAAGAGGAGGAGATCGTCCGCGGCAACGAATCGATCAAGCGCATCAGCGGCCGCACGGCACGCGGCTACCGTTCGCCCGCCTGGGATCTCTCCCCCCATTCGATCGAGCTCCTGCTGAAGCACGGCATCAAGTACGACAGCTCGATGATGGGTCACGACTACGACTGCTACTTCGCCCGCCAGGGCGACGTCGCCGAGCTGATGAAGCCGTTCGTGCGCGGGCGCGAGACGCCCCTGCTCGAAATGCCGATCAGCTGGTCGCTCGACGACTTCCCGCACTTCGAATACATGCGACTGCCCAACGGCGCGGTGCAGCAAGGGCTGATGAACGCCACCAACGTGCTCGACAATTTCGTCGACGACTTCACCTACATGACGCGCGTGCAGCCCGAGTTCGGCGTCCTCACCTACACCTTCCATCCGCACGTGATCGGCCGCGGCCACCGCATGATGATGCTCGAACGCCTGATCCAGCGCCTGATCGAGGGCGGCGCCGTCTTCATGACGATGGAACAGGCGATGGAAGAATGGCTCGCGCGTAACGGGACCGTGCGGAAAGCGGCAGAGTAACCGCTTCAGAGCGGCGCGCCCCGCGCCACGCGGATCGCGCGGCAGATGGTGACCATCTTGCCGATGGCGTGGTCGACGAACAGGCCGACGGCCTTCTCGATCTCCATCGCGTGGGCGGGCCGGTCGGCCGAGATCGCGCGGGCGATGTCAGCCGACAGGGTGGCGGCGGTCCTGCGATTGTCGAGAACCGCGCGTCGCAGGGAGCCGTCGGCGGCGACCGGAGCCAGGGCGGCCTCGACCTTCGCCAGGAATGCCGGCGCATGGGCCAGGTGCCGGTACATGCTGGCCAGGATCAGCGGCTGAGGCTCGTCGCCGAACCTGTTGAGGCGCAGAACCAGCGCCCAGGTTTCCGGCGCGACGTCCTGCTCGGAGGCGAGCCTGGGCAGGGCCAGGTCGGGCGCCGCCTTGCGCGGGCCGGGCTCGATCGTACCCTTGCAGGCCGCCTCGCCTTTCAGCCAGGCGCGCAGGGCGCCCAGGGCAAACAGGTTGATCGTGTTGGAATGGTCGTAGCTCGCCAGAACGGCATCGACGCTGGTCGGCTCCTCTCCGGCCAGCGAGACCAGTTTCGGCACCTCCATGGTCCGGTGGAAGGCGGCCATCGCAGCATCCGGCAGCCCTGCGAGGTAGAGCGGCTTCACCGCCGCCCAGGCCCAGGGCAACGCGCCGTCCATGGTGGCGAGATGGCGCCAGACGAGATTGACCACGCGCACGCCGACGGTGGTCCGGATGTCGGCGAAGAGGTCGGCAATCTCGCCGGTGGCCGAGGCCTCGGTGATTGCCGGAAGAGGATCGCTCACTCGGCGGCCTGCTTCGAATCCTGCCCGAGGACCGTGAAGAACGATGCGGTCTTGGGCTGCTTGGGCAGTTCGACCAGCCCCTCCTTCAGACGGGCGAAACGGGCTTCCTGGCCGCGCACGATGCGGCCCTCGTTGAGGCTCGGCATCGGATTGCGCGCGATCGGCACGGCATCGGCCGCCGTGTACACGCAGATGTAGAGGCCGCGCGATTTGTCGGCGCCGTTTGCCGCCGAACCGTGCAGCAGCCGGGTATGCATCAGGCAGACGCTGCCCGCCTTGCCGAGACAGGGCACCGACTGGCTGAGCGCCTTCTTCTCCTCGTCGGGCGCGACCGCGCCGGTGAAGCGCTCGCCCTCGAACAGCGACAGGACCGGCCCCTTGTGCGATCCCGGCACCACGGTGAGACAGCCGTTGCTTTCGTCGACATCGTCGAGGAACAGCAGGGCCGTCACGATGTCGTCGTTGGTGTGCGGCGTATAGGCGAAGTCCTGGTGATAGCTGACCTCGGTCCGCGCGCCCGGGAGCTTCAGGTTGATCTTGCAGTGGTGGAACTTGACGTCAGGCCCGATCAGCTCGGCCACCATGTCGACCATCCGGGAGTCGAGCATGACCTCGCGATAGGCGTCGGAAATGTCGGACGGGTTGTTGATCCGCCGCAGCGCAGGCTTCGCAGCACTATGCTCGGCCCCCATGTCGAACCGCGGGCGGCCATCGACCGTCGGCGGCCCGAACGGCGTGGCATGCGCCCTGCTCTGCTCGACCCATCCATCGATCTCGCCCTTCAGGGCGGCGAGCTGCGCCGGCGTGACGGCGTCCTCCACCATGAGATACCCGTCGCGCCAGAACGCGTCGCGTTGCTCCTGTGTCAGCGCCGTCATCGCCGTCTCCCCCGTTCAGCGTCCCTTGAAGACCGGTTTACGCTTCTCCATGAAGGCCGTGCGGCCCTCGACATAGTCTTCCGAATCGAAGCACTGCTTCACCAGCCCGTTGAGGCGGGCGAAATCCGGCTCGCCGTCGAGGCGCGTCAGTTCCTCGATGGTGCGCTTCGCGGCATGCATGGTGAGCGGCGCATTCTCGCCGATCAAGCGGCAGTAGTTTTCGACATAGGAATCGAGCTCGGCGTCCGGCACCACGCGCGTGACCAGGCCCATGCCGAAGGCTTCCTGGGCGTTGAAGTGCCGGGCGGTGAAGAAGATCTCCTTGGCGTGGGACGGGCCCACGAGGTCGGTCAGGATCTTCAGCCCGCTGGCGCGATAGCCCAGCCCGAGCCGCGCCGCCGGCACGCCGAACCGGCTGTTCTCCGAGGCGATGCGGATGTCGCAGAGCAGCGACACCGCCAGCCCGCCGCCGATGCAGTAGCCGCGGATCCGGGCGATCGTCGGCTTGGAGCACCTGTGAAGGCGCCGGTTGGCCTCCTCGCCGATCTAGTCGTAGTAGGCGACCTGCTCGGGCGTGTTGCGCGCCTTCTCGAACTCCGAGATGTCGGCGCCGGAGACGAAGGCCTTGTCGCCCGCGCCGGTGACGACCACGACGCGGATCGCCGGATCCTTCTCGAATTCGTCGAGAATGACCGGGATCGCCTCCCACATGTCGGTCGATGTGGCGTTGTGCTTGTGCGGCTTGTTGA